>NZ_KI260480.1:26180-35300 GCF_000468015.1 Ruminococcus callidus ATCC 27760 | reverse complement strand
TCTGTCGCACAATCTTTGTGCGGTATTGCCCTAGTGTATATAGTATAACACATTTTTGCGGGAATGTACAGAGGGTTTTTGTGAAAGGACAAATCGCCGCCGCAAAAAGCAGTTGCAATCTCCGGAAACATATGTTATAATAAAACTATAAAATTTGCCGCATGGCATATGATGAGGAAAGGAATCACATACTATGAATATTGTTTGCTTGGACCTGGAAGGTGTACTGGTACCGGAGATCTGGATCGCGTTCGCAGAAGAAAGCGGTATCCCCGAACTGAAACGCACCACCAGAGATGAACCGGATTATGACAAGCTGATGCATTGGCGGCTGGGAATCCTGAAGGAACACGGTCTGGGACTGAAAGAGATTCAGGAAACCATTTCGAAGATCGAACCGCTGGAGGGTGCAAAGGCATTTCTGGACAAACTGCGGGAACTGACACAGGTCATCATCATCAGTGATACCTTCACCCAGTTTGCAGGCCCTCTGATGAAGAAGCTGGGCTATCCCACCATTTTCTGCAACTCTCTGGAAGTTGCTCCGGACGGCGAGATCACAGGCTTCAAGATGCGTTGCGAAAACTCGAAGCTGACCACAGTCAAGGCTCTCCAGTCGATCGGTTATGACACCATTGCCAGCGGTGACAGCCACAACGATCTGGCAATGATTCAGGCAAGCAAGGCGGGATTCCTGTTCCGCAGCACCGAACAGATCAAAAAGGACTATCCGGAACTGCCGGCATTCGAGTCCTATGACGACCTGCTGCACGCCATTCAGCAGGCTCTTTAAGAGGCATATTATATGAAATATCAAAGCGAACCCTACCGCATTTTCTGCACTGATGATGCCGGAAAGTGTGTGGCAGAGATCACATTCCCTGAAACAGAAGCCGGTGTCTGCTGCATCGACCACACGTTTGTAGACGATTCCCTGCGGGGCATGGGAATCGCAGGCGAGTTGGTTTCCCGTGCAGTACAGCAGATTCAGGCAAACGGGAAGCAAGTCACTGCCACGTGCTCCTATGCGGCACACTGGCTGGAAAAGCAAAAAGGAAGCGGCAAAAATGTATAAGAATATTGAAAAGCAGGCTGTTTTACAGCTGAAAGATCTGGTGGAGTACCAGACCGGTCAGGTTGTCAGCAAAACACTGGTACAGAACGACAAGGTGAGCATGACCATTTTCTCCTTTGATAAGGGCGAGGAGATCTCCACACACGCTGCCGGCGGCGACGCTATGGTAACGGTGCTGGAGGGTACCGGAAAGTTCACCGTAGGCGGCGAAGTGTTCCTGCTCCACGCCGGCGAAACCTTGATCATGCCCAAGGACATTCCTCATGCTGTCTATGGCGAGGAACAGTTCAAGATGCAGCTGATCGTTTCGTTCTAAGAAAACAATAGATCAAAAACGCCCCCGCACAGTTTCACCGGTAATTTTCCGGTGACTGTGCGGGGGCATTTTTTGTATATGATGTTATCTTAGGGCAACACCGCGCAAAGCTTGTGCGTAAGATGCGTCGTCAGATTTTTCGGTCGACAGATTGCATAGAAATTCCGCAGGCATACTTTCCGTATGGCAAGGGATTTCTGGGCAATATGACGAAAAATCTGCACGCAGATTGCGTGCAAAGCCGTCAGGCGGGCTTTATTCAGTGTTTCCTTTGGTATATGATGTTATCTTAGATCATGTCAATGTCTTTCAGTTGTTCATATGACAGAATATCCCAGTGTGCCAGAATGTTGCGGGCATTCCGCATCTTTTTCAGCATTTCAAATTCTGCATAGTCTGTGATCCTGCTGCCGCTGTTCTCTTTGCAGATGTAGAACAGCTGTCCGATCTCCAGATCGGCTGCCTGATCTACCGTATCATTGTTGGAACTGCGAATCGGCAGATACTGCTGCAGTTTGGACGCATACTTTCGAATGATCTCCACGCGGAAATTTTCCAGCTTCGGAAATACCAGCTTGATCTGTGCCTCCCAGACAGCAGCACGCACGACGTTCTGCAAGTTTGTGACCTTGATGTCATTTTCCTGATACACGCGTTCCGTCACGCCAACCGGATCCCGCAGCAAGTCCAGATTTTCCGCTGCCAGCAGTGCGGCACGCTCAATGTGGTTATGGGCAATGTTGCTTGCCACTTCACAGAGATACATCTTTTCGGCTCTTCCGCAGGACAGATCGGATACCATAGTCAGGCAGAGCATCATGCAGTCATAGTCCGTGACATAATCGGTATACCGGAACGCGGTCAGCTGCTTGGTTCCCACCGCCGGTGCTCCCTCTATCATTAGCAGGAAAACGCCGTGTTCCTTTGTCGGATCACAGTTTTCCATATACTCTGAAATGGAAGCGATCCATTTTGCCGCGTGTTCCGGTCGGATACCAGTCAGGCAGACATCTTGCTTATTCAGATTGGTGTCGCGGCTCTGTGCCAGAAAACGCATTTCATTGCCGTGCGTGGTTGGCCAGTAAACATTCTTCTCCTCTTTTCTGCAAAATTCTTCCAACAGGTAAGATCCTATTTCGTTACTATCCGATACACTAGATACATTCAACACTCTCAGCTTGCGGTCGTCGTTCTGATCTGCCAGCCGCTGTTCAATGGTTTCGATCATGATGTCCTGCCACGGAATCTCGTCATCGAAAAACAAGACTACCGATTTTTCGTTCATGACCGCAATCTGAATGTCATCGAGAAACCGCACGGAATTGACAAGGCGGTTCCACCAGAGTTCCCCTATCATTCGGATACCTCCTCCTCAAAATAGTCTGCCATGCTCTTTTCCACCTTGTCCTGACTGCCAAGGAATTTCCGGAATCCATCGGTGGCGAATCGATAATAATTATCCATGACACTGACAACGTTCAGATCCAGCATTTCGTTCAGGATTTCTTCGAACTGGTTGGGTTTCAGCGAAGTGATACGGGTGATGTGATATTCTTCCGCGATCCGCAGCAGATCATCCCTGGTATAGCCCTTTTCATTCGGCGAAACGTAGCACAGATACGCAATGATCAATGCAATGATGTGATAATTGCTCCGTTCCTTGGCATCGGTAAACAGTGTGGCTTCTAGCTTCTGATCGACTTTTTCAGTGAAGTCGGTATCCGAGAGGACTTTTTTATAGTGGCTCTCAGTCACTTCATAAAACGGTGTGACAGATTCTCCGTAGCCGGCATAGTCCTCGTTCTTCATTGCCTCCAGAAGCTTCTGGCAGTAGAACTGGATCAGTCCCGGGAAGTTATAGGTAGAAGCAAGAATGTTGTCGATAATGTCCTGATTGAACCGAAATCCCAGATAGGAAAGCGTACAGGTCAGCAGCTTGGTGGCTTCTTCCCGCCGGAACTGCTTGATGACGATCCAGTTCAGGTGGATCAGGTTGGAGTTTTCGTGCATCATTTCTCTGTGATAGCGGCTTACATTGTGCAGACCCGCCATGACTAATTTGAAGCGGCCGGAGGGCAGGCTCTTGAGGGCAGTGATCGGAGAATCCTCTGTGTCACCGCTGGTCTTGATGATCTCGTCCGCCTCGTCCAGCATCAGTAGCAGATAGTGGATCCGTGTTTCCGGATTTTCGTCCATGAACCGCTTCTGGAGATGTCCGGCGAGGGCAGTCCATGTGTCACAGCGGGTGGATTCGTCCAGTATCCCCTCCAGAATCAGCTTGTCAGACACGATCTTGACGGCTTCTGCTGCACTGCGGTCTTTGAGTTCTTCCACCAGAACAGCTCTATCGCCGTTGCCGTTTTTATCGATGTTGTGCCGTGCCATTTTCAGCAGGGCACTCTTGCCCAGCTGGCGGCCGCCGTAAACCAGATTTGCCCCTTCCGGCGACTCGATCTGGGTCAGTTCCGCTTCTCTGCCGGTAAACAGTTCCGGCGGCATGTCCTGTGTAGAGGATTCTACGAAAGGCTGATAGTACGCAAAGGGCAGCGTTACTGCCATGAGCCGCCGAATCACGGTATTTTCCGCATAGTGCTTTGCCAGATAGAACAAAATGACACGGTCGATCACGATAAACGTGGTGGCGAAAGATTTTTCTTCCTTGATCTTTCTGGCAAGCCGTCTGCGTTCTTCCATGTTCATGGCGAAGTCCAGCAGCACAAGGGTATGCTTTGCCACCGCATTGACCTCGCGGAACTTATCCATCAGACTGTCACAGTCGTATTTGCCGTACAGACACAGCACGCGGAAGCCGTCTGTTTCGCTCTTGGAGCCGAACGCCGGTATCGGGTGAACGTAGTTGATCTTACCGATCTGTTTCCGGCAGAACACCTGATATGCTTCTGTGTCCAGACTGGTGTCCGGCTGAACGGAAACCGGCTTAAATCCCAGATAAGAGAGCAGTTTTTCCAGCTGGTTCAGACTGGCAGGACCGCCGGATGGAATCCAGCTTTTCAGCAGGTTTGCACCGCCTCTGGTTTCCTTACGGGCATTGTTTGTCAGATGCAGCAGTGCCAGATCCAGATCTTTTTTCCCCGAATATTCGGCAATCGTTTCAGTAATGTGCTTTCCGCCCCTGCGGACTGCACGGTAGTTGGTGGCATGCTCATTGATAAACTCGCGGAAATATCCAAACGGCTCATCGGAATAGTCAGAGATCCCGCTGACATCGCGGCGGAGGATACAGCTCATGATGAACTCCGCGGAAGAATAGTTCTGGTCATTGATCTTGGCTTCAATCATTTCCTTGCTGAACACGCCAAAGTCATAGTCCGGACTGTCTGCCAGTTCTTCCAGCTGGTGCAGAAGGCGTTCGCCTTTTTGCACGGCATTGACAGAAATGCGGTTGCGGATCACTTCCAGCAGTCTGACATAGAAGCCGTAATCGTTGGTGACACGGGTGATGCGGTACCACGCGTAGGCAACCGCCATGATCGCACTCTTTTCCCCGTTGATGTTCGAAAGGGTGCCGTAGCTTTCACAGAGTTCCAGTTCATCGGAGAAATCCTGAAACATGGTTTCGAACCGCTGCTTTGCCTGCTTCAGGCATTCCCCGTACTGGGCAAGGTCTTTGTGTTCCCTGATCGCTGCAATGTCCATGTCCTCTCCATAGGCTTTGATGAGCCTTGCAGTACGGAAATTGTGCTTGGTTTCCACATTGCTGAGAATTTCGGAGAGCCGTTCCGGCAGTTCCGGATGCGGCTTGGAGGCATGCTGTTCGATGCGGTACAGAATGTGGAAATCCGGCATGCCGCAGAACGTGGACTGGGTTTCCGGCAGGTAGTTGTCGTTCAGCAGAACGTCTTCGCCCCGCAGGAAGTCCATGAAGAAATACTTTCTGGTTTTGGTGTTGTATGTGCCGTTCATCTTTTCCAGCAGTTCGGTGGCTGCACGGCGAACGCTCTCGGTGCCCCAGTCGAATCCCCGCTCTGCAAGCATGTCATTGCAGATGCGAACGATCTCTGTCAGTTCCTCTGTCACCTTCGGCTCCAGCGTGTCATACTCCTTGGCAAAAGCATTGTCGGTACTGCTGAAATGCTCTGCCACAGCGAGCCAGTCACAGATGCAGGAAAGCATTCGCTTCAGCGTTGCCATAATGCTGTTCCGCTTGCTGCCCTTGATTTTTTCATGAGGTCTGGCGATGTGCTTTCCCTCATTTTGGATCGCAACGCGGGCACGTTCCCAGAAATCATCAATGCACTTATCTGCTTTTTTCACGTCCAGATATTCCACCTGTATAGGCTTATTGGCACGAATGAACAATTCCGACACCGTATCCTTGACAAACTGGAACTTGTCGGTTTCATTTGCTGCAACGATGTTCAGACAGGTACGGAGTTCACTTTCCTCGCTGGCAAACAGCAGTTCCCGTGTACAGCGGACTTGTCCGTGGTTCTCATACACATCATTCCGCATATCCGCCGCATTACAGCACTCCTTCGCCTCATCAATGACCGATTCAATGACACTGCTGTTGGTCTTATAGGCAGCAAACGAGTCCATGCCGTATCCGGTTTTTTCACGGAACGATACCAGATCGCCCAGCAGGGGCAGCATTGCCGGATAGGTATCCAGTCCGAAATTTTCCACCACGAAAGAAAAGTCTTCAATGCTGTAATCCGGTACAGAAGGCGTATGGAACAGGGCATACATAGCAGAAGCCGCAAAAAGTGATGCACTGATGTCCGGCAGGACGTTCTGTGCCTCATCAAATACTGCCATGATCTCTGTGCTGAGATACTCAGAGTCCAGAAGCGGACTGTGAAACGCATAGGCAAATGCTGCATCTGCCGCCCTGATCGCCTGTCCCACATAGACAGTGGTGCCGTCCTCTGTGTTCCGCACGATTTCGGAATCCTTTGTCAGCATTGCCGCACTGTTGAGATATGTGAGCAGGCAGTGCAGTTGTTCCGGCTGGAAGTGCAGAGCCTTGCTGATAACCGCACTGTCATCAATTCCCAGAGCTTCGAAGCCGGCGGTATCCGTGTAGGATTCATACGCTGTTTGCAGAGATTCTTCCGGCTCAGAGCCTTCTTCGAAGCCATCATCTGCATCGTTGTCTGCATCCATGGCATTCGTCTGTCTTTCGACTTCTTCCAATGCTGCCTTTCTGTCCGCAAGATTTTGCAGCATTACCTGTTTCCGTTCGCAGTCGCTGGAGAGCCCGACATATTTTTCCGCATTCTCATAGTCACCGGTTTCAAAATACAGTTCTGCCAGTTCGATATAAATACAAGTGTTCCGTATCGTGTAGCGTTCTGTAATTTTATTTCGCTTGACAATGTCCAGCCAGTCCAGCAGTTCGCTGATCGCGGAAGGATAGTCTTTGATTTCCCGATAACAACGTCCCTTCCCCTGCAAGTAATGCAGGATCTTGCTGTGCTCGCCGGGGTCGCACTGTTCCATCAGGCGATTCAGGATCCGGATCGTTTCTGCATATTGGTGTGTTTTCATATAATACTGCTGAAGTGCTTCCAGTGCTTTTAACGCCTTTACTTCCCGATCCGCATATTTTTCCACAAACACACGAAGTTCGTTCAGATACCCCAATTCTTCATTTTCATTGTTCATACGTAAATAACACATGATGATCGCTGTAAAAGCATCTTCCCAGCAATCTTTATCCATATAAGTCTTGCAGACCTCGACCACCTTGGAATACGCTTTTTTTGCCGTCCAATGGCTTATGGCGGCACTCAGCTGCTTTCCGTCCTCACTTTTTTCCAAGGGCTCTTCAGAAGCAGGTGCAGATGTTTCCTTCTCTGCCGCTGCTGCCTTGAAAATAGAAGCTGACAGGGGCAGATCTGCTGATGCTGCGGCTGGCGTTTCTGCCGCAGCTTCAACTGCGGCATTCCACTGTGCTGACGGCAAGTAAAACGATGCTGTTCCGCGTTTAATGGATACCGCCAGATAATTTTTGCCGCTTTTCAGCAGCTGGAACTTTACCGGAATAGGAGTCATCGTTCTTTTGTCGATCTTCTTAATATTTTTTTGAAGCGATTTGTCTGTAATGTCCTTCACATCAAACAGGTACTGTTCTTCGTTGGGACCCTGAATTTTTCCCTTTCCCTCGAAATAATCGTAAGAAATGATATAGCCGGTGTGTGTCTTGGTGAGATCCGGCTCATCATTTGCAGGCGGTGTTTCCGGCATGTCCACAGATTCCGGTTCGGTTTCCAAGCCGGATTCCAGAGAGTTACTCTGCAATTTGGTGATTTTTTTCCGCACCGCATTCCCCGGGAACAGATACCGCAGACTTTCCAGCAGTGCCTGCATATCCTGTAGTTCTGCCGTGGTCTTTCCATGATCTACGCCAATGGAACGAATGATACGGTTCAAAGCTGCCCTGCTGCTTTCTTCCACAGCATGTTCTAATGCATAGGTGATACCGGAGATGTCTGCCAACTGTACAGAGGACTTTTGCAGCACCTCTGCGGCTTCTTCTTTGCCCAGTGCATTATCCTCAGAAAGAAACAACGCAGCAAAGGCGGCAGCAAGGAGAGCGTATTCCCGTTCTTCTTTTTTCTGTGCCCCCTGATATGCCGCACAGTAGGCATACCGCAGATTGCCGGCATAGAACAGCGATTCTGCTGCCATATCATAGTCTTCACAGACCAGCTGTAACAAGCCCAGAAAAAAATTGACACGAGGATTATAATCCCACTCATTTTCTTTGATCACATTCCACGCCAGCTGAGCTGCCTCCTGACACTTCGAAGTTTCATGACTTTGCAGATAATTCTGATATTTATTATATCCTGTTGTCAGAGCTTTCTTCTCTTGGGATTCCATAGCTTTAAATGCCTGTGTTACAGCTTCTTTATCGCATGGAATCTGCATGTTTTCAAAACCAGATACTGGTTTTTGTTTTGGAGCCGCTGGTGCTGGAACCGCTGCCGGCTGTACCGGTACTGCTTGCAAAACAGGATCAGCTACTGGTTTTGGCTGTGGCATGCCGGCTTGTGTACATTCCTCCAGTATGCCAATCTGATCGTACCGCAGCGTAGCTGTTGATGTGATCTGTACCGAAAGAGCGTCTTTTCCGTCATTTTCCATGACAACGCCCTCAATGATCCGTCCGGACTTGTGTACAAGTCGAACATGACTGCCTATGGGCAATGCGGCTAGTTTTTGGTCTAATAAACTCATTGGTTATACCTCCTGTAGGTATGCCGGTATTGCCTTTGCTTTTTTGCCGGCATGATGGAAAATACTATCCTATAGATAGCATAGTATTATTATACATCTGTTTTACCCAAATTGCAACATAGAATTGTAAAACTTGATGCTTTTTCACATTTTATCCATGATACAACAGTTCTTTGGAAAATAAAGGCGACACCGCGCAAAGCTTGTGGTAAGATGCGTCGTCAGATTTTTCGGCAGATTGCATCGACAGATTGCATAGAAATTCCGCAGGCATACTTTCCGTATGGCAAGGGATTTCTGGGCAATATGACGAAAAATCTGCACGCAGATTGCGTGCAAAGCCGTCAGGCGGGTTTTGTGCGGTGTTGCCTAAAGGTGAATATCGCTCTCTGTTGCTGTTGACAAGAAAAATTCCAGAACCCCTTGACAAGTTCCGTTCTGTCATGTATAATAGCATATGTAACCTATCAAAACTATAGGAATTATAAAATTCAGGGCAATACCGCACAAAGATTGTGCGACA
>NZ_KI260480.1:19896-26080 GCF_000468015.1 Ruminococcus callidus ATCC 27760 | reverse complement strand
AAAGTCGCCAGACGCTCTTTGTGCGGCATTGCCTCAGGTGTATACCAATCTGCCGACAGGCTTTCGAACACAAAACACAGAGAGGAGCAAATCTCATGGAAAAACACACTTTCGGAAATGAATACGGCTTTCAGACCAGAGCTGTTCATACAGGAAACGACATCGATGCGGAAACCGGAGCAATCAAGCGTCCGATCACTATGGCAAACAGCTATGCCCTGCCCTATGACCCCAGTGATCTGAACTGGAGCAGTGCAGGCAAAAATCTGTACACCCGAAACGGCGGCTCTAACCAGCAGTATTTACAGGAAAAGCTGGCTTCGCTGGAGGGTGGTGAGGACTGCGTTGTGCTGGCAAGCGGCGTGGCAGCACTGTCCGGCTTGTTCTTCGCCCTGCTGGAAAGCGGCGATCATGTGGTATTTTCCAGTGTGACCTATATTGCCGTATACCGCCTGCTGAACGAACTGCTGAAAAACAAGTTCCACGTGGACACGACCATTGTGGACACCTCTGATCTGGAAGCTGTGAAAAAGGCGATTCGTCCCAACACCAAGCTGGTGCACATCGAAACGCCGGGCAATCCCACGCTGACGATCTCGGACATTCGTGCCATTGCAGACATTGCCCACGAAAATGGTGCTCTGCTGTCGGTGGACAACACCTTTGCTTCGCCCTATAACCAGCGACCTATTGAACTGGAAGCCGATTTCACCGTGGAAAGCCTGACGAAATATATCAACGGGCACGGAGATGCCATGGGCGGTGCAATCATCGGCAAAAAGAAATATCTGGACATCATCCGGGCACAATCACAGGTGAATTTGGGTGCGACGATCAGCCCGTTTAACGCATGGCTCATCATGCGTGGTGCAGTTACCCTGCCCCTGCGGATGCGGCAGCACAATGCCAACGCATTGCAGGTGGCAAAGTACCTCCAGACGGTAAAGGGGGTCAGCTTTGTGGCATACCCCGGACTGGAAACTCACAAGGGACACGAGATCGCCGCAGAACAGATGCATGGCGGTTTCGGCGGCGTGCTGTCCTTTGGGCTGCATGCCGATCACGACACCTATAACCGTTTTGTCAGCCATCTGAAGGTGATTACCTCGGCGGTTTCGCTAGGACATGACGAGAGCCTAATCGTCTTTCTGGGCGAAAATGACGAACGGCAGTATCTGTATCCCGAGGAATTCCACGGCGGATTTTTCCGGTTCAGCGTGGGCATTGAGGACACGGAAGATATTATCGCCGATCTGGAACAGGCATTTGCAAAGGAGGGACTGCTGTAATGGCGTTGCACGCATTTTCCAGAACGGAACTGCTGGTGGGAAAGCCGGCAATGGAACGGCTGGCACAGGCACGGGTGGCAGTGTTCGGCATCGGCGGTGTAGGCGGCTATACCGTAGAGGCTCTGGCCCGCAGCGGCGTGGGAGCACTGGATCTCATTGATGACGACCGCGTGTGTCTGACCAACATCAACCGGCAGATCTATGCCACTCGAAAGACGGTGGGGAAATACAAGGTCGAGGTGGCGAAAGAACGCATTCTCCAGATCAATCCGGCTTGTCAGGTAGAAACCCACTGTGCCTTTTACATGCCGGACACTGCCGCACAGTTTGATTTCCGCCAGTACGATTATGTGGTAGATGCCATTGACACCGTCACCGGCAAGCTGGAAATGATAGAGCAGGCGTATCGTGCCGGCACGCCGATCATCAGTTCCATGGGAGCCGGCAACAAAATGGACCCCACTGCCTTTGAAGTGGCAGACATTTACGAAACCTCTGTCTGCCCGCTGGCAAAGGTCATGCGGCACGAACTGCGAAAGCGTGGGATTCCCAAGCTAAAAGTGGTCTACTCCAAGGAAAAGCCCATTGCCCCGAAAGAGGACATGGCAAACAGCTGTAAGGCCCATTGCATCTGTCCGCCGGGCACTGCCCGCAAGTGTACCCAGCGGCGGCAGGTTCCCGGCAGCAATGCCTTTGTTCCGTCGGTGGTGGGGCTGATCATTGCCGGAGAAGTGGTGAAAGATCTGATCGGAGAGATCGAGTAAGGGCAGCAGTGCACACAAAACAAACCGCTCTCATTGACGATATGCAAAAGAAGGCTGTACACTTTAAAATCGTGTACAGCCTTCTTTTTGTCAATTGGTGTTGTTCAAGAATTTTGTTGCAGATTTCCCTAGTGTTCCCCCACACAAAACAAAACACGCAGTTCCGAAAAATCTTCGAAACTGCGTGTTGATTCTGGTCTGAGTGACCCGACTTGAACGGGCGGCCTCTACCACCCCAAGGTAGCACGCTACCAACTGCGCCACACCCAGATAAAGTGCTTTCTGCACACCAGCATAAATAATTATAGCATGTTTTTTCTGGGTTGTCAATGATTGCGTAGAAAACTATTTGTGATATGGATAAATCAACAAACAAAATGTATTTCTGAAAATGAATCTGCCGTTCCGCACGATCGCCGCTCCTTATTATTGCGAAGTCGCGTTATTGCGAAACCGCAGGCTGTTTTCGCCGCCATTTTCCCGTGCGGTATTCCAGAAATGAAATCAGCCAGTTGCAGAACCAGCCGATGGGCACGGCACACCACACCATAAAAATGCCAAACCGCGGAGCCATTGTCACAGCAACGATCACGCGAATACTAAGGTTCACCAGATTGGCGACCGTGAACATTTTCATATCCCCAGCCCCACGCAGCAAGCCGTCCACTGCCATTTTAAAACCGATAAAACAGAAGAACCACCCCATAAAGGTGAGGTAGCCCTCGCCTACGGAGAACGCTGTTTCTGTGCCGTCTGCTCCCAGAAACAGAGCGACCAGCGGGCGTTCCAGCAGTTCCACGCAAACGCAGATCAGGACAGCACTGCAAAGTACCATGAGGTTCGTGGCATGATACCCTTTTACCACTCGTTCTTCCTGTCCGGCACCCAGATTCTGGGCAGTGTAGGAGGAGAGAGCGTTGCCGAACGCCGCCATAGGCACAATGCAAATGGACTCCACCCGCATTGCCGCCGAAAATCCAGCCAATGCCTCGGAACCGAAGCTATTTATCACCGACTGCACCAGCATCATGCCAATGGAAACGGTGGACTGCTGTAAAATGGAGGGCAGGGCAATGCGTGTCATTTGCAGCAGTTCCGTGTGACTGAAGATGCCGGTTTTTCCGCTGGGGAAACGCTTCAGTTCCCGCAGCAGCACGAGAAAGGAAAGCACTGCCGAAATGCCCTGTGCGATCAGCGTTGCCCATGCCACACCGGTCACGCCCATGTTTGCCTTTGTGACAAGCACTATGTCCAGCACCACGTTGAACACCGAGGAAAAGATCAGAAAATATAAGGGAATACGGGATTTTCCCAGTGCATTGAACATGGAGGAGAACACGTTGTACAAAAACAAAAATGGCAGCCCCGCGAAGTAGATGTTTAAATAGTCCACGGCCATGTCCAGCACATCTGCCGGCGTTTGGAGGACTTCCATGATCTGTCGGCTCAATGCCAGCCCGAAACCGCCCAGTAGAATGCTGACTCCCAGAAATGCCAGACAGGCGGTGTAAACTGCCAGCTTCATGCGGGGGAATTCCTTTGATCCGAAATAGCGGCTCACCGCCACCGAAGCCCCGATGCCGCCGCCAATGGCAATGCAGATGAAAATGTTGGTCAGGGCGTAGGAGGCTCCCACTGCCGCCAGAGCCTGTTCTCCTACGTATCTCCCCACAATGGCAGAATCCATCAGGGTGTAGGTCTGCTGGAACAGATTCCCCAGAATCATCGGCAGGGCAAACACCAGCAGTGCCCGAAACGGTTTCTGCCGAATCAGATAGTCGTTTTCCATGATGTCATACTACGGAAACGCCGGAAGCTTTTATGTACAAGCTTTATGCAGCGTTTCCTTGCTCCTTGTCAAAAATTTAGAGTGTGTTCCCGTAAAATGCTTTTGCCGAAAAGACGTGCATTTTATTTTTATGGAAGCGTACTCTATAGTATAGGACGATCTCCGTGGAAAAGTCAACCACTTCCTGTGAATAAAAAACGACAAGGGAAATGAGTTGTTGTTATTTGATATTCCTACGATGACACTTCATACGACGAAAAAACCGGCAGCACGTCAGGAAACTTCCTGTTCCGTACTGCCGGTATTTGCCTTAGCTATTCCTCCAAATACGCAATCGAATCGGTATAATACGTATTGTTATAGATGTCCTCCAGCACGTAATAAATAAAGGTATCCCCCAGTTGCTCTGCTGCATCTGCATAGCCGACTTCCAGACTGTCCTGCACGGTGAAAATCTCATCGTCCAGCGTCATCGTTTCCACATAGTTGAGATCTTCGTCGTAGATGTCATAGTACACCTGAAACGTGTCCCCGTCACAGATGTCATACAACCCCTTGGCTGCCACGCTGTCCGTATACACCGGACGAACGCCGGCAGCATATCCCGACGGGTGCTCCGTATCCCAGACAAGCACGATTTCCGCATCGATACCGTTATAGACACACGGCACAGAACCGCAGGTGAAAAAGCTGTCCCCGTCACTGGTATAGGACTCGTGGAAAAACGGCACGACCTGTCCGTCCAGTGCCACCCATGTCTGGTCGTATTCCACGATCAGATTGCCGTAGTCGTCGAACTCGCAGTAATCGTCCAGCCCCATATCCACATAGAATCCGTCATAGACGGCAAACATCTGCATTGCGGCATCATTGACGATCTCCCAGTCTTCTTCCGAAAGCTCCAGCACACACCTGCCGTCCACCTCCGTGGTTTCCAGCAGGCTCAGGTCTGCACTATAGGTTTCGTAGTAGGATTCGTCATAGCCGGCATCAGCATCGAACCACTGAAAGCCGCTGTATTCGCTGGCAGCTGCGTGATTCTGGGTATTGGAAAAACCGGAAACAGAGATCTGTCCCCCTGCCATAACATTGGCAAACTGCTCCAGAAACGCCGGATATGCATCATCATACCCCAAAGTCTGATACATCTCCTCCAGCATATCCAGTGCGGATAGATCATAATAGGGGAACAAAATGGATAACCCGTTGTCCCCGCTGCCGTTCTCCGTTTCCTGATAATATACAACACAGTCGGAAACCGCCTGTTCCAGCTGGTCTGCCGTTTCGCTCTGGCTGTGCTGTGCATAGTCCAGCAGATCGATGTGATCCAGTTCTGACTGATACACCGCACGGGTATTGCTGCGGCTCTGGGAGATCCGGCGGTACTCCCCTGCGGAAAGCTGCTGCACTGCATCATCGGAGAACTGGCTCAATGCCGGCAGCAGCTTCTGTGTCACCTGCTGCAAATCAAACATGCCCAGCGTGGAATACATACTGGGCGAATCCCAGCCGCTTTCTGTGATATAGTCGTCAATGATCTGCCGCCCGTAACGTTTCGGCGGAATCCCACAGTTTTCCGAAAGCTTTCCGATCCAGTCGGTATAGTACCAGCCGCACCCCGGCTCCGGTTCTTCGGAGGCAATCAGATAATCGGCATACGGTGCCGCCATCAGGCAGGTTTCAAAGTTCGCCATCAGGCAGGCATCAAACCCCAGCATATCCAGATGCACACTGG
The DNA here is from genome assembly GCF_000468015.1 of Ruminococcus callidus ATCC 27760. Classification (GTDB taxonomy): domain Bacteria; phylum Bacillota; class Clostridia; order Oscillospirales; family Ruminococcaceae; genus Ruminococcus_C; species Ruminococcus_C callidus. Next base: position 20,503 of record NZ_KI260480.1, on the reverse strand, counting down.
CATCGCCCAGAGCACGGGACATTTCCGTCAGGCTCATGCTGTCGCCGCCGAAATTTTCGTCATAGCCATAGCCGCCAACCACACCACCGCCGTGGTCCCACAGCACCAGCCCGTAGTGATCGGCTGCGTAATTGCTGCTGCAATATTGGATAAAGTCGGTCAGCGTAGCACTGTCTGCCATGTTCTGCATGCCCAGACTGTCGTCCACCAGTTCCAGACCGTCCTCTGTCACCCGATACCGCTGGCAGCGGTCATCTGCAACTACCGTATTTTGCCATTCTGCTGTGCCGCCAGTCTGCACGATCACATTCAGGTTGCCGGCGGTATAGCCATACATGATCTCGTTGAGGTCTTCCGTGGCAAATCCGCACTCGGATTCCAGATCGGAAGCACACATGTACAGCATCAGGGTATAGGTATCCGAAGCATTCCCCTGTTCCTCCGGCGGAATATCTTCTTCCCAGTCCAGACAGCCGACTGTCACTAAGCTCAGTACTGCCGCCATGCAAACTGCGGCACATTTTCGCAAAAATACCGGCATAAACAGTTCCTTTCGTCATTTCTCATTTTTTCATTTTCGGCAATACCGCACAAAGATTGTGCGACA
>NZ_KI260480.1:0-19796 GCF_000468015.1 Ruminococcus callidus ATCC 27760 | reverse complement strand
TCGCCAGACGCTCTTTGTGCGGTATTGCCTTTCAAAAAAAGCAGAGATAAAAATCTCTGCTTTTTACAGCGGCTTTGTGAGCCTGTATCATTCCAATATGAACAGTTGAAAGGCACAGGGGAACAATGCCTTTGTTGCCTTGTGCTTATACCAGTTCGCTGCCGTCCTTGGCTGTCAGTTTTCCGGTAATGATCAGAATCAGATCAATAAGCCACCAGATTCCGAAACCGCCTGCTGTGATCAGCTTCAGGATACCCAAACCGGTATATCCCAGATAAAAACGATCCACGCCCAGTTCTCCCAGAAGAATCGAGAGAATAATTGCTGTAGTTTTGCTTTTCATGGTCATAATCTCCTTTCGTCCCATGTCGTTCCAGTCTGCCATTGGAACAGTATTATAATTATATAGTTTTAGGGCAACACTGTACAAAACTTGTGCATAAGATGCGTCGTCAGATTTTTCGGCAGATTGCATGCCAAACCATCAGACAAACTTCAGGCAACACCGCACAAAACCTGTGCGGCAGTGCTGCCTTTATACAGTGTTTCCTTTACACACTTATTCTGCGGATTCTTCCAGACCCATTGCCGAATACAGATACTCTACCACGGCATTGGCATCTTCTTCCGATACCTGTGTATATACGATGCTCTCGCCGTCGCTGGTCAGCTGCAGTTCCGAGCCATCTTCCGAAATATCCCAGCCAAAGCTTGCCAGAAGATTGTAATTCTCATCGTAGGCATTCAGAGTATCATAATCCATGCTCCACAGGAACGAGCCCTGATCCAGTGTGCCGTCCTGACTAAGTTCAATGATCTCCAGCGTGTCGCTGCTCATAGAAATAGCAGATGCACTGGTGTCATCGGTGCCTACCCAGTAAGTACCCTGCAAGTATTCCTGTACCTTTGCGGCAGTTGCCATTTCCTGCATTGCAGTTGCTGCATCAGAAAAGCTGTAGTTATCTGCCTGTGCCATGATGACATTGTTGTTGAGGATCATCACGTCATTTTCCATATCATAGCTCCACGGAATGGAAGCGATCTGATTGGTCAGTTCTGCATCATCGAAAATATAAATGGTAGGGTCACCTGCAGTAACACCCCAATAACCGGAAGCAGAAGAACCGTCATCTGCTTCAAATACGATCTCTTCTTCATTGAAGCCCATAGCATAGCAGTTATATTCTGTATCCATGCCCAGCCAGAGAGTGCCTGCCAGTGCATCGGCATACGCTGCGGTTTCATCGTCCACACTGCCGCTTTCTGCATCATCTTCTGCAAGTTCATCTACTTCTGCATCATCTGCTGCATCAGCAGCTTCTTCAGTTTCCGCAGCAGAGGTTTCCGCCTTGGAGGAAGATGTTTCTTCCGAGCCGCAGCCGGTTGCCAGTGCGGCAGTTCCGAGCATTGCCATCGCAGTCAGCCATGCTAACATTTTTCTCAGTTTCATTAATTCTAACTCCTTTTCAGCCCCAGCAGAACACGCTTTCATCTGTCCTGCTCTGATTTCTATTCCAGCACTGCTTTCGAAAAGCACCGCTGTTGATGATATAATTATACTGGATTTTTCACAATTATGCAATACGATTTACGCAAAACGCAGTTTTTCTTCATGAAACGCAAAAAAATCCCTAGACATTCCATGAAAAATATGCTATAATGTAATCTGTATTCGTATGCCTATTCAAAAATCTACAATGCAACGGAGGTGGTTTTTGCATATGAATATTGCACTTGTCGATGACTCTGCCGCAGACCGCAACAGTCTGAAATTATATCTGCACGTCTACCTGAAAAAACACCGCATCACCGCGGAACTGGAAGAATTCACCTGTGCTGAAGAATATCTGGAAGCCGCACAGCACCGGACTTTCGATGTGGTTTTTCTGGACATCTATATGAAGCAAAAGACCGGCATGGACGCTGCCAGGGAACTGTTCGCCGCCGGCAGCCGCACAAAACTGATCTTTCTCTCCAGCAGCACCGACTTTCTCCGGCAAAGCTATTCCGTGCGGGCGGTGTACTATCTGGTAAAGCCCATTGTGCCGGAGGAATTCGAACAGGCAATGCAGTTTCTGGAACTACAGCCGGATTATGCTGTGCCGTTTCTGGAAATTGTACAGGAAAATGTCCCCCGCAGCATTCCCACCGAAAAGATCCTTTATATTGATGTACAGGGACACACGACGGTGATCCACACGGAAACAGAATGCATCTCTCTTGCTGTTTCCTTCGGAAAGCTGACGGCATCGCTGGAGGCTGACGAACGCTTTCTCCCCTGTATCCGCGGCATTCTCGTAAACATGCAGCACATTCAGGACATGGACGGCAATCTGTTCCGGCTCTCCAACGGCGAAACGCTGCCGATCAATATCCGCAACAAGAAAAAAATCGGCGAACTCTGGCGTACCTATCTCTACGACCAAATGGCAAAGGAGGATTGATGCTTTGATGTGTGCTTCAAAACGTTTCGGCAAATTTGCCGTGCTTTTCCTTTTTCTGCTGACCTGCCTCGGCAGCAGCATTCCGGTTTCAGCTGAAGCGGAAGAAGAACCGGAGGTTCTCACCGCGATTGCTTCTGCCGACGTGTTTTTCAGCGGCTTTCTCATTGCCGAAGGGGATACTCTCGAACTGGAAGAATCTCAGTATTATCTGGAAGATGCGGTTTCCTATCTGATCGCTTATAATGAGAACGGCGGCGAAGCCCTGCTTCTGGCGGAGATCTCCGGCTGGGAAACGGTGGACATTCAGACTGCGGGAAGCTATACCGTTACTGTGCATCTGTGCATTGACGATTCCGACAGAGATGCTGCGAACTATGTGCTTGCTCCGGAGTTGGAGAACATTTCCATTCCGGTCTGCATCAGCCAGCCGGAAGCATTTGACCTGTTCTGTGCACGCACCACAGCGGAGAGCCACGTCATTTACTGCCTGCCGGAGCTCCATGAGGGCGACAGCGTTTATGCCTATTCCAGCGAGCAGCCCTGTGACGATGCTGAGCTGGACGACTGTACATGGACATTGTGCGACGACAAAATGGCATCGATTTGCCAGAACGGCTTTTTTATCCATCGAAATCGTCTGCCGGAAAAGTGGTACACCTATTTTTATGTGCAGACCGAAGATACACGTTCGCAGTACATCGGCATTTTCGAAGACGGCAGTCATACCAAGGTGATCTCCATAGGCGGCGATCGGGACGGCAGCGACAATGTGGCTTCTCCCACGCCGGCGGTTTCCCAGCCGGCTCCTGCGGCTCCGGAAACTGCACCGACAGAAACACGATCTGCCGCTTTCACCACCACACAAACACAGGCGGCTCAGATCAAGGCACCGGCAGCTGTGCCTGCCGCAGCAGAGGAAAATGACAACGCCGGTTCGCCGCGGGAAGAACACAAGAAAAAGGCATATTCTGTCAACCGCACCCCTGCGGAAACTGCCGCTGCCCAGACCACAGCTGCTTCTGCCACTTCCGAAACCAGCACCGCCCAGAGCAAGACAACTGCTGCGGCTCCCATGCTGGAATACTCGGACAGCGATCGGGATACCATTTCCGGATACCGGCTGCAGTGCATGTTCGAACAAAGCGGCAATGCGGTATTCTCCAAAAACGGCGTTACCCTTTCCATTCCGCAGGGAGCATTCCCCTACACCGACGCCGACACCGTCACTGTTTCGATCACGCCAAAAGAGGACGGCAACTACGCCGTACAAGTCACCGTAAATGACGAAAATGTTTCCCTGCAAAAAGAAGTGACATTGTGGTTTCCGGAATCGCTCTTTTCCAAAGATGCCGAACCGGCACTGGAAGTCAACGGAGCCGCACAGCTGTTGGAATACGATGCAGACAGCCACGCTTACCGCATGGATACCAGTTATCTGGGAATCTTCTCCATTCCGGCAGCAGAGGCAGAGCATAATGCTCCGTACTGGATTTTCTGGCTGGCAGGTGGGATCGCTGCGGCAGGACTGGGCATCTTTCTGTTCCTGCGGCTAAGGAATCAAAAACGATGAACCGGCAGAATCGCAGGCAGATGCTCCGGTTATATCTGGGCATGCTGCTGTCCGTGCTTCTGGCATCGCTGTTTTTCAGCGGGCTGTACCGTTTCAACAACAAATATACGCAGCATACCACTCAGCCCATCAACGGACTGCTGATCCTTTCCGAAGCGGACATGGAGCAGCACCCCAGCCGTTATCTGTGGCATGACTGGGCATATTATCCCAATGTGCTGCTGACACCGGCAGACTTTCAGGACGGCGACCCAGACCGGTATATGACCTATGTCAATCTCCAGTCCGGAAACCGCATGGATCTCTCCGGACAGAGCGGCCAGACACAGCTTGGCTGCGGCACTTATCTGCTCCGCATTCAGGTTCCCAGTACCCGCATCAGTTATTCTCTGGGTATGCCGGAAGTATTTTCAGCATACCAGCTGTATATCAACGGCGATCCGGCTCTGTCTATCGGAAATCCCGACCCAGACCACTATCGGGACGCGACCGGCAGCCGGCTGGTCAGTTTTTTTCCGGACGAAAACGGCATGATCACCATACTGATCGCTGTCAATAATCAGTCCTATTTCTACAGCGGCATGACTTTTCCGCCAGCGTTCGGTACACCGCAGGCATTGAATTACACCCGTGGAATCCGGCTGGGGCTGCGGCTCTGTACGATTTTCACATTTCAGGTTGCCATTCTCATCTGCGGGTACTTCTGGCTTCGGACACGCCACAAAAATACTGCCCTTCTGGCACTGCTCTGTCTGCTGATGATCGGATGGACAGTGTATCCCCTGCTGCACACGCTCTTTCTGCTGCCGGTGTTTCCCACTTACTGGCTGGAAACGCTGTGCTGCTACGGAACACTGACTCTGCTGCTCTACCTGCACAATCAGGTCTGCGGCATTGCTGCCACGGCTTCCCGCATCAGCTGCGGCGTTGCTGTGGGGATCTGCGTTGGCGTTTCGGTGTATTTTTTCGGTGCAGCCAGCATACCGGACTGGGGCATTGCCGCTGTTTCCCGACTTCTTGCCGGATATAAGCTACTGCTTTCGGCGTATCTGATCTTCACAGCATTCCTGACCGCCCGCAAAAGCGAAAAGAATCATCGGCTTTTCTATGTATCCCTCTTTTTCGGCTGTGCCTGCCTCTGGGATCGTATCTATCCGGCATACGACCCGATCTTTGGCGGATGGTTTCTGGAATGGGTCTGCACGGTGCTGATCTACATGCTGGCTACGATGCTATGGAAATTTTTAGCGGAAAGTTACACCCAGAACCGCCTGCTCCAGCAGCAGAACCACAACGCCGAAAAGCAGCTGATCATGCAGACCAACTACACCTTCCAGCTGCGGGAACAGGTCGAGATCCGCCGGCGGTTTGTCCACGATTTCCGCCACCATCTCCGCACACTGCACACGCTGGCAGAACAAACCGGCGATCAGGTGATTCTGGAGTATCTGGACTCTGTGGGCGAATACAGCAGCGGATCTGGAAAAATCATGGAAACCTATTGCGGCAGACCGGCAGTAGATGCTCTGCTGTTCTACTATGACAATCTGGCGGAGATCCAGCACATTGATCTGTCCCTGCAATTTCAGATTCCGGAACCGTTTTCCATGACTGACGTAGAATTGTGCACCCTGCTGGGAAACCTGCTGGAAAACGCCGTAGAAGCGTGTCTGCGAATGCCGCCGGAAGCAACAAAACGAATTCGGCTGAAAACTGCCTGCAAGCCTGCATTCTGGTATATGGTGATCGAAAACACCTACGACGGTATGCTTGCACCAAAGGAACAGCAGGGCTTTTTCACCCGAAAGAACAACAGCGAATACCACGGCATCGGGCTTTCTTCTGCCATGCACCTTGTGGAAAAGCACAAGGGCACACTGGACGTACAGCCCAGTGCAGAATTGTTTCGGGTGGGAATCATGATTCCTATAGAAAAATAAAAAGTAGCACCGTAACGATGACTGCTTTGTCGAAAAGCGTGTTTTGTGTGGTATTGCCTTAAAACGTGCCAAAAAACTAGAGGGACAGATGAAGAAAACAACACTATATATGAACCTATAAAAACCCGTTCTTAGCACACGCAAGAACGGGTTTTATTTTATCCGTCAAATCTCCGCAGAATCTCTGCACAGCAGAGTGCCGGCAGTGTTTCCGGCAGCAGCTGCAACGCCTCGTCTGCTGCCTGCCACAAACTTTCCCAGCCGGAAAAGCCCATGCCGATACCACACCCCAGCCAGCGATGCCACCAGATTTGTACTGATTCCAGCTCCGGCACTGCTGCCGCACGGTCTTCTATGGGGAGCATGTCCCGACAAAGGGGAATCGAGTTGCCGGTAAGCTGCCGCTGTACCAGCCGAAGCAGCAGCAGGGCAACGCCGGCTTTTCCCCGCAGATACGGTTCTGTAACGCCCAGCTGTTCCGTGATCCACGGGGACAAGGGTCCGTTTTCCGGATAAGCTGCCGCGAACTGCTCCGCCGCCTGTTCGAATAAAACTGCAACGTTCTGCATCTGTACACCTCCGTTTTTGTGCGTTAAGGAAACACTGCATAAAGCCGTCAGGCGGGCTTTATTCAGTGTTTCCTTAATTTTTGTGTTTTTATTATAGCATTTTCGCAGAGAGAAGTCAACGTACCTTGCACTTTTTCCGAAATTGTGTTATAATAAAACATATCGCGTGTTTCCAATCTATCAGGAGCAATGAAAGAAGTATATCATATATCATGAGTAAAGTTATTTATGAATTTCATAGGCAATACCGCACAAAGATTGTGCGGTATTGCCCTAAGGAAACACGCCCGAATCTACGGCAGCCTACACGCTGCCCTATCTCAGGAGGTCTTTTCATGGTACTTGCCATTGACATCGGCAACACCAATGTTGTCATCGGCGGCTTTCAGGAGCAGCAGATTTTATTTGTAGAACGGGTTTCTACCAATCAGAACGCCACATCTCTGGAGCTTGCCATTTCTATCAAAACAATTCTGGAAATCTATCAGATCCAGACCACAGAAATCGAGGGCTGCATCATTTCTTCCGTGGTGCCCTCCATTAACCATGCGGTTCGGAAAGCCGTGGAAAAAATTGCACACTGCCACGTGGTTCTGGTGGGACCGGGTGTCAAAACCGGCTTACAGATCGCCATTGACAATCCGGCACAGCTGGGCAGCGACCGCGTTGCCGATGCCGTGGCAGCACTTCACGAATACCAGCCGCCCATTGTCATTATCGACATGGGCACTGCCACAACGCTTTCCGTCATCGATGCCCAGCGGCGGCACATCGGCGGCATGATCGCTCCGGGCGTGGGCATCTCCATGAATGCTCTGACGGAAAAGACGGCACAGCTGCCGAAAATTTCCCTTGATCCGCCGAAACGCTGCATCGGCAGCAACACGGTAGAGTGCATGAAAAGCGGCATTCTCTACGGTGCCGCCGGCTGCATTGACGGACTGCTGGACCGCATTGAGGAGGAACTGGGCGAAACGCCTACATTTCTTGCCACCGGCGGGCTGTCGGAATTTATCATTCCCCACTGCCGGCACAAGATCGTACTGGACAACCTGCTTCTGCTGAAAGGCTTGCAGCTGATCTATCAGAAGAATGTGGAAGCGTAACAGAAAACGGCAGACAATGTGTATCCAACTTGAAAAAGGGAAACAAGTCGAGATTTAAGGAGATGAATCATCATGTTTTTCAAGAAAAATAAGAACAACGATTTTCTTAGTATCAAAATAGAGAAATTAATTGATTGGAATGAACCAAATGGAGAAGGATGCATTGTATCCGACAGAATAACAAAAGAAGGTTTTAAAGTAGGATATATGTATCGAGAAGTTCCAGATGAAGACAACCCAGATAGCGGATGGCGTTTTTTAGCAGGTGATGAAGATGAATCTTATATGAATGATTCAAGCAATCATCACGTGCTTTCCATCAATACAATATGTAATTATGACAGAGATATTATTCCTTATATTCATGCGGAAATAGGAAGTGTTTATATACGAACTGGAAGTAATACATTTGAAATTGATGATGGTAGCAAGCCGATATTCGTTGATAAGCAAAAGCGATAAATCCTAGCTTTTTCAAGAAACAACAAAGCATGTACTCTGAAACTCAAATGCTATAGCAAGGAGCTTAAAGAGGAAATACCAGAATATTTCTTTGAAACCATTCCCATTATTGAGAGAATGGACTGTAAAGTCATTGACTTGAAGAAATGCGAACAAGCTTTTCAAAAGTGGGGAAAACAAACGCCCACATTGGAAGAAATCCGCAGTGAACTGTTTTGATGAATGTTCTCATACCAGAATAAAAAACGGCTGCCGTGAGGAAATCCCCTCGGCAGCCCTTTTCTCTTTTTTATCATATCCCACAACAATTACTGCTGCGGAAATACAACCTTACGATAAGTATCAAAGTGCATCCACTTGCTGAAGAATGCCTGATCCTGTCCGCCGGTTTGAGCATACTCGCTCAAAAATGCCTTTGCTTCCTCGGCGGAGTGTACCAGCACCTCAAAACCGCGTCCGTTGATAACCGGCACGCCGTCATAGGTATACTCACTTGCCGGCAGGATCGCCGTGATCTTCTTGTCACGGATCCGCACAGCCACGCCGTCACGGAGTACGATGCAGTCGAAGCTGTCCGGATAGTGGTAGCTGTCGCCGCTGGTGGGAATCTCGTCCCCTACTGTATAGGTCTGGCTCACCGGATTGTACTTCAACACGTTCAGGCTCTCGGTATCGTAGTAGAATTCCTCGAAGATGTCCCCTCTTGCCTTGAGGTCGCCGTACTGGAAGGAGTTGCGGTCGGCAGTGCTGCTGACCTTCTCGCTGACAGCATCGACAACGCCGCATGCAGAAGTCATATTCGTCACACGGTCGATCAGGATCAGCTCGCCCAGCACCTTGTGATTGGAGAACAGATCTGCCACAATGCCCTCTGTCAGCAGAATCTCGCAAACGGCAATGCCGTTCTTTTCCAGTGTGTCTGTTTCCTGATGTGCACCGGTGTTGACATCAATGGCATAATCCACCTTAGTCAGAATGCCGGGGATCAGCTTGGTTCCCAGCTTCACCAGATAGTCCTTGCCGATGCTCAGCGGCTCATCATCCATCCACAGCAGAGAAACCGTCAGCTTCTTATATACTGCCACATCTGCGTCCTTGACAAAAACGCAGCCGCGGGAAACGTCCACTTCCTTGTCCAGCGAAATGGTGACCGGCTGTCCCTCAAAGGCTTCGTCCACAGACTGGTCTGTCATCAGAATGCCCTTGACGGTAGCAGTTTCATTGCTGGGCAGCGTGGTGATCGAATCGCCTACGCGAACTGTACCGGCTTCGATCTGTCCCTGAAAACCACGGAAAGTGTGATCCGGACGGCATACACGCTGTACCGGCATATAGAATCCCTTTTCGTGGCTGTCGGAATGAATGTCCACGTTTTCCAGATATTCCAGAAGCGGCACACCATCATACCACGGAATGTTCTCTGACTTCTTGGTCACATTGTCGCCCTCTGTTGCAGACAGCGGAATGATGTATACGTTTTCCAGTTCCAGCTCCTTGCGGAGTTCTGCGATCTGTGCTTCGATCTCGCGGAACCGTGCTTCGCTGTAGCCCACCAAGTCCATCTTGTTTACCGCAAAGACAAAATAGCGGATACCCATCAGCTTGCAGATTCGGGCATGCCGTCTGGTCTGCACCAGCACACCCTGCGAAGCGTCAACCAGAATTACAGACAAGTCAGCGAACGATGCACCTACCGCCATGTTTCGGGTGTATTCTTCATGTCCGGGGGTGTCTGCAACGATAAAGCTGCGGTTGTCGGTGGTGAAGTACCGGTATGCCACGTCAATGGTGATACCCTGTTCCCGTTCTGCCATCAGACCGTCCAGCAGCAGGGAGTAGTCAATGGCACCGCTGCGGCTGCCCACCTTGCTGTCCAGTTCCAATGTCTTTTCCTGATCTGCGTACAGCAGCTTTGCATCATAGAGAATATGTCCGATCAGCGTGGATTTTCCGTCGTCTACGCTGCCGCATGTGATAAATTTCAATAAACCCTTCATTAGAAGTATCCCTCCCGCTTTCTGCGTTCCATGCTGCCGGCTGCCTCGTTATCGATAACTCTGGAGGTTCGCTCCGAAGAAACGGAACTCAGGGTTTCATCAATGATCTCGTCCAGCGTGGTAGCTGTTGATTCAATACCGCCGGTCAGCGGATAGCAGCCGAGGGTACGGAACCGAATGGATTTATACTCCGGCTTTTCGCCCGGCTTCAGCGGCAGACGGTCGTCATCTACCATAATGATATTGCCGTCCCGATAAACGACCGGACGTTCTGCTGCAAAATACAGCGGCACGATGTCGATGTTTTCCCGCTTGATATACTGCCAGATGTCCTTTTCCGTCCAGTTGGAGATCGGGAATACCCGCATGCTTTCGCCCTTTTTGATCTTGGTGTTGTACAGCTTCCACATTTCCGGACGCTGGTTCTTCGGGTCCCACGCCTGTGCTTCGTTCCGGAACGAGAAGATTCGTTCTTTCGCACGGGACTTTTCCTCGTCACGTCTGCCGCCGCCGAATGCTGCGGTAAAGCCGTACTTGGTCAGAGCCTGTTTCAGAGCCTGTGTTTTCATGATGTCGGTATAAGCTGCACCGTGGTCAAAGGGGTTGATGCCCTGCTTGACACCTTCTTCGTTGGTGTAGACCAGCATCTCAATGCCCAGCTTCTTGGCAGTTTCATCACGGAAACGAATCATGTCCTTGAACTTCCATGTGGTATCGATATGTAAGAACGGGAAAGGCGGCTTTTCCGGATAAAATGCTTTCATCGCCAGATGCAGCATTACGGAACTATCCTTGCCGATGGAGTACAGCATTACCGGCTTTTCGCATTCTGCCGCAACTTCTCGGATAATGTAGATTGCCTCTGCTTCCAGTTCGTCAAGATGTGACAATTCGTGCATAAGGTTTCCTCCTCAATATTGGTTCGACTGTTTGGTATGAATACGGATCTCACTGGTTTTTCCGTCGGGGTGATCGATGATCCAGCGTAGGACATCGCCCTCTTTTTCCGTGTGTACCAGACTGCCCATGCCGCCCATATCTGCTCCCAGATAAAAGCGAATGGCGTGTACTGCACACTCTTTCAGACAGGAGGTGCAGCCCCAGCAGTCTTTCGGGTACTTGATAAACGCTTTTCCGTCTGCATTCATGTGGATCAGGCTGCCGGGGCAGACCATGCTGCATTTTCCGCAGCCGACACACTGCTTGGCGTTAATGGCAATGCTCATAGTTCTGTCCCTCCTCTACCAGATCGCGGAAAACGATTTCCAGCTTCCCGTTTTTCATGCGGGAATTGACGTATTTCTTCCAGTGTGCATCGTCCTTTTCCGGATAGTCCAGATTTTCGGCGAAGCTGTGCCAACGGGTTTCTTTTCTCGCCTTGAGATGTGCGATCACGCTGCGGCACACCAGAAGCCGTTCCCGCAGTTCGTAAATATACATCAGTTCCTGATAATCCGCTGCATGCAGCTGGTCGGACAGCTCCGTCAGCCGTGCAATCTTGTCATCGGCAATGCCCAGTTCCTTTTCGTGGAACCGGTAATTGGTGCCGATACCGCCGGCATAGGTGTCCATGACGGTCTGCATCGCATCTTCCAGCTGTTCCGTATCAAACAGCCCGCCGTCTGTTGTCAGGAAATGTGCTGCTTCTGCAAGGTGCTCCTGCACCGCCGCTTCCTCCGGCGGCACCGGCGTATGGGAACGCAGAAATTCCAGCATGGATTCCGCGGCAATTTCGCCCTCCGCCAACGCACCGGTAACGTATTTCTGGGGACATCCGCCGGCAACATCTCCGGCGGCGTACAGCCCCTCTATCGTGGTGGCACGCTTGGTGTCCACCCAGTAGCCGCTGGCAGTATGACCGCCCACGATGTACGGCTCTGTGCCCTCGATCTCCACATTCTGCTGAGAGGGCTTCCTGCCGTTCTCGATCCACTTCAGCGTCTGGGACGGTGCCATGTTCAGATAGGCTTTCATTAGGGAGTCGTCCTGTTCCGGCGTGATGCCCTCTGTCCGCAGATAGCAGGGACCTCTGCCGGCAAGGTTCTCGCTGACTGTGCCGTAGACACGTTCCGAGGTGGTCAGCCCGTACTTGGTTTCATAGACCTCGCCCAGCGAATTCACCTGCTTGGCTCCCACGCCCTGTGCCAGTGTACCGGTAGGAGCAATGGTGTCCTTGCAACGCAGAGCAATGAACCGCATCTCAAAGGTGGTCATCTCTGCACCGGCACGAATGCCCATCGCGTAGCCTGCCCCCGTATTAAAGGGCGGATACCACATCTTGTGGCGGGAGAAGCCGGGGTGGTTGGGCTTATACAGACCAGCCGCACCGCCGGTGGCGATCATAACGGCATTGGCTTCAATGACATACATGGTGCCGTCCTGAATGTTGAAACCGAACGTCCCCTGGATCCGGTTGTCTTTCACGAAGAAATCCGTGATGTTGACGTGATTCTTAATCGTCACCTGCGGCAGAGCCTCTACGGCCTTTGCCAGGATCGGCTTCATGTTTTCGCCGTTGATCTTCAGATTGCGGTTGCCGCGTGCCACGTACTTTCCGTTTGCATCTTTGAGGATCACCAGCCCCAGACGTTCCATATGCTCGGTCACCTGATTGAGCCGTTCAGACATGGTGAGAAGCAGATCGCCGCGAACGATCCCGTCGGCATCTTTTCGGGCATAGTCCACATAATCCTGCGGCACTCTGCCCTCTGTAATATACGCATTCAGTGCATTGACACCGGCTGCCAGACAGCCGCTGCGTTTGATATGAGCCTTTTCACAGATCAGCACTTTTGCATCAGACTGATCTGCAATGGTCAGTGCCGCATAGCAGCCGGCTGTGCCGCCGCCGATGATCAGTACATCTGTTTTGCAGCGTTCGATTTTCATTTCATCACCATCTTTATCCTCTGTTTTCCAACAGGTATTTTTCCGCAGAAGCCACACAGTTTGCACCGTCCGCCGCCGCTGTGATCACCTGCCGCAATGCCTTTGTCCGCACGTCCCCTGCGGCAAACAGTCCCTCTACAGAGGTCCTGCCGTCCTCTCCTGCCTGCACATAGCCGCTGCTGTCCAGTTCTGCAACGCCCTCCAGCAGGCTGGTATTCGGCACGCTGCCGATCGCCACAAACACACCGTCCAGCGAAAGTTCTTCCGGACTGCCGCCATGCAGCAGCTTCAGGGTTTCCACCCGTTTTTCTCCGGTGATCTCCGTGGGAACGGCATTGGTCACCAGAACAATATTTTCAGTTTTCTGCACCGCTTCCTGCAATGCCGCATTGGCACGGAACGTATCCCGCCGATGCACCAGATACACGGTCTTTGCCATGCGGGAGAGATACAGTGCATCTTCCAGAGCCGTATCTCCGCCGCCGATCACAGCAACAACTTTGCCCTGATAAAATGCCCCGTCACAGGTGGCACAGTAGGAAACGCCTGCCAGCCTGCCGCCGGCAATTTCCAGCCGCCGGTAGGAAGTCCCTGCGGCGTAGATCACGCTTCTGGCTTGGAGCTCTGTGTGATCCTCCAGCGTTGCGGTGAAGTATCCGTCTTTCTTTTCCAGATGTGTGACATCATTCTCACAGAACAACGTCCCCAGTTCTGTGGCATGTTCCCGAAATTTTTCGCCCAGTTCATAGCCGCCGATGTGGGGCAGTCCGGGGTAATTATCCACCTGTTCTGTCACAGCGATCTGTCCGGCACCCATGGTATCCCGTTCGAGCACCAGTGTCTGTAATCTGGCACGGCTGGCATAGATCGCTGCCGTCAGTCCTGCCGGACCGCTGCCGATGATAATGATGTCATACATAGCTTACTCCTTGATCTGCAAGTCTTCCTTTTCTGCATCGGTGCCTTCGATATGGAACGAATTCAGCACCGGATTCTCCCGATCCATCAGGGAAAGAATCATATAGCTTGCCTTGCTGTCATATGCCAGCCGCTTATCTTCTTCCGACGGTCTGGACGGCGATTCGGGGTGAGAATGCCAGTTTCCCAGCGGAACCAGCCCATTGGCACGCATATCCTTGACTGCTGCCAGCTGTTCCTTGGGATCCAGACTGAAATGCTCATTGGAATGGTCAATGTTCGTCAGCAGATATACCTTCCTGACGATCTTGTCCGTTCCCTGTACCTCGCCGGCGATCAGACCGCAGGCTTCGTCCGGAAGCTCTCTGGTCGCATGTGCCAGCATTTTTTCAAAATCTGCTTTGTTCAATTGAATCATAGTCCAACACCATCGCATTCTGCCTGTTCATAGTCGATCAGTTCGGTAATTGTGGGGTGTGTCCCGCAAACTGCACAGCCGGAAGTTTCAGACGGCAGCTTTACCTTGCGGAATTCCATTTTCAGTGCATCATAGGTCAGCAGATAGCCGGTCAGCAGGTTGCCGATACCCAGAATGTACTTGATCGCCTCCATTGCCTGTAAGCTGCCGATCACGCCGCCCATTGCACCAATGACACCAGCCTGTTTGCAGGTCGGTACTGCGTCCTTCGGAGGCGGGTTCTTGAATACGCAGCGATAGCAGGGACCTTCTCCCGGCACATAGGTCATCAGCTGACCCTGAAACCGGATAATACCGGCATGGGAGAACGGCTTCTTCGCCATAACACAGGCATCGTTGATGAGGAACTTTGCTGGAAAGTTGTCTGTGCCGTCAATGACGAAATCATAGTCCTTGATAAGATCCATGATGTTTTCGCTGGTGACGAAAGTCCGGTAGGTGTTGACCTTGACATCAGGATTGATTGCCTCCATGGTTTCCTTGGCGGACTGTACCTTTGCCTTGCCCACATCAGCGGTGGCATGAATGATCTGCCGCTGGAGATTGGACAGGTCTACTTCGTCTGCATCTGCAATGCCGATCGTACCTACGCCTGCGGCAGCCAGATACATTGCAGCCGGAGCACCCAGACCGCCGGCACCAATGATCAGCACCTTGGCATTCAGCAGCTTCTTCTGTCCCTTGACACCGACTTCTTTCAGAATGATGTGGCGGGAGTAACGCTCGATCTGTTCGTTGGTAAATGCCATGTTACTGTCCACCTCCCATGAAATAGAGAAACTCTACATTGTCGCCGTCCTTGAGAACGGTCTGCTCGAATGTGCCGTTTTCTACGAATTCGTCGTTAATGGTGACGGTGACGTACTGCGGGGTTTCCACATTTTCGTCCACGATCAGCTGAGCCACGGTCAGACCGTCTGCGACTTCCTTCTGTACACCTGCAACTGTGATTTTCATAATTCTATACTCCTTTATGTGTTATTTCAGGGAATCAATGATCTCCTGCAATTCTGCTTTTTTGACTAGACCTCTGCGTCTGTCCTGCTCTGCTCCGTTCTTGAAGAAGATCAGAGTCGGTGCCGCCTGCACTTCGTACTGTTCCGCCAGCGGCAGATCAAAGTTGATGTTGATCTTTGCCACTTTCAGAGCATCGCCGTATGCTTCTTCCAGTTCCGCCAGAACCGGCGAAAGCCGCTTACAGGGAATGCAGCTGTCGGAATAAAAGTCCGCCAGTACCAGTCCCTCTGCTTCCAGCACTTCTTTCCGGAACGTATCCTGTGTGACACGTGCAGCCATTCAATCACCCACTTTCTTGACGATCAGGTCGTATGTGCCGTCCTCATTCTGGAGCAGCTTCAGGATCTTGTGTCCTTCTTCCTTAATGCTCCGCGGTACGTTCTGCACCGGCTCGCCGTCGTTCATGTGAATGGAAAGGATCTGTCCGTCGTCCAGTTCTTCCAGTGCCACCTTTGCCTTGACAAATGTCACCGGGCAAACCACGTCTGTAATATCTACGGTATCATCAATTTGAAAATCAGCCATTGTATGCCTCCCAGATTTTTTCTTCAAATTTTTCTCTGCCTACCCGTTCCAATGTGAACTGGAACCGTTCGCCTGCCTTGGCGTTGTTCTCAAAGAACTGAATGGTCGCATCGCAAATCTTCAGAAGCTTTTCCTTGTCCGCAATAAACGGAATAACCGGTTCGCCCTTATGAATGCTGTTGCCGAACAGTCCGCCAAAGGAAACGATGTAGCCATGTACGGTATCCCATGCTTCTGTGGGACATGCCTTGACGCAGCGTCCGCAGAAGTTACACTTGCTTTCGTCTACGACGATTTTTTCACCCTCGTGTGTAATGGCACCGCTGCGGCAAGCCTTGACGCAGACACCACACTGAATGCAGTCCTCCTCACGCCATTTCACCTGAATGCCACCCTTGATGCCCAAGTCATTTTCTTCGGACTTCAGGCAGTTATTCTGACAGCCGGTGATGCCGAACTTGAACTTATGGGGCAGTTCCCGTGCAAAGTATCGTTCGTCCAGTTCCTTTGCCAGTGTGTACGTATCGATACAGCCGCTGGGACAGATTGCCTCGCCCTGACATGCGGTAATGGTACGGACACGCGGTCCGCAAACGCCCGGTTCCACATCGCCCTCTGCCAGTGCCGCCTTGACTTCTTCGATCTGATCCAGCTTCACAAAGGGAATTTCCACGCTCTGGCGGGAGGTCAGATGCACATGTCCGTCACCGAACTGTTCTGCCACTTCTGCAATTTTTGCCAGCTGCTTTGCCGTCAGATTACCGCCGACCACACGAAGCCGGAGGGAGAAGTGATTCTTCTGTTTCTGCCGCATGAAGCCGCCTTTTTTTAAGGTCGCATAATCGACTGCCATTTAACATTCCTCCTGCATTTTCGCGATCGCCTGTCCGAAATCTTCGATCAGATCTTCAATATCTTCAATGCCCACGCTGATGCGGATCAAATCCTCATATACGCCGGCACTTTGTTTTTGTGCTTCATTGCTGTGTGCATAAATCGTACTTGCGGGGTGGATCACCAGTGTCCGCACATCGCCGATATTGGTAGCATTGGTGGCGAACTGCAAATGATTGATCAAGCAGAACGCCTTTTCCTTGCTGCCGGCACGGAGCGTCAGAATCGCACCGCCCTTGCCGCCGAACTGTTTCTGCACCAGCGAATAATAGGGACTCTTTTCCAGTGCCGGATAATTGACCTCTACGCCGTCCACGCTGTCCAGATACTGTGCCAGCTGCAACGCATTGTCACAGAGCCGTTCCATCCGCAGCCCCAGCGTTTCCAGCCCCACGGAGTTCAGGAACGCATTCATCGGGGACAAACAACCGCCCACATTTCTCCAGATCGCATTCCGCAGCTTTGCCAGATAAGCAAACTTGCCATACTTGGCATAGGGTTCGAATCCGTCATACCGGCTGCTGTCCCAGTGGAAATTGCCGCTGTCCACGATCACGCCGCTGATGGCATTTCCGCCGCCGTTGATGTACTTGGAAGAAGAATGTACCACCACATCTGCTCCGTATGCAAACGGATGGATCAGATACGGTGTAGCAGTGGTGCTGTCGATGATTAGCGGAATCCCGTGAGCATGCACCAGTTCCGAAACCGCTTTCAAGTCTACTACGTCCAGCTTCGGATTTCCGATCAGTTCCGTAAAGACCACCTTGGTGTTCTCGTTGATCAGCGGTTCGATCTCCTCTACTGTGATCGATTCTGCAAAGCGTGTGGTGATGCCAAACGCTTTCAGGTCAGAAAACAGATCAATGGTTCCGCCGAACAGTCCCGAACCGGCGATCACTTCATCTCCCGCATGGAGAATGTTCAGAAGTGCCATTGTCACCGCCGTCATGCCGGAAGAACAGCTGACTGCTCCGATGCCGTTTTCCATTGCGGCTACCCGCTTTTCAAAAGCATCTACTGTGGGATTGCTGATTCTCGTATATGCAAATCCTGGTGCCTGATTGTGAAAGACTTTCTCTAATTTTTCTGCCGTTTCATGTGCGAATGCACTCACCTGATAAATCGGCATGATCGTAGAACCTGTACTCTTTTCGCCGTCAAAATTCTGATGCAGCAATGCCGTATTAAACTTCATGCGTTCACCCACGCTCCTCTCGTTCTCGGAACATTTTTTCGATTGTTCCCTTGTCATGAGCCTATTATATCACCTTTTCACTAGTAAGTCAATAGGTTTTATATGATTTGTTCGACTTTTTCAATTTGTTCAAATTCGACATTTTTAATCAATGTTCAAAACAGAAAATACATGACTTTTCGTGCAAAAATCAGACGGTTCACCAGAAATCGCTTCTGGTGCCGTCTGATTCCGGAATTCGCTTTCCCTTAGGGCAACACTGTACAAAGCTCGTGCGGTATTGCCTTAGATGTAGTACATAAACGCCTCGTCCTGCGGAATAGAATTCCGATAACGATCCATCATATCCTGTAACGTAATGCTGCTGCAAAACTGCCGCAAATAAGCAGTCATCTGATCCCAGAGGCATTCCTGCACAGTTGCTTTCAGGAGAGAGGTGTCTTCTGCTCCGCCGGTATCCGCATCGCCCAGAATGGTAATATCCAGAGCATCAATGATTTCCTGAAACGAAATCTTGTCTGCCGGACGGGCGATCACATAGCCGCCCTTAAAGCCCTTGATACCACGAATCAAATGTGTCTGCCGCAGTGCAACCAGAATCTGTTCCAGATATTTCACAGAAATATTCTGCCGCTTGGAAATGCTGCTGACTGCAACTGCTTCTCCATTTTCCGAATGCAGGGCAATATCGATCAGTGCGATAATGCCGCATTCTACTTTCGTTGAAATTTTTATGATACTTCCTCCTCTCTCCGGTTTGCGTGATATTGCTGTTTAGTCTGCGAACAGGGTGGTGGAATAATACCGGTCGCCGCTGTCCGGCAGCAGAGCCACGATCGTCTTTCCGGCATTTTCCGGCTTCTTCGCCAGTTCCAGTGCGGCGTAGAGTGCTGCACCGGAGGAAATCCCTACCAGAATGCCCTCATGCTTCGCGATCAGCTTTGCTGCTGCAAACGCATCATCGTTCTGTACTTCGAAAATGTCATCATAGATTTTGGTGTTCATGGTTTGGGGCACAAATCCGGCACCGATACCCTGAATCTTGTGCGGACCGGGCTTTCCGCCGGCGAGCACCGGAGAATCTGCCGGTTCTACGGCAACGATTTTCACATCCGGATTCTGGGACTTCAGATATTCACCGGTACCGCTGACAGTACCGCCGGTGCCGACACCGGCAACAAAGAAGTCCACCTTGCCGTCCGTATCCCGCCAGATCTCCGGACCGGTCGTCTTGCGGTGTGCTTCCGGATTGGCAGGGTTTTCGAACTGTCCCGGAATAAAGCTGTTGGGAATTTCTGCCGCCAGTTCCCTGGCACGTTCAATGGCACCCTTCATGCCCTTTACGCCCTGTGTCAGCACGATCTCCGCACCGTATGCTTTCAGAATGTTCCGGCGTTCCACACTCATGGTTTCCGGCATGGTGAGGATCACACGATACCCCTTTGATGCAGCAATGGCAGCCAGTCCGATACCAGTATTCCCCGAAGTTGGCTCAATAATCACAGAGCCTTCTTTCAGCTTGCCTTTCTGCTCTGCATCTTCCAGCATTGCCTTTGCGATACGATCCTTGACGCTGCCTGCCGGATTGAGATATTCCAGCTTCACCAGCACACGGGCTTTCAGTCCCTGTTTCTTTTCCAGATTGGTGACTTCCACCAGCGGGGTGTTTCCAATCAGTTCTACTGCACCTTGATAAATCTTAGACATAACGCGTAACTCCTTTTCCAGAATAATGATATAGACAACAATATAAAAAGGGCAATACCGCACAAAGCCCGCCTGACGGCTT
>NZ_KI260479.1:443-738 GCF_000468015.1 Ruminococcus callidus ATCC 27760 | reverse complement strand
CTCGCTTGGCTAGATGTTAAGTTAATGACATTGTGCCTGCATCGCCTCGCAGACTTGCCAGAGGGCAGCGATTTTCTAGTGCAGCCATGTCGAAACCGTCCGGCGGAATTCGCTCGTTGCCCTCGCTGTCCGCCTGTGGCTTGCCAACGCCGATTGTTGCCTTTGCCTGTATTGGTAATGTTGATATTCAAGTGTTTTCTTGTGCAGGGGGGTAACTTTATTTCATACGGCGTTTGTAAGTTTGTGCATAAGCCTCCCCTGAAGGGGAGGGGGACCAGCGAAGCTGGTGGAGGGG
>NZ_KI260479.1:0-343 GCF_000468015.1 Ruminococcus callidus ATCC 27760 | reverse complement strand
GCTTGCCAACGCCGATAGTTGCCCTTGCCTGTATTGGTAATGTTGGTATTCAAGTGTTTTCCGGTGAAAACGGGTAACTTTATGAAATATGGCGTTTGCAAGTTTGCATTTCTAGGCTTCCCTTTAGGGGAGCTGTCACCGCAGGTGACTGAGGGGTTACCTGCTACGGCAGCCAACCGATTTCACAAAGAGTTACGCTTCTTTTTTTCTTTACTGAAAAGAAAAAAAGAAGCAAAAAAAGAAAAGAGTTCGCGTTCCACTTGTACTACAAGGTCAAATATCACACGAAGATTACACAGAGAATCTTCTACTGATGTAAAATCTTTTGTTTGATGTTGAGAGT
>NZ_KI260478.1 GCF_000468015.1 Ruminococcus callidus ATCC 27760 | reverse complement strand
TGAACTGACCCCAAAAAGTTAGACAAAGATTCAAAAGAAAATCTATGCAAAGCGACTAAGAGGAATCTTGGTCGCTTTTGCTATGCAGCTTCCTGTCTGAAATCTATAGGAGATAGACCATTAAGCTTAAGCTTGATGCGTTTGTTGTTGTACCATTCTATGTATTCATGAAGCTCTTCAATGAAATGCTCGACAGAATGAAATTCCTGCAAATAGAGAAGCTCCGTTTTCAGCAAACTGAAAAAGTTCTCGGCACAGGCATTGTCAAGACAATTCCCCTTTCGGGACATGCTCTGTTTGACGCCTTTCTCTTTCAGCATTTTTTGATAGTGCTTATGCTGATACTGCCATCCTTGATCGGAATGAAGAATCAGATTTGTATTGTCCGGTATTTTTGAAAACGCTTTCTCAAGCATATCTGTTACCTGGTTCAAATTCGGATGACGGCTTAAATTGTATGAGATCACTTCGCCATTATATAAATCAATGATGGGTGACAGATACAGCTTAATTCCAAACAACGCAAATTCAGTAACGTCAGTTACCCACTTCTGATTTGGCTTATCTGCTTTGAAATCCCGTTCCAAAAGATTCGGTGCGATTCTGCCGACATCACCCTTGTATGAGTTGTACTTGTGCATACGAACACGGCAAAATATACCCATTTTACGCATCAGTTTCTGTACTGTCTTGTGATTGACAACAAACTTCTTCTTCAATTCTTTGGTGATTCTCCGATATCCATAACGACCTTTGCTTTCATCGTAAATGCGGCGTATTTCAGTTTTGATTTCAGCATATCGATCCGGCTTTGGATGATCAAATTGCTTACTGTAATAGTAGTAGGTACTGCGGGGAATATCAGCAATCTCAATGAGCAGCCCTATCTTATGTTCATGCCTCAGTTCCCATATCACTTGTGCTTTTTCTCTTGCCGTACCCTCTCGGCAACCAAGGCATTCAATTTTTTTAAGTACGCATTCTCCGCACGAAGGCGCTGTACTTCTGCAATCAGATCTTCTTCTACTTCTTTCTTGATTTTCGGAGACCGCCCTGTGGATTTCCTTCCTCTGCGTTCTACGTAAAGTCCCTCCGCTCCTTCCTCAAGATAGATTCGTTCCCAGGCTGTTACTCTACTATTCGGTATGTCAAATTGACGTGCAGTTTCACGATAGCTTAACTTTTCTCTGTGCATTGTTTCCACTACTTTGATTTTGAATTCCGGCGTGTATCTTTTGTTCGGCTGTCCTTTTGGCATAAAAATGCCCCCTTTCGTTAGACTTTTTAATTGGTATATTTCTATTATACCATATTGTCTAACAAAAGGGGAGCATTTCA
>NZ_KI260477.1 GCF_000468015.1 Ruminococcus callidus ATCC 27760 | reverse complement strand
AATCTCCCAACGTACAACATACAAATCCAGAATTTCTTCATCCGAAAGAGCTGCATTTGTGCTGATGAATGCACGCAGAGCTTTCTCTTTACCGAACGACTTTGCCGGATAAGATAACAAAACAACTGCATTTTCAATTCCGTTCAAATTGCCTTCATATCGGTAAACGTAGTACTTTCGCCCTTTCACGGTCACGAGGTGAAAGAGTTCCCTGCACTTTGCTTCTATCAGTTTTCCGGCAAATTCACAGACATTCATTTTTGTGCCGTATGGATATAGGATACGATTCGTCTTCAAAGCTCCGACAGTGTGAAAGCCTTTGCAAATGAACGCATTTACGACCTTTTCGCATACATACCAACTGTCACAAAGAAGGTATGACGATGTCGGAGCCGTTGGAAGTTCTTCCGCAATTTGCTTTACAGTATCGATTTTGGAAACCGATTTATCATACATAATCATTGTGTAATTCAGCGTAATCCCATTACAGGAAAGCAGAACGCCTACCGCCTGATGACCATAATCCTGTTTTCTTTTCAAATGTGAAAAGTGAAAATTTGCTGCTTCCATTGGATGTATTGCCTTTGATGATGGTTTTGTCTTGGATGCAATCGTATCATCAACGATGCAAAGAATCGGTTTCCCACTGCGTTCGGCTTCCTCATAAATTGTGTGGATTACCAGCTCCTTCATTGCCTTTTCCAGCGATGATGCATTCCATTGATCGTTATGCAAAAAACGAGAGATACTGGTACGATGCTTGTCACTGCACTTCTCCATATCAACTGTTTTTCCATGGTATCCTGTACTAAGAGCTTGTGTTCATCGGTTCAGCACACGTCTTTTCGGCAAATTTTCCTGCTGAACTTCGTCAAATATCCTTGCAATACGACAGTATTCCTGCGGATATTTTCCTTGTCAGCATAAAAATTATGCTCGAAAATCCGCATACTTTACCGATAAACACAAGCTCTAAATATCGCAAGCATGATCGTATTGATGTGTTCCATCGCATAGGGCGAAATGGTTTCCGTCAATTTTTTTGCTTCCAATCTTTTGCAAATTTCTTCAGAATAGTGTATACTTGTTTTCATAGGACAACACTCCTTTGAGTTAATGTAGGTCTCAAGTACATTATAACTCTTTTTGGGACTGTTGTCCTATCTTTTTGTGCATTTTTTAGGGATGCTCATTTATAGTTTGAAAGGGAAAATCAGCTGTGCTTTCTAAGTGAAATATTTTAAGAAAGGATTTTTTCTTCAATTTGATTTGTTAACTCGGTAAGGTAAAAATATAGTTGTTCTTTTGTTTCCGAGTAATCCATATTAAAAGCTTTTCTTGTCAGCCCTTTTAATATATCATCATCAATCAATTCGTTTTCGGAAATATATTGACCTAATCCATAATGTGCAAGGCAGTTCCTAAAAGCTCTGTTTTTCAAAGACTCATTGATATAAAAGATTGTTCCATTTGCAGCATTTAACTCTTTGATAAAATCACAAAGATAGTAATACTGAAGATATGCGAACTTAAACTTTTGTAGAATCTCATTGACAAAGCATTTGTCTATAAATTTAACAGCATAATTAACGCTGCAAAGAATTGAAAAAAGTAGAAAGCCGAAATTCGTTTTTAATTTTAATGGACAGTTATTATAAAAATGATAATCCTCATATTTTACTAAAACAGTATCATCGTAGTTATATGGCGGAAAATTCTTACAGTCAAAAAAATTTGCAAGTTTTCCCGCTACCACACTAATATTTTTAATCAAAAATCCGATATTTTTATTGTTCAAAACATTCACCGGTGTGTATAAAGCACACAAAATTGTGTTTCCGCAGAAATATCCATTACACAGATCTGTCCCCACGTTGTAATATCCAAACAATTTTTCTCGAAGCCCACGGATTTTATAAAAATAGTTGTCACTTTCATAAAATTTATCCATCAAATCCAACAAAAATTTAGAATATGACTTTTCATATAGCTTATGACTTTGTCTCAGGGCAGAGTAATATGTTTTCTCTGTGCCAGTAAATTTTGGAGCATCTAATCCAAGCTTTTGACACCATTGTTCTGCTCCATATGCAAACAAGCCAATATAAGGTTGACTCATCATAATATAATTGCTGCTGATATTCTTAGCATTTTGCTGTATATCGGTTAATGTGTAAATAAATCTCGCATCTGATTGAATCAGTTCATAAGCAGCTTTTTGTACGTTATTTAACATATCCACCACACTTGTAATATATTTATTTTTTATCTGCCCCCTTATGCTCCCGAATACAATCCCGACGAGCTCGTTAACAGCGATCTGAAACGTGCTGTTGGTAAAAAAGCCTCTCCTCGTTCTGAAAAAGAACTTGAGAAAAATGTTCGCTCTCATCTTAAAACTTTGCAGCTAAATCCGTCTAAAATTGCATCTTTTTTTACTTCTGATTTTACTTCCTATGCCGCTTGATTTTGGAAAGGTTTAATTGGGGGAACAATATACTACTTTTAGGTACCGTTTGCAAGTCGGGATTTAAATAAAATAAATAATCTGTGATAGGTTCCTCGCCTCGTACTCATCATCGTTCTTCCAGTAGTAGTCTCTTGCGTACCAATCAGGAAAGTCCGGCACTTTGGAACTCATGGGTGGCACTTCTTCCCAGTATGGGTCTTCCATTTCGCTATAGTCGGACATTCCCCACGGCAGATAGTCTACCACTTCAGACAGCGTACCGATGCAGGAGCCGTATAGCCAAGGAATATCGTTGCCAGTTTCGACTGCATACAGCATTGCAAAGCACAGCTCATACGGATCAGGAACGGGAACCGGCTTCAGCATCGCTTCGTGCAATTCTTCTGGGAAATACTCAGTGACAAAATCAAATGTAAGATAGCTGCGGTGTACGATCATATACAGGAACTTTCCGCGCTGATCTATAACATCATCCAGTTCCTTTAGCGCCGTTTCATGAAGGTTATCCAACCCCTTCATCTTGTCAAGGAGCGAAACAATCTCCGCATCGCCCATGTCGCCGGCACCATTAATAAGAGCTGTCAGCGGTGAAGGTGCATATGCCAGAGCTGTTTCGAAGATAATTGGAAGGTTAGGAGCTCTCAGCGGATTCATCAGCGGTGCATTGATTGGTGCATTCGGCTTGCTTTTGATCTGAGCTTTCCTGTTCTTTCTCAAACGCTCTCGTTCAGCCATGTACTGCTTTGCCTTGCACTCCAGCTTGTCACGTATTTCGTTGATTTCCTTGCGAATCGTGTTTGCATTATGAACTTTGTCAATGTACTGCCCCTTAAAGAAGCCTATACCT
Source organism: Ruminococcus callidus ATCC 27760 (assembly GCF_000468015.1). GTDB lineage: Bacteria > Bacillota > Clostridia > Oscillospirales > Ruminococcaceae > Ruminococcus_C > Ruminococcus_C callidus. Next base: position 6,784 of record NZ_KI260477.1, on the reverse strand, counting down.
GTAAAGAAGCGTTCTGTCCACGCCTGATGACAAGCTTCCAAGTGAGCAATAGCCTCATCCTTCATCCATTGTGGTAATAGAGCAAGGAGCGACTCGAACTTTTGCCTGCTCGGAACAGCGGCATGGTCTTTGCCTTCTGCAGCGAGGTTACTGGTCAGAATGCGTTCACCATCGCCGCCATTGCTTTCAAGCGGTGCAATGTCCTGATTTCGGTAACGCAGAACATATTCCACGCTAGCTATGAGGTCTTCCTCGTACTGGCAGTCCCATATGTCTATCTCGAATAGATCGTCTATCAGTTCCTCGTCCGTAGGTAGGAGCATATATATCTTGTCTAGTGGGACATTCAATTCAGATAGTCGGTCAAGAATCCATATTGATGATGCTGTCAGGATATGACCGTCATACTGCACTGGAGCATAGCTCTCGCTAAAGATATTGAGCGTGATCCAGTCACCAGCAAGTTGGCGGTCATGCTCGTTCAGCTTTTCGAGCGATGACAGGAGGGCGGCGGTACGCCGCTTCTCCATTGCAGGCTCCAAGTCGAGCAGTCCGCTGGTGATGCGGTTATTCTTCTTCATCGCCTTGGAATGTGCCTGACGGAGATGCTGAATCTCCGTGCGAATCTTTTTATGCCATTCCTTCGGCTCGGTGTACATGAAGTCCTCTATCATTGATAGTCTCTCAGGTAAGGGATTTTTCATAGTGAAGTCACCTCCGTACGATAAATCTTACGCTAAATGCATTAACCCTGCTCTCACCACTACATCAAGCTGAAACTGGTTCTTGTTTCCATTGTCAAACTGAACTTCTATGATATGAAGACCGCTTTGCTTTATCTCAGAACCGACTATTATGCCTTCTCCATATGCATCATGTTTAATTCGTGTGTTCACGGTATACGCAGCGAGTTCGGGGGCTAACGGAATAGAAGGAGCTTCAGCTTTTGGGACAGAGGGCGCTTGAATTCGTGGTTCTCTTATCTGAACATCAGGGTGACTGACGACGGGTTCTCTTGCCGTTCTGTCAGGCGGAGCAACTGCATTCACAAATTCTGATCCGCATTCGTTGACATAGAACAAATGCAGTTCGTTCTTTGCCCGTGTGATTCCCACATAGAATAAGCGTCTCTCTTCTTCATAAGTGTCGATGCGTTCCTGTTCCGATGCGTCTTCCCGACATGAATGTGGTAGGCATCCATCATAAACATCCACGATGTAGACAGTATCAAATTCCAGACCTTTAGCAGAGTGGATAGTTGATAAAATGACTGGATTCTCATCTGTGCATCTGTAGTTTTCGATCAACTGCGGCAATTGATCCAGTCGTTCAAGAAATCCTTTTATGGTCTCCTCACGAACAGCCAAGGCGTATAGAATGTCCACCTTTCCTATATCAAGTTCATTTTCCTTGGCATAGGTATAGTACCAGAAACGGCAAATCAAATCTATTGCATCATAGGGATTTGAAGTTGCTATTTTCTTCATTCTATGTCTGAAATCTTCTGCTTTGCGCATCAATGTCGGCCACTGAGCCATCTGGTTTACCAGTTCATCAGCTATTGTGATTCGCTTCTGCGTAGCTTTTCTACAGCTCCAATACGCCGCATTCTTTTTGAATCCATATCCGCACTTATAATACACCTGATTAAATGCTTCGGCATCATTCAGATTAATAGCAAATCTGAGAAAATAAACAATATCCTGAACTACCTTGCTCGTAAAGAAATTCTCTACAGCTTCTTTCAAACGAACAAATGGGATGTTCTCACGAAGGAATAAGTCCATCAAAGGAATAGCACTACCGTTGTTGCGGTAAAGCACTGCCATCTGGGCGTGCTCTTTCTTGGATATCTCGGCAATTGCAGAATACTGCTGATGCTTTTTCCTGACTGTTATTCTCTCAATCGGCTTCCCGTTGCCTCTGCTAGCTGCCATGTGCTTCTCGGAATGTCGATTGATGTTCTGGCTTATAAAACGCTGTGCTGCGGATACAATGGGCTTTGTGGAACGGTAATTTGTTTCAAGAAACAGAATATACGGATTGGTATATGTATCAGTAAAGTCGAGGAGCGCACGAGGGTAAGCAGCACGGAAGCGATAAATACTCTGGTCTTCGTCTCCAACCATGAAGATGTTATTTGTTTTTGATGCCAGTATTCTGATAATTTCATGCTGTATTTTTGATGTGTCCTGTGCTTCATCTACACAGATATACTGATATTGAGCTTGAAACCACGCTAAAACCTTCGGACGTGCCATGAGGATATTCCTCGCATAGACCAACTGGTCATCAAAATCCATGCGCTTTTGCGATTTGAGCGTATCGACATATCGATTGAAGAATTCCTCGTAGAAAGGCTCATCATTCAAATACTCAGCCCTTTGTTCAGCCGTTGTCAACATCATATTCTTGATGTAGCTGATTACTGTCTGAGCCGCAATTAAATCTGCTTCGTGTGGGAATTTGTCACCGGTAAGAGCGATGTAGATTGACTTAATGATACTGGCTTGTTCATTTGCTTTCAGCATTGTAAATCTTGTGCGCTGATGTATCTGAACATATTTAGTGATTACCTGTTCACACAGGGAGTTGATAGTGCGGATGTTCAGACGGCTTGCCATTTCAGGCTCGAACTTCTCGGCAAAACGCCTTTTGATATCATTAGTAGCACTGACTGTATATGTAATCGCAAGGATATTCTCCGGTGCGATTCTTTTACAGTAGATCATGTAGCCCATTCTTGCAACCATGACTGTGGTCTTACCGCTACCGGGGACAGCTATCATCAGATTAGCACCACCGACAGCCTGAACTGTCCGCTGCTGCTGTGGGTTCAATTGGATATTGTACTTTTCAGAAAACTCACGGAATTCCTCATCTATCTGCGTGTCAAGATGAAGCGGTGGAGGACAAACTCCATTGATTAGGCCGACATACGCTAAAAAGGCATCTTTCGTATACTTGTGTTTGATATGGAATCCATCATTGGTAAAAGTCTGAATATGAAGGATGCATTCACCCTCATCCGCAATCTGGAAAAACAGGTCGATTTCACCGACACGCAGGTTATACTTCCGAAATGTTGAACGCGGTTTGCCCCATGTGAATTGATTCGAAGCCGATTCTGTGATTAATTCCTGCTCAAAATCCTCTCGCATATCGTACAGCCATACGACCTTATACCCGATATTTCCATGATAGAATACATTTCTGTCATTAAACTTTCCGGAAGAGAGGGGGCTATGCTGAAACTCCACAACATTTCTGTCAGTCAGAACATCTGCCCTATGGCGGATATCATCACACTGAACAACTACTTCCTGATTCTCAGGCGGAAATTGGTTTTGCCACTCGTAATGCCAGTCGGACATATCATATTGCCCGTTCCAGCTATCGTTGCATTCACAGTTCGGAAAATGCGAGAAATGGCGAGCGCGTTCGGTACCTGACTTCACGAACATCTTTTCAAGACAAACAGGGCAGAAGAATGTATCACCCTGAACCGCATCACGAATCGAAATGCGTTTTTGTTCTTTATCTAAGGCAATGTACATTTTCCACCCTCCTTTAACTATTCACTTACTATGCTTGTTGCGATAATCCTGCACCATCTGACGTGTCACAGGGTAGGGATCTCCCATCATCCATTTGCAATCATAATAGTTCCAGATTTTTTTCAGTTCCTCTTCAGAGTCGATTCCGAGCCGATAAATCGTTACCTGAATAAAGGTCAGATCATACCACTTACAATTGTAGTGCTGGCACAGTTCCTGTAACTCTTCATCACCCTCGATTCCCAAATCCATCATGAACTCCGTTATTTCATCAGGATGGAACTCATCATACTGTTCATTCTCAATAGCCATTTCAAAGCACCACTCAAGAAGATGTCCAAACGGAATAGACAGTCTCTCGGAAAGTTCTGAAATCAGGCAGCAGGTCGAAGTGTCAAAGCCAAGCTCATCGGTTGCATGAATAAAAATCGTACAGCAAAGAAATTTGTGCAGCTATATGAACGACACAAAGTGGAGAGAGTTGCAGCAGGCAATGGTACATGAAATGCTAGGCTCAGCGTTTCACTTGTCGCCATAAGTCAGCAAGTTGCAATTATAGTAATCCCAGTGGTCATCTTCATGATCTACCGAAAAAAGTTCGCCGTCATAAGCCATAAAATTATCCCAGACTGTAGCGGAACAATCCCATGCATTCAAAAAGTACATTTTCTTGCCCCAAGTATTTGTTGTCGTATCCATATATACCTTATTGCCATATACCTGGGCATTTTGTCCCCAGCCCTCTACCACGTTATTCTGCTCGAATGCGCGTTGAATTGCCATACAGCCATTTCGATAGCCGATATTATTTCTGATAATACAGTCATTGCCTTTGACATTGATAAAACTTTTGGCGGAATTTTCACCGCTCATTCCCGTTCCGTCAAATGTACAGTTTTCCACGATCGTACCAATGGTATACTCTTTGATGTCAACGTGTTCCGCTGCAACATTTGGGCCAAGTTTACAGTTTCTTATGGTATTATAATGACAGTCATAGCCATATCCGGTGGTACTATAAGCGCTGCCGACATAAACTGCCTCACCATATCCCGGAGATACAACACCGGTATCATGAACGCTGCAATCTTCAATCAGGCAGTAAGAGCTATTGTCTCTCAAATGTATGCCCTCTGAACCAATTTGATACACTTCACAATTTACGATTTTGGTATGATTGGAATTGTCGATCATAATTCCTTTCTGGGCATTTGTGATTTTTAAGTCTCTGATTTCCCACCAGTCACCCGAAACAGACAAAACATAATTTTCAGCTGTGGATGAGCCGGAGAGTATGGCAAGATTTTCAGGATCCTCAGAATGAATGCGGATCGGCTCTTCTTCTGTTCCGTCTGCTGAACTGGTGAACATATATCCCTTTGGTGTAGCGCCGCTGTAGACATATTCGCCAGCGGCAAGAATGATCTCATCCCCTGCCCTTGCACTTTCAAGGGCATTTTTCAATTCTTCTGTATTTTTCACATAGACCTGGTGCGTTTCTGCTTCTCCAGAAGTTAGCCTATGCTTCATTACGCAAAGATCAAATCCATTGAGCGCATCATCTTCGCACAGATCAGCAGCTTTCCAATTTACAAGCTTCACATCAGGCATAGCAAGAAGCCACTTCTGCAAAAGAACTGCATCTGCAATATCAAACGTACCATCCGCATTGACATCACCTTGAATCGCTGCTGTCTGTTCCGCCGCTTCTATGTGGATCTCATTTCTTGATGCAGTATAAAAAGATGTGCATGTACTTGTGACTGCCAGTGCTGACATTATAGCTACGATTTTTTTCATAAGCTTATCTCCTGTTTTTTGATTTTTGCTTGATGCTTTTCAAGGATGCTCAACTGTTCCAGCGTATTCATCCAAAATATATCCTGCATAGGAAGATGCTTGCCGTTCGTATCCGATTTCTGTAAGCTCAATATCGTTAATCCACTGAAAATAATGTGTCAATTCATGTGCGATCGTTTCCAGAATCCGAGCCAAGGCATCATCTCTTCCTAGTCTTATCAAATCCTCCGCATAGTTTCAAGTTGCAACGCGTACATAGGGTTCATATCTCTTATCATACGGCTGAAAGAAAGTGCCATGCACCATTTCCCCATCCATTGACTTAATGTACTTTTTCCCTTTCACATATACCGGCACCCTTATTGGAAAAATGTACTCTTTTCTCAGCCACTCTCCAAATTTCAGGCATGCTTCTCGTACTTCTGGATTCACATCAGAAGTGAATCGAAACCTGAGACCGCCTCTTCTCGATGAAATGTCTGTGAAATTATATTTCCAATTTTCAAGAGTCCAGATATGCACAATGTCACTTCCCGTTTTTCGGCTTAAAATTTTTGCGATTTTCTGATGGCGGCGTTGATATGACGAATATGCAGCAGCATTCTCAAAATTCAAATAGATTTCCGCAATGTAGTTTTCGTTATTTTTTAGTATACCATATCCACATACCCAAAGTCAATAAAAGTCAGATGAAACTCATGGAAATCAATTTTCATTAAGAATCCTCAAAATCATCCTTGAATCCAGTAAGCATTCGAACATAAGATGAGAAATAGCTTGTTTGGAATTAACAGAAGATTTGAATCGCTTGATAAGGTTAATAGCAGCTTTTCTGAACATATTCAGACATTGTTGAACAGCTTTGCTCTCGACCCTGCACCAATCCTCTTCAAAATGAACATCAAGAAGCCAGTGCATTGATTCAACAGACCATTCCATTCTTGCATGATGCAGTAATTCTTCTGCTTTAAGCTGTCGGCTGGAGATATAGTAGTGCCATACGCTTGAAGTCCCTTTTTTCGTAGTAAATTCAGTATGAATCGCTCCTATGCATTTAAGATTTTTCGTAACCGCCAACCAGACCAGCGGGCAAAAAAATGAGCCGAGATCAACCTCGGCTCAAATCCTGTATTCGGTTCATCACAATGAATTACTGTGAACTGCTGTGAATTACTGTGCGTGAAATACTGCCAGTTACTATGAAATACTGTGAATGAGAAGCTGTCACTTAACCTCAGCCATGTTTTCAACGATCTGATGATATGTTCTGTGGCAGGTTTCAGGCAGAGTAGCACTCCACGGCATGATGCTGTCAAGCTGTTCGTCTGAGGGCGTTTTGCCCCATGAAGGAAGAACCAGCATCAGATACGAGAGATAGCCAAAAACATTCAGACCGTTTCGCTTGGCTGTTTCGATCACGCTCATGA
>NZ_KI260476.1:9987-20697 GCF_000468015.1 Ruminococcus callidus ATCC 27760 | reverse complement strand
TGGGCGTTGCAACCGCAACGGTCAAGCTGACACGAAGCTATTACGACAGCCGCGATACCACTTGGAAACTGGACGACAGCTTTGTGCTGGTGGCAACTGGCACACCAGTCGCAACGGCAACGCCTGTGGCAACAGGTACACCGGTAGCGACAGCAACACCTGTGGCAACTGGCACGCCAATGGCAACCGCATCTGGCGGACACTACCGCTTTGACAACCTGCCGACCTACATAGAAAAGGACGGTCAGAGATATTTAGTGGGGTATCAGATGCAGCTTTGTGAAATGCCGGAAGGATATGCTGCAACGAAATATCATGCGGCTGCTGACAGCGACAAGGACAGCGATCTGATTGCCGGCACACTGGATCTGCAGGAGCCGGATACATTCCTGATCCTGGCGAAAGCATTCAGCGGAAATACACCGTATTGCTGTCAGGTTCGCGGCGTGGACTATGACATTGTAAAGGCGGCAGATGTCACCGGATATGACGGCGGCATTGTGCAGAAGGATTCTCATGTATCGATCTCCGGTATTGTCTGGGACGATGCAGACCGAGATCATCAGATCAGCGACGGCGAATCCGGTATCGCCAATGTGAAGATCATACTCCGGCAGTATTATCGCCGCAACGGAAAGTGGGAACTGCTGCCTGAAGCAAAACAAGTTGCCTATACCAATGCAGACGGACAATATCGTTTCGACGACTTGCCGCTGTCTGTGACGGTGGACGGTGTCACATATCTGGCAGGATACCGCCTGTGGATCGATTCGATTCCGGCAGGATACAATGCGGAAGAATATGCTGACATATCGTCGGGCAGTGTGGAGATTCGTGCAGAGGAACGCACGTTGGACGGCTGTATGATTCTGGGAATTCCAGAAGAAAAGGGCGTCACGTCCGGAACTTGTCTGGAAGGATTCAACATCGCCAAGGGCGAGGATATGGCTTTTCTGAATGTCTTTCTGAATCGTGATCCGGAAGAATCTACGGAAACAACAACGGCTACAGATCTTGTTACGACAACAACCGAAACCGCAGTTTCTACGGAATCGACGACACAGACCAGTACTTCGGCATCTGCGGAAACTACCTCTGTGGAAAGCAGTACCACGGAAACCAGTACAGCAACAACACAAACTACAGCAAGCACTACAGAATCCAGTACAGCAACAACACGGACTACGGCAAGCACTACGAAAACCAGCACCACAACAACACGGACTACAGCAAGCACTACAAAAACCAGTACCACAACAGCACGGACTACAGCAAGCACTACAAAAACCAGCACCACAACAACACAGACTACAGCGAAAACGCAGTCGTCTCATACTACTGCAACCACACGTACGCATACTACAGCTACGAAACAAACCACCAGCAGCGTTACAACCTCGAAACAGACTACCCACAGCACATCACACACAACAACAGCGAAAGTCACCGCATCACCGGCAACACATACGATTGCAAAAACAACCACGCACACGACACATACCACCAGTCACAGAACGACGGCCGGCACAACCAGTATCACTACCCAGAGAACATCTGTGACGACTTCCCGAACCACGGGAACGACCCACACGACAGCTACTGTAACGACTACTGGCAGCACGTCAGTCACTACTTCCGCAATACACCGCACGACATCTTCGACAACACAGCATACTACAGCAACGGTGACACTCTCCAGTGCAGGTCCGACCAGCGTGACAACTACGACACATACCACCAGTACCCAGACAACGCCGAAACAAACTACGGTATCTCAGACGAATACCACGTCTGTAGCACCGACCAGCCGCACCACTTCTGCGACAGTTCCCACGACTGGAACCACCAGCACGGGAACGACAGACAGCAGTGCATCGACTGGAACACAGACCACACACCACAGCACGCATACCACGACACAAACTACTACAGTTACTGAAACAACGGTGAACAGCACTTGTGAAACATCGAGTGCTTCCACCAGCATTCGACAGACCACATTGCGGAAAAATCACGTGAGCGGGGACACTGTCACGACTACCACAACAGTTGCAAACAGAGAGCATGCGGCAGGTCATCACACGCAGACGACGACAACGGCGGCAGATGTTTCTGCACAGACCTCTGGAACAAAGCGGATACCGCTTCCGCGGCAGCAAAACATTTCGGGAACGCCGAAAACCGGAGATACCACACTGCACATCACCATTTTGATCGCAGCCTGCGGATTCTCACTGCTTCTGGCAATCCTGACAAAGCGGCGTAAAAAGTAACTGCATGCTCAGATGGCTCTGGGCGGCATCAGAAAAAGAGTCACACTCGAAAGGGTGTGGCTCTTTTTGCGTATGAGCGTGTGCGGTTCTGTTTTTGAAGCAGAAAGGTGTCTTGCTTTTTGGAAAAAATTGTGGTATGATAAAAATGAGGAAGAATGTGTCGAAGGGAGCGTAGATGGCGTGATTCGAATCGCGGTGGTAGATGATGAGAAAGATCAGATTTTTCAGTTGAAAAAAATCATTCAAAGCTTTTTTCATGAAAAGGGGAAAAGCATTATGGTTTCTTGTTTTACACAGGGGGAAGAACTGCTTACGCAAAGCACTGATTTCGATATGATATTTTTGGACATTCAAATGGAAGGTATTGATGGGATTGAAACGGCAAGATTGATTCGACAAAAAAATAAAAAAGTTGCTCTGATATATGTTAGTAATTATTCAGAGCAAATGGCAGCATCTTTTGCAGTACATCCATTTTCTTTTTTAGAAAAGCCCATTCAAAACTCAAAAATTCGGGAAGTACTAGCAGAGTATTTACAGTACTATGGCACAGAGGAAAAAAATTATATTTCATTTCCCATGCATCACGGAAATGTTGTCATAGAACCTCAAAAAATTCTTTATTTTGAATATGAGGGAAATCGAAAAGTCAAGCTGGTATCTACAGAAACTGTATATCATATTATTGGCAGCATGAGTGAATTAGAAAACCAACTACAACAATATCATTTTATCATGCCGCATAAAAGTTTTTTGGTCAATGTGGCATGTATCAATTCATTTTACAATGATATTATTCTTTCAAATGGCATGAAAATACCAATTGCAAAAAACAGAAGAAAACAAGTCCATGAAAAGATAAGTGACTATTTGCATCACCATTTGCAGAAATAGGAGGTGTTTCTAATGAAATTATTATTGAGTTGTATGGTAAGCCTTACTTGTACCTTTTCTGGAATATGGGCGTTATCTAATTTTTTCTCCATTCAAAAATCTGAGATTTGGCTGCGTTTTCTTAGTGTGACGATAATTTCTGTTTTACAAGGATTGATGTGTATATTTGGAATTCCGATTCTAAATACAATAAGTATGTTGGCAATGATTGTTTTATCCACGATTATTTGTTTTCGTATACCAAAAATCTCATTTTTAATTTATGACTTCCTGATTGCATTGATTTGTTTTATAGCTGATGCTATGTCAACGCTGAGCTTGTCCTTTGTGACACAAAAAACGATTTCGTCTGCGGTTGCGGAAGATAGTTTAACGATTTCAAGCTGCCTTCGAACTTGTTTGCTTACATTTATTTTATGTCACATTGTCTTTTCTATGATTCGAAAGAAAAAGAGTAGTTTTGTATGGTATGAATCGATCTCATATGCAATTTTAGCAACTGGAGAAATTATCACTGCCAATTACATCATAGAAAATATTGCAAATACGCATTCCGGAACATTCTTGGTTTTCTTTTTAACAGGCTGTATTGTGCTAGATGTCTACATTGTTTTTGTATTTTATCGTGTTTCTGCGATTCGGGAAATGGAAAAGAAAAACGCATTGTTGCAGCAGCAAACAGATATGCAAATGGCAGTTTATCGTGATCTTGAAAAGCGGTATCAAAATTCTATGACGATCATACATGATGTAAAGCGGCATGTAAATGCTTTAGAGGGATTGATACAGACTGAAAATTTGACAGAGGCAAAACAGTATGAAAAATCGTTATATCAACAGCTGGACAAACTGCACCCATCATTTCATTGCAGCAATCAACTGCTATCTGTTATCCTAAATCATGAGTTGCTGAAAGCAGAACAGAAAGGCATTCAATTAAACTTGAATATTTTATATGATAAGCTTGATTTTTTATCAGATATGGACTTAACAACAATCGTTTCGAATCTTTTAGATAATGCAATAGAAGCGGTTTCGGAATTGGATAAAGACAGAACTGTTTTGTTTGTAATCGAAGAACAAATGCAGTGCTGTATGATTCACACGGAAAATAAGTATGAAAAATTAAATCCAAATACGGAGAACAGTTTTTTGTCTACTAAAAATGGACATGCGGGAATCGGCTTAAAAAACATTGAAATGACCGTTAAAAAATATAATGGAATCTGGAAAGCGACAGTTGAAAATAACAGCTTTGTGGTGTCTATCACGATTCCGATAGATTCTCAGCCAATTATATGAAATTCGAACCCGATAGTGATTTTGCACAAAAATGCTATCGGGTTTTTGTTACCCCATTCCCGAATAATGCAGATTATTCCCGTTTAGTGCAAAGCTATTGATTTTTTCCAGTTGGACTGCTATACTAAAAATGTAAGAGAAATCTTATTAAATCTAAAATGAGAGGAATGTTTTAAATGAAAAAGAATTCGAAAATAGTGTGGAAGAAAATGGCGGAGGCAGCAAGAAAGACATCTTCGTTCTGGTCGAACTTCCCGTGCTCTTATTGGAACTATGAGCCGAAAATGCCCAAGTCTGTAAAGGAAATGCGGAAGTTCTGATGCTGGAGAAACTTTCGGAGAGGTTTACCGAAAAATTAGTTTCTCTGGGGATTGTTCAGAAAGAAGATGCAGAGATTTACAGCTTCGGATTTTTTCAGCTTTTCATGATGCTGATAAACGTTGTCACAACTATATTTCTTGGGGTTGTGTTCCGTCAGTTTTGGCAGTGCCTGTTGTTAAACGCCTCATATATTCCGATTCGTATGTGTGCAGGCGGACATCATGCCAGCAGTCCGGTAAAGTGCTACTTGTCATCTACGGTGATGATTGCAGGGCTGTTGGTTTTGGTGCGATGGGTGTCGATAAATTTATGGATTTCTGGCGGTTTGATTTTGATTTCAAGTGTGGTGATTGCGATTTTATCGCCCGTAGAAACAGAAAATAACCCTTTAGATGAAGTAGAGAAGCATGTTTATCGTATGCGGACATATATTGTTTTGGGAATTGAAATTGCAGTGACCATAGTTACATTGTGTCTGCATATCAATGTGGCAGCCAAAATTATAGCCTTGGGGTTGTCCACAGAAGCAGTAATGTCGATAGTTGGAAAAATCGAGTGCTTGCAGAGAAAAAAGTTACAAAGTCTGTCATTTAAAATTAGAGGAGAAAAATGAAACATGAAAAAGTTTATTCAGAAAACCGTAGCTGGTGTTTCGGCACTGGCAATGACGGCGGCGTTGAGTGCGACAGCTGTTCCGGCATTTGCAGATGAGTATGAGGCAGTGCAGGAAGCGGATTTTGTTCAGTCTTATGCCGTTGGTGATGAACAGCTGGTAGCAGAATATTTGCTCGATCTGGGTTTTTCAATTGATGAAACTACAGAACTGATGAATCTTTATCAGCAGGGCGAAACAAACAACGAAGTTGTTGCTTATGCAAGCAATTCTGGAAAGAGAGCGTATTACAATGAATATTTGCTTAACGAAGAACACTATGTTGCTTTGATTACTACAAACGCTGAAAGTACAACAGGACGTGTTAATGTTTATTTGAATGCAGACACCTCTTATATCAGTTCTATTAATTTTATGACTATTCCGTTCACTTATGTAAACTATGGTGGTCGTCTTTCTACATCAGGTGCTTATTTCGATGATGATGAAACTGTGGTATTTGATGATGCTATGTTTTCAAATATGAAAGCTTATCCGTCCAGTGAAGCTAAAGTAATCGGTGTAGCTAATTTATCCTACACTAAGAGAGTGAAAAGCGAAGCAGAGCTTAGAAGAAGAATTAACTATACATATACAATGGATTCATCTGGTTCTACTATTGACATTGCCACATATGTATTTGGAGATCTGGATAGAGATGGCGGCGTAGATTCTAACGACTGGAATGCAATTGCAACTTATATGGCAAGACTTAAGAAAAATCCTGCTGATGCAGACGAAGCTTTAGACTTTGGTTTTCAGGGAGTTACGGCACCGATTGATCTTGCAAAAATCTCTGCGGATATTAACCGCGACGGAAGACTGGACGATCAGGACGTTATACTGTACTCTAAGGTAGCAGCAGGACAAGTAGAACTGTAATTTTCTTTTCATGAAAGGAGATGTTTTCTATGAAAAAAATTTTGAAAAACGTACTTCTCTTTTCCGCATTGATTGGCAGTGTGAACTGTCTTGCTTTGCCGGCGGCAGCGGTTGATGTCGCAACGGCAACATCGTACATGGAAACTACAGACGATTCAAAATATCCGTCCAGTGGAACCTGTGCATCTGGTGCAACATGGACTTATGACTATCCTAATCGCGAATTGCATATTAGCGGTTCTACGATAAGAATAGATGAAATGCCGCAACTTCCTTGCCGTAAAATTGTTTTTGAAAAAGATTTCATTCCGCCGGAAAATAAGTTCTATGAACATACGGATTTAAATACATTTGTAATGTCAATAACACTTCGTTCTCCTAATGAAATTCGTCAAATATATTGCTACCCCAATAGTCCATTTGCGAAAGAATATGAAAAAATTATAGCATCTACAGAGGACGACGGTTGTTCCTATGCTGATGTTTTAAAGTGCAATTATCTGCCCGACGATACCGGCATTTGCGGGGACGTAAATCTGGACGGAAAGGTAAACCTTTTGGATTCTGTTCTTCTGGCAAAGGCGGTCAACGGCAGTGTGACTGTGAATGACATGCAGAAAAAGAACATGGACTGCGACGGCAGCGGCGAGATCGATATTGATGATGTCACTACTCTGATGCAGTTCTTGGTGCACGCTGTGGACAGCCTGCCGGTGAAATAACGATCGTTTGAAATATTGCCTAAATGAAAAAATGAGTTTTGTTCAGCCCTGCCGGATTGCTGTATCCGACAGGGCTGAAAACGAAGGTGTGAAAGTATTGTCAACGATGCTGTTTCCCAAAACGCTTTCGGAGAAACCGGAAACGAAATATCGAAAACAGAAAAAGCACATCGCGAATCGCAGCAGACCCCGCTGGTCTGGCGAACGTGATGTGCTTTTTGGTTGTAATGCAAAGGGAAAACTCTTTTTCAAAAGGCGTTTTCCCGCATTGGTTTTTCAGACTTAGGGTAACACCGCACAAACATTATGCAGCGTCATTCCGTACTGGGCAGCGTTTGAATCAGGTGCACCAGAAACCGCAGCAGCACAACTGCATCATTGCTGCCGGTTTCTCCGTCACCGTCGCAGTCGGCATTTTTTTGGGCAGATTCGCTCAGGCTGATGGTTCCGGCAACCGTTTTGTTCAACAGAACCGCGTCTGAAATGTCCACCTTTCCGTCCAGATTGACATCGCCGAAGATCACGGTTTCCGTTGTCGGGGACGTACCAGAGGATTCGGTTGCCGTTGTGGCAGAAGTTGCGGCGGTGGTTTCCGCAGAGGACAGAGTTGTGGTGTCCTGCTCTGTGAGGGAGGTTGTGGCTGCGGTGGTTTCGGAAACGGTAGCTTGCGTAGATGCAGCTGTTTCAGTTTCTGTAGCCGCAGATGTAGCCGCAGGCAGTGTAGTCGCTGTTGTCACAGTAGTTTGTTCCTGTGCGGAAGTTGCAGTGGTTTTGGACGTGTTGGCAGTGGCCGTAGCAGGAACAGTTGCTGCCGTTGTTTTCGCGGCAGTGGCAGTAGTTGTTGTGGTAGTAGTAGTTGTTGTTGTCGCAGCTGTCGTGGTAAAGGCGACCGCATTCCACTTCTGGCAGGCATTGCCGTTGACCGTCCACTGCTGCACATTGGCACCGCTGGATTTCTCCGCGTTTGCCACTTCTACAGCAGCCCGATCTTTTGAAGTGCGTGTCAGGATCGTATATGTTCCGTCGGGATTCTTGACAAACTTGAACAGGTGCGAGCTGGACTTGTTGTTGGTGTGGATCTCGATGTTGGAGCCGTCTGCTTCTCCCGCAGAATTCAGATAGTAGGTCTTGCCGTCTGCCAGAGCAGAGAGAATGTAGTAGTATCCGCCGCCGAATTCTTTCAGTGTCCATGAGTTGTGGGCTGCGGGTTCATTTGCACCCCACTGCTGCACGTTGCTGCCGTCCTCAGCCTTTCCGTTTGCCACTTCCAGATACAGATTGCTGTTGGCATTGCGGAACTGGTATGTCTTTGTGGTATCCATGACACAGCCGGTGTCCTCTACCTGTGTCAGCTTCCACTGCTGGGAAGTGTCGGAGAGGTTGACTGCCCATTCCACCACGTTGGCTCCGGCACTTGTGGAAGCCGCCTGTACGGCAACGCAGCTCTGGTCGCCGCTGGTCTTGGTGAGCAGGTAATAGACACCGTCTGCGGCTTCATAGAATTTGAACCGCTGTGCATCGGCATCGGTGGCAGACCAGATGCCGAGATTGGTGCCGTTTGCCGCAGCATTTCCGGCAACGTCCAGCAGATAGCTCACCTTGTCACCGATCTGGGGATACAGGGTATAATAGCCGTCACCGTCTGACAGTACCCGCCATGTATTGTGGGCTGCGGGTTCATTTGCACCCCACTGCTGGACGTTGGTGCCGTCCGCAGCCTTTCCGCCGTCCACTTCCAGATACAGTCCGCTGTTGACGTTCTGTATCATGTAGACTGCACCTTCCTGCAAAACTGCCGGTGTGTAGTCAGTCACCGGATTGCCGTAGGCAGAATCAAAGCTGTCCGTCAGGAATGGTGCTGTGTAAACAGTTGCCGCAAAGGTCTGCAGGCTGCTGTCTGTGATGTATTTCAGTTCGCCGGAAGATGATGCAGCACCGGCGTATTTGGTGCAGAAATCCTTGGTGTCTGTGCCCCTGGTGTTGTAGGCATCTAACAGTGTGTAGCCGTAGTTGTCCTTGGGGTTCCATGTGCTGGTGACTTTTGCGGTATAATTCAGCTTGGTCGGGGTTTCTGAACTGCTTTTCGCCGTGTAGGAACCGTTGTCCCGATACGGAGAAGTATCCGGCTGTACAATGATTTCCCGTCCGGAAACCGCCTGGAATCGGCAGTTTTCGCTGACCATATTGGAGCCCTCGCCGCTGATGATCTGGTTACAGCTGTTCGGCAAAAAGCTGTCATCGCCGGAATAGTAGTTGTTGTAGATGTGACCGCTGCCGTTTCCGATCTGCGGGCAGCGGCGGACACATTCGTCCCACCAGTTGTACATCAGCGTGGTGCGGCAGCGGGAAGTTTCACTGTTCTGTGTGCCGTATGCCACCGTCCAGAAACGGTTCTTGAATGTGTTATAGGAAATCGTGATATAGTCCGGACTTCTGCCGTTGTCTTTTGCGTCCAGATAGCTTTCATAGGGGGTGTTCAGCCAAATGAATTTTCCCACTTCGTCCTGCCCGTTTCCCGTATGATCTGAGGGCAAGTAGGAGATAAACGTGCAGTGATCCACCCAGATCTGACGCGAGGACCAGATATTGATCAAGATCCGGTTCTTCACATTCTTTGCGATCATGTTCAGATTCCGGAAAATGATGTTGTCGCTGGGATTGTCGTCCACTGCACCGTAGGTGTCATTGGTGCGGAACTGAGAGTCGTAAATAGTCTTGTTCCCGTAAGAACCCACAATGGTCTTGTTGTCCCGAATGCGGGTGTGGGACTTGTTCTGCATATCAATATCCGCCGTGATGACAATGGTTTTCGGCTCTGTGGTATTCAGCTGTTTTTCCAAGTCGTCCGCGGTGGAAACGAAAACGGTTTCGCCCAGCAGACCGCCAATGGTTCCCGCTTTTTCCTTGCCATTTGCCAGTGCATTTGCGGCGTACCCCTCCAGTCCGCTGCAATTCAGCTTCCACTTCTGGGCACCGTCACCGGTGTATGCGGTCAGCCCGATGGTGTTATTTCCCTGATAATAGGTCAGTGCCGCACCGGTGGAAACGCTGGTGATCTTGTAGTACAGATCGTATCCCTCGAAGTCTTTTTGTACGCTTTCGATGTTCCAGTTCTGGCTGCTGTCAGCAGCCTTTGCCGTCAGTGTGCATGCTGTGCCGTTGGCAGTCAGATACTTGCCGTCAGTCAGACTGACAATTTGGTACACGCCGGCAGAAACATAGTCAATACGCCAGTCCTCTGAATTGGCTCCGGCGGCTTTCTGTGTGTTGGCAGCACTGCCGGCATTGTTCAGATTCCGGTTCGTGGTGTACGCCCCGAAATGTACCGCCTGTGCCGGATAAGCTGTCATGTCCGCAGCCGATACAGAACCTGCCGGCAGAATTCCAAGCAGACTGCTCAGAATTGCCAGTACGGTCAGTATGGCGGGCAGCAGGTGTTTGTTCTTTCTTTGTTGTTTCATTCCCAATTCCTCCTGTTTTGGTATTGTGGATTGTAGCTATATTTTATCACAGTTCGTGAGATAATTCAATCAGATATGATGCTATTTTATAAGAAATTGTGCTATTATTTCATTGCAGTGAGAATAATATCTTATAATTCTTATTGACATCAGCCGCTTTTTCCGCTATAATAAAGGCAATACCGCACAAAGAGCGTCTGGCG
>NZ_KI260476.1:0-9887 GCF_000468015.1 Ruminococcus callidus ATCC 27760 | reverse complement strand
TGTCGCACAATCTTTGTGCGGTATTGCCTAAAAGTAATATTACACAAGTTTTGTACGGTGTTGCCATAGGAAAAGGCGGTGAAATCATGCAGGCATTCCCGAAAAAACGCGGCATTCTGGCAGTGTTCCTGACAGATCTGCAATCGGAGTACAATCACACATTGTTAGAGGGCATCACCAAGCAGGCGAATGCTCTCCGCTATGATATTGTCACATTTTCCTTTTTTTCCAATGCCAACTGTGACACGCCGTTTCAGACAGGGGAGGAGAATATTCTTTCACTGTTTCACAAAGGGTATGCCGACGGTATTCTCACACAAAAGGGCATGTTTCAGAAGCCGGAGGTGCGGCAGCGAATCGACCAGATCTGTCTGGAATCCGGTTTGCCGTTTCTGGACATCGGCGAGGAAAATTGTGACGCAGTGTATCCGCTTTGGAATGACCGGAAGATTTTCTGCGATCTGGTGAACCATTTGATCGAAGTGCACCACAAGCGTAAGATCTACTGCCTGACTGGTCCGCCGGAACTGCACCAGTCCCGCAACCGTGTCCTGGGATTTCGGGATGCAATGCAGCAGCACGGGCTTCCGGTGTCGGAACAGATGATATTTTACGGGGATTTCTGGGTGCACTCCGGCGAACGGCTGGGGAATGCCATTGCAGACGGCGGTGTTGCAATGCCGGAAGCGGTGGCATGTGCCAATGCGGCAATGGCAGAGGCTCTGATCCGCACGCTGCAAAAACGCGGCATTGCCGTTCCGGAAGATATTGCAGTCGTGGGGTATGACCCGTTTATGACCAATATGCTCAACGTTCCTTCAATCACTTGTATGACAAGCATGAACTATAATCTGGGAGTCAACAGCGTTTGTCAGCTGCACTACGAAATCACCGGTGAAATCTGTACTCCCATTCCATGCCGACCGGAAGTGCTGGAGCCTGCGGAAAGCTGCGGCTGTACCATGTCCGGAAATGGTGTGTTTGCCGGATACAAGCGAGATCTGGCAGAGCAGCTGAAGTTTGCTTATTTGCTTCAGTACAGCGGCATGATTCAGAAAATTTCCGCACCGGACAACTTGATGGAATTTGCGAAAGAACTGCACCACGTGCTATACCTGATTCGCCGCATCAAGGTGTTCTACCTCTGTATCGGCGAAGACTGGGACGGCATCATCAGCACCAATGGCAGCACATACCGCACCGCAGGGTATCCGGACACATTTTTTCTGTTCCGGCAGGTGTACGGCAGTTCCGATTATGAGATCGTCCACCTGCGGGAATTGGTGGAAATTTTGCAGAATCCGGAAACGCCCTCTGCCTATCATCTGGTTCCGCTGCACTATGAGGACCGCTGCTTTGGATTTCTGGCGGTGGAGTTCGAGGGAGAACAGTACAGCTTGGACAAGCAGTTCCTGACGTGGACGGAATATGTCAGCTCGGCTCTGGAAACCATGCGTATCCGAAACTATCTGAAACAGTTCAGCGGGCGGATCCACCTCACTGCCATTCGCGACCCGCTTACGGGAATCTATAACCGCCGCGGCTTCGAGGAGTTGTCCTCTGAAATTTACGAGCAGTCCATTCTGCACGGGGAGAAGTTCCTGCTGGTGGCAGTGGATATTTACAATCTGCACGAGATCAACCGGAAACAGGGCAGCAACGTGGGGGATAAAATTCTGATGACCGTGGCAGATGCCCTCAGCAGCAGCTGCTTGGGAAACGAAATTTGCTGCCGCTGCAACGGCGACCACTTTTATCTGATCGGTTCCTATTCTTACCGGTTTGATGCTGGCAGAACGCATATCGATGCCATTCAGCAGTACTGCAATCAGCATCTGGAAGAAAGGGAATCCGGTGTGCATGTTAAGCTGCTGATGAGTTGCTTCTGTGAAAAAGTCAGCCAGACGGTATCCCTTGCGGAACTGATCGCCTATGTGGACCATGTCATTGCACAGAAACAGCTGGAGGAGGAAAAGCAGCTTGCCTATTGGAAGAACATGAACACGCTCCGGCAAAAGATCTACAGCCGTCCCCAGGAAAACTGGAACATCGCAGATATGGCACAGATGATGCTGTTGAGCCGTGCCTATTTTCAGCGGCTGTATAAGCAGAATTTCGGTGTCAGTGCCATGTCCGATGTGATCGCTGCCCGAATCGCCATGGCGAAAAAACTGCTGGCAGACGGGCAGAATACCCTTGCGGAGATCGCCGAACAGTGCGGCTATCACAGCGAGATCTACTTCATGCAGCAGTTCAAAAAGGAAACCGGCATGACACCTACGCAGTACCGCACAAAGGGAAATGCCGAATAATCAAGAAAACCCCGCACAGAGTCGTTGGCGGACTTTGTGCGGCATTGCCTTAAATATAATATTCCGGTTCATTTTCTGTTGAAACATACTGATGTACGCTCTGGCGAATTACCAGTGTGGATTGCAGTTCCGTTTTCACCACTGCCTTGTGACCGCCGTTCATGCGGTCTGTCAGAATCTGAATCGCCAGATGTGCCATTTCCGTTTTCGGCAGGGAAACCGTTGTCAGCATCGGCGTGGTGTACTGAGATTCCACAATGTTGTCGCTGGAGATCACTGCGGGGTGATAGTACCAGTTCTTGCTCTGTGCCAGATATTTCAGCATACCGATCGCCAGAATGTCATTGGCACAGTAAAACGCACTGGGCGGCGTTTCCTGCTGGGAGAAATATGCCATGGCCTGATAGCCGTTTTTCTCGTTGGGTGTGATGTCGTAAACATCGTCAATATCCGGTGCAATGCCGTGATGCACCAGTGCTTCCTGATAGCCCACATACCGCGTTTCATTATGGCAGTCTCCTACGTAGCCGATTTTTTGATGCCCGCAGGAAATCAGATAATTCACTGCTGTCAGTGCGATTTTTCTGCCGTCGCACAAGACCTCGTCCACTTCATAAGTGGTGGAGTTGCGGTTGATAGAAATGAGATTTTTCTCATAGCGTTTCAGCGATTTCAGTCCTTTTTGCGAGCATTTTCCAATGAGAATCAGCCCGTCGTGCTTTTGCTTGGTATCATGAAACATTTGTGCCGCCGACTTTTCGATTTCTGAAAAGTCGGTCTTTTTTTCGCTGGAAAAGACCGCGTGCCGCCAGATATTTTCAATCAGTCCGCCGCTTTTCCGCACTTCGATCTCCACCAGCCGGAGCATTTCGCTGTAGAACGGATCAGTTTCATCGGAGTTGACGCGGGTCAGCAAGATGTTGATATGAAATATCTTGTTCGGAGCACTGCCGCTTTTCAGAGCCTTTGCTGCTTCGTTGGGCACATAGCCGATTTCCCGTGCAGTCTGTAGGATCTTCTCTTTCAGTTCCATAGAGTGGCACTTGTGCTCCGGATCCCGCAGCACCCGTGCTACCGTGGAAACCGATGCCCCTGTGATTGCCGCAATTTTTGTAATGGACATTTCCCCTCACCTCATATCCGAGAATCTCTATCTGTATTCTATATTTTATTATAGCGGGAAAACTTCTGCTTGTCAAGGCGTATGATAACGTTGTCTAAAATGAAATACTGGGTATCCTGTAGGAAATGTAGGAAAATAAACAAAAACCACGTATTTTCGTCAAGTCTTTTTTGGCATCGTTGCCGCTTGTACTGTGAAAAAAAGAAAGCTACTGTCTGTTTTCACAGAAAAGCGGCATTTTTTTACCCGTTTGGCGGAGAAAATCACGTGAAATGACAACGCTGTCACCATTTTCTCTGGACTTTTCGCTTGCGGTGGGGTAGAATGAAATCACACCAAGGGAATGAATTCCCTAAGGCAAATCGGAAAAAGGTGATAGCAATGAAAAAATCAGAACAGGAAAACATCATTACAGTTTCACATCTGAACAAAGAATTCGTCAAGGACGGCACTTCGTTTCAGGTATTGAAAGACATTGATCTTTCCGTAAAAAAAGGAGAGTTTGTCACAATTGTGGGACACAGCGGCTGCGGAAAGAGTACCCTTTTGAAAATCATCTGCGGTCTGGTATCGTATCAGGACGGCGGCGTTTCCCGAAACGGTCACGCCGTTTCCGGACCAGATGCACAGTGCGGTATGGTATTTCAGGATCACCGGCTGCTGCCGTGGCTGAAGATCAAGGACAACATTGGCTTCGGTATCCGGAATATGACTAAGGCAGAACGGGAAGAGCACATTGCACGGCATCTGGAACTGGTGGGACTGAAAGGCTTTGAAAATGCCTATCCCTCGCAGCTGTCCGGCGGCATGTCCCAGCGTGTGGCAATTGCCCGCGGACTTGCCGGCAATCCTTCCATTCTGCTGCTGGACGAACCGTTCGGTGCACTGGACGCACTGACACGAATCCAGATGCAGAAAGAGATTCTGCGGATTCAGCGGGAGGAAAAAGTCACCATGGTCATGGTCACCCACGATATTGACGAAGCAATCTATCTGGGCGAACGCATTGTAATCATGTCTGCACGGCCGGGCGAAATTCAGGAGATCATCACTACTGATAAATACTCCCGCATGAACCGCGGCAGTTCCGGCTTTGCCGCATACAAAAAGAAAATCTACGAGCACTTCTTTCAGGATTCTGCGGAATTTCTGCAAGAGGCAGAGTACATGATCTGAGGGAGGAGATACCATGAAAACGCAGAAGGTCAAACAGATTTTACTGGGACTGATTGTTCCGGTGCTGATACTGGCGGCGTGGATCTGTGCTACCCATTTCGGGAACATTCCCACCAGTATCCTGCCGAAAATTTCCATGGTGTGGCAGGCATTTCTGGAGATGCTGCAAAGCGGGCAGCTCTGGAATGACCTTTCAGTCACACTTTCCCGCGTGCTGAAAGGGTATCTGCTTTCCGCCGTGTTGGGAACGGTTCTGGGGTCGCTGATGGGCATGTCCAAAACGGTGTTACACCTGTTGCAGCCCACGGTGACTGTGATTCGGCAGATTCCCATTATTGCATGGATTCCGCTGATTATTCTGTGGTGCGGCATCGGGGAATTGTCCAAAGTGGTAGTCATCGTCATGGCGGCATTCTTCCCCATTATGATGAACACCATGAGCGGCATTTCCAGTACACCGGCGGGCTATATTGAGGTGGCACAGCTGTACAAGCTGAACTTTTTCAAAACGTTCCGGAAGGTCCATCTGCCCCACGCACTGCCGCAGATTCTGGTAGGGCTGAAACTGGGGCTGGGGATTTCGTGGATGGCAGTTGTCGCTGCGGAACTGATTGCTTCTCTGTCCGGTATCGGCTACCGCATGAGCAATGCCAGAAGCCTGATGCAGTCGGACGTGGTGATCGTGTGCATGATTCTCATCGGACTGATCGGGATTCTCATGGATAAGATTCTGGGCGGAATCTTTACAGTGATTACGCCTTGGAATAGAAAACAAAAATAATGGCAGTCACGCACAGGCTTTGTGCGGTGTTGCCCTAAAAAATGGAGGTATTTCAAATGAAACACAACAAGATTTTCGCATTTCTTCTGGCAGGTGTCCTGAGCCTTGGTATTGTGGGCTGCGGCAGTGCCGGTTCTTCTGACAGCAGCAGCACAGAGCAGGCTGCATCTTCGGCTTCTGGTGATCTGAAGCCCCTGCGGCTGGGCTGCCCTGGTTTTGACGACTATCCGCTTCTGGAAAACGGCAAGCTTGCCTACGACAAGGGCTATCTGGAAGAAGAACTCAATGCCGCAGGCTACACGCTGGATCTGGTGACGTTCCAAGAGGCAGGTCCGGCAATCAATGAGGCATATGCTTCCGGTGAACTGGACATGGCATTCTACGGGGATTATCCGGCGGCGACAGCTTACAGCAACGGCGTGGATATTCGTGTTATCGGCGTGGCAGATAAGCAGATGAACGCTGGTGTGCTGGCACAGAAAGATGCCGGAATCCAGTCACCGAAAGATCTGGAGGGCAAAAAAGTCATTATCGGTATCGGCACAAACTATCAGGAATACTGGAAGCATCTCGTAGACACCTATGACATTGATGAGAGCAAGGTGGAGATCGTCAACGTGGTTTCTGATGCTGCATCTGTCTTTACCACCGGCGAAGCAGATGCATGGCTGACCTTGTACTATAATGTAGTGTACTACGAGAATCAGGGCTTGGGTGTCGATGTGGAAAACTCTGTGGCACATCCGGAAATGGCAAGCCTTTGGACTGTTACCGGCAGAAACGACTTCTTACAGGAAAATCCGGACGCAGCTGTGGCTGTACTAAAGGCGTTGCAGCGTGCCAAGGAGGAAACCGTTTCCAATCCGGACGAATTCTTTCACGCCATTGCATCCCCCACACTGGGCGTGGACGTGTTCCGGAAAGCCTATGGGTTCGATGATACCTTTGCTTTTCTGGACAGCGATATTGACAGCGGCGTGACCGACAAGCTGAACTACCTCAGCGACTTCATGCTGGAAAACGGCTACATCTCCAAGGCAATCGATGTGGACAGCTTTGTGGACACATCTTATTACGAAAAACTGAAAACAAGTGAACAATAAGGAGGAACAGAAAATGGCAAATTTGAAAGAACAGGCAAAGGCACTCTATCTCTATGGCTTCCCGCTGGTGGTGACCGAAGCGACCCACTGGGGAGCAGACGACAAGACATTTCAGCATCTGCGGACATTTCCCACCGACAAGGTGAACAAGATCGTGAAAATGAACAATGACACGCTGTACTCCACCGCGTGGACACAGCTGGCACGGACACCATATCTGGTACACATTCCGAAGATCACGGAACGCTACTATTTGTTCCCCATTCTGGACGCATACACCAATGTGGTGGAATCCATCGGGACACGGACTCCGGACAGGGCAGAAGGGGATTATATTCTGCTGTATCAGGACACACCGGTGCCGGCTGGATACGAATCCTATCGGGTGATTCGCTTACAGGATTCCCTGAATGCAGTGCTGCTGCGGATTGAAACGCGGGGCGAGGCAGATTATCCGGTAGTGAACCAAATCCAAGACTCTATTACCATTCGTCCGCTGTATCCGGAACGGGTGCGTCCGGTTCGGCAGGCACCGGAGCTTTCTCCGGCAGCCTATGTGGAAACCGTTTCGCCCAAGGAATTCTTCACGCTGTTTGCGGCACTTTCCGCGGAAAATCCTATTCGGAACGAAGCCTATGTGCAGATTTTTGAACAGTTCGGCTATGACCGCACCACAGGAGCCTTTTCATGGGACGACCTGACTGCGGAACAGCAGCAGGCACTGACCGAGGGCAGCCGTCTGGGTTTTGCAGAAATTCAGGCGGGAAAACGGAATCCGAAATACACCGTACAGCACCGCGGCTGGCTCTCTGTCATTGGCGGCGTAGGAACTTATGGTACCGACTATCTCCAGCGTGCGGAAACTGCCTATGGCGGCTGGGGTGCCAACATCATTCAGGACAGTGCCTATCTCATTGCAGCGGCAGATGACAGCGGTGCACCGTTGGCGAGCCGGAATCGCTACCGGCTGCACATTCCGGCGGACGGCTATCCGCATGCTTCCGTGTTCTGGTCGATCACGCTGTACGGCGAGCCCAGCAAGTATCTGGTGTCCAATCCCATTGGGCGGTACAAGGTCAATACCTATGATCTGGAAAACGGCAGCGTAGAAAAGAATCCGGACGGTTCGCTGGACATCTTCATTGCCTCAGAGGAACCGGAGGGCGGACTGGCACGGAAAAACTGGCTGCCGGCACCCGCTGCGGAGGAACATTTCACACTGGCATTGCGGGTGTACACACCGGACGAACTGACCATTCGGGGCGAATGGGAACCGCCGGTTCTGGAACGAATTTAAAGGGAGGAAACAGCAATGTCTGAATACAGTTATAACGCAGATGCGAAAGAAGCAACTGTCTTTACCAAGCAGCATAACGCCGCATTCGCCCAGCAGTTTGCAATTGATCTGGAAGATGCTTACAACAGTGAAGTAGCACTGGCACGACGCGGCTGCCTGAAAAAGCTGGACGGATTCCGGCTGAAAGACAAGACCGGAAACGTAGTCTGGGACTTGCAGGCATACGACTTTCTGAAACAGCAGGCAGTGGCGGATACCGTTCACCCCAGCCTGTGGCTCAACGGCAAGGCGAATATCGAAGCCGGTGTCTTTGAAGTACTGGCAGGGAAGATCTATCAGGTGCGGGGCATTGATGTGGCAAACCTGACCTTTGTCCGCAGTAAAACCGGCTGGATCGTCATTGACGTGACCACCAATACAGAAGCGGCTGCCTATGGCCTGCGTATCACTGAGGAAGTGCTGGGAGAGAACATTCGCGACCACATCAGAGCCGTGATTATCAGCCACTCCCACGCCGACCATTTCGGCGGCATCAAGGGCATCGTTTCCCCGCAGCAGGTGGGTAAGGCAGAGGGACAGGTACGCATTTACGTGCCGGCTGGCTTTGACGAAGAAACTGTCAAGGAAAACGTTTACGCCGGAACAGCGATGTTCCACCGTTCCAAGTACCAGTTCGGCGGCGACTTGCTCGCCGGTCCAAAGGGCAGAGTTTCCACAGGGCTGGGACTGGGGACTTCTTCCGGAACGCTCAGCTATATCACGCCTACCGATTTTATTGCGGAGGATACCACGCTGACCATTGACGGGCTGGAGGTAGAATTCCAGCTGACACCCGGCACAGAAGCACCGGCGGAGATGAACAACTATTTTCCGGAATATCGGGCATTCTGGGCGGCGGAGAACTGCACCGGAACCCTCCACAATCTCTATCCCATTCGGGGAGCACAGCTGCGTGATGCGGCGAATTGGTGGCGGTTTACGG
Organism: Ruminococcus callidus ATCC 27760; assembly: GCF_000468015.1. Classification (GTDB taxonomy): domain Bacteria; phylum Bacillota; class Clostridia; order Oscillospirales; family Ruminococcaceae; genus Ruminococcus_C; species Ruminococcus_C callidus. The sequence goes on along the minus strand of NZ_KI260476.1, from coordinate 1,113 downwards.
CAATTGCACTGGAACGCTACGGCAAGCAGGCAGATGTGGTGTTCCAGTCCCACAACTGGCCGCACTGGAACACACCGGAAACGCCTCATGGCGTAGAGGATTTTCTCCGGAACAATGCGGCAGTGTACAAATATATCCACGACCGGACGCTGCATCTGGCAAATCAGGGCAGAACTGCCAAGGAGATCGCACGGGAAGTGGTACTGCCGGAGAAGCTGGCGAAAGTCTGGTACACCCGCCCGTATTACGGTTCTGTGGAGATCAACGCACGGGCAGTCTACTGCAAATATCTGGGCTTTTACAACGGCAACCCCACAGAACTGAACGCTCTGACAGAAACAGAGGAAGCCAAGCTGTTTGTGGAATATGTGGGTTCTGTGGAGCAGGTGCTGCATCTGGCGGAGCAGGACTATGCCGCCGGCAATTATCGCCGTGCCGCAAAGGCAGCTTCCTATGCGGTATTTGCAGAACCGTCAAACCAGCGGGCACGGCTGCTGAACGCAGACGCTCTGGAACAGCTGGCGTACCAGTCGGAATCCGGCATCTGGCGGAATGCGTATCTAAACGGTGCCTTTGAACTGCGGAACGGCACTTCGGAAACTGTGCGGCGGCTGGAGCAGGACGGCAAGAATGACCTGATACAGAACATGACACCGCGAATGGTGCTGGACTATCTGGGCATTGTGACAGACGGCGAAAAGCTGGCAGACGCAGATTTCCAGTTCCGGTTACAGCTGGTGACAAATGCCGCCGGAGAGCCGGCAGTATGGCAGGCAGGCGAGGCATTTCAGGTGCAGGCGGAATTTGCCGTGCACGTTTATCACGGAACGATTCTCTATTACGAGGGACATACGGAGGAATCGCTGCCGCTGATCCGAATTGCCACAGCTGCTTTTCCGGCAATTACGGCGAAGAACTTGGAAACACTGCTGCCGTTTGTGGAAACCGAGCATTTGGAATATTTGCAGCAGATTCACGATGCCGTAGTGGACCTGAACCAGCATAGCCAGTTTGCCTTGATCGAACCGAATCGTGAAAACCACTGAATCAAGGGCACTACCGCACAAAGATTGTGCGAAAGATGTGTCGTCAAATTTTTCGTCAGATGAAACA
>NZ_KI260475.1 GCF_000468015.1 Ruminococcus callidus ATCC 27760 | reverse complement strand
CTGTCGCACAATCTTTGTGCGGTATTGCCCTTAATCCTTTTGAAAGATCAGAATTTTCTCTGCCATGTTCTTCACCACCGGCAGCCATGAGATCAGCCGGTAGGCGGGATACAGCTTCGCCATGCCACGGAGGATATTGTCGTCTTTCACGCTGTGGAATCCTTGGGCAAGGTTCTGCATCTCAGAGAACCGGTTCACACCCCATGTAAAGACTGCACCGGTGTCCTGTACCGATTTTTCAATGGACTGCTTCCGCACCCAGAACGGCGAGGTGGTTTCCATCATCACATAGGCGTTGTCGAAGTTGTCGTGAATGATGCGGAGCATCTGTGCCACTTCTTCCGGCTGGAGGTACATGGACAGCCCCTCAATGACGAACAGCATGGTGCCGCGTTGGGTGATGTCCTCGTGCCACGTGGGATCCAGTACGGACTTGCCCACCGTGGAGATGCGTCCCTGTTCCTGAAAGATCTGGTCGCGGACACGAATGGTTTCCGGCAGGTCGAGGTTGTACCATGTGCACTTTCCGGTGTCCATGCGGTACACTCTGGTGTCCAGCCCACAGGCAATGTTTACCACCGTTGCATCGGGGTGCTTCTGCAAAAATGTCTGCACCAGTTCGTCAAATACAATGGTTCTGGCAATCGTGCCGCTGCCCATGGCAACGTCCCTGGAAGCCTTGGAAAAATCGTAGTCCAGCCGTTCCGCCAGCTCCACCGCCTTGGCATCATAAAAGGCATGCTTCGGGGATTTCGAGTACTTGGCTCTTGCATAAAAAGTCAGTAGCATGGTTTCTGCCACGCCGTTCAGTTCCGGTTTGATTTTCGAATTTGTCATAGCGGTGCTCCTTTTTAGTTAGTATAGACTTACTATAGTAGTATAGCACATTTTGGCGGGAAACGCAAATGGATTCTCATGGGATTTTTCGCGGAACGCTTGCCAATTTCTTGAATGTGTGGTATAATATACAACAGAGTATAGAAAGGCGGGAAATGCCGTGACGAAACGAGAAGAATTTATTGCCGTTTATCAGGAAAATATCCAGCGGCGGGGAGCAGACCGGCTGCTGGAATGGCTGGACTCTGATGCCAGCGATTTCTTTACTGCCCCCTCCAGCACCCGATTTCACGGGGCATATGAGGGCGGGCTGGTGGAACACAGTCTGAATGTGTACGAGTGCCTGAAAGACTATCTGAATCGTCCCCGCACCAAGGAACTGTACGGCATGGACTATACACCGGAAACCATTGCCGTGACGGCACTGCTCCACGACATCTGCAAGGTTGGCTTTTATGCCGTGGACTATCGCAACGCCAAGAATGAACAGGGCGTGTGGGAAAAGGTGCCCTACTATACCGTGCGGGACACCCTGCCCTATGGGCACGGGGAAAAATCCGTGTACATGATTCAAAGCTTTATGCGGCTGACCCGTGACGAAGCTTTTGCCATTCGCTATCACATGGGCTTTTCCGGCAACGAGGACAAGAACAGCGTGGGCAGAGCACTGGAAATGTTTCCGCTGGCTCTGGCAGTCAACGTGGCGGATATGGAAGCAACGTATTATCTGGAAGGGTCTGTGAAGTGATAGGAGCCTGAACAGGCTTTAAAGGCAATACCGCATAAAGATTGTGCGGTATTGCCTAAAGAACTCCAACAGGGAAATTGCCTTGTTTGTAATAGATAATAGGAGTAGGAGGAAATAAAAATGAATTGGTACGAAAACGCAGTGATGTATCACATCTATCCCTTGGGCTTCTGCGGAGCACCGAAGTGCAACGAGGGCGGCGAACCGGTGAACCGGTTGGAAAAGGTGCTGGACTGGATCCCGCATCTGAAAGAACTGGGTGTTGATGCCGTTTACTTCGGACCGGTATTCGAATCTGTGGAACACGGCTATGACACCACCGATTACCGTGTGATCGACCGCCGGCTGGGCACCAACGAAATGTTTGCCCACATCTGCGACGAACTGCACAAGAACGGCATTCGCGTGATTCTGGACGGCGTGTTCAACCACGTGGGACGGAACTTCTGGGCGTTCAAGGACGTACAGGAAAAGGGACAGGCTTCGGAGTACTGTGACTGGTTTGCCGGTCTGAACTTCGGCGGTCAGAGCCCCTGCGGCGACAACTTCTGGTACGAGGGCTGGAACGGCTACTATAATCTGGTCAAGCTGAATCTGCGGAACTGGCACGTGTGCGATTACCTCATCGATGCCGTGGGCATGTGGATGGATCAGTTCCATATCGACGGTATCCGCTTTGATGCCGCAGACTGTGTGGACTTCGACTTCTTCCGCCGGATCCACAACTTCTGCAAGGAACGCAATCCGGAATTCTGGCTCATGGGCGAGATCATTCACGGCGACTATAAGCGTTGGGCAAATCCGGAAATGCTGGACAGCGTGACCAACTACGAGTGCTATAAGGGCATCTATTCTTCCCACAACGACAAGAACTATTTCGAGATCAACTACAGCATCAACCGCCAGTTCGGCAACGGCGGCATCTATCAGGGCGTGGCTCTGTACAACTTTGTGGACAACCACGATGTCAACCGTCTGGCAAGCACCCTGTGCGACCAGCGGTATCTGCCCCTGTGCTATACGCTGATGTACTGCATGCCGGGCATTCCGTCGGTATACTACGGCAGTGAATACGGTGTCATGGGCAGACACGAGAACAATTCCGATGACGGTCTGCGGCCTTGTCTGGATCTGGACGACCTGAACCGCAGCGGCAATCTGGACTTGTACCGGCATCTGGTAAAGCTGGGCAGAATCTACCACGCATATCCGGCACTGCGTACCGGCTCTTACTACACTGTGGAAGTCCGGAACCGTCAGCTGCTGTTCGCCAAGGAGCAGGACGGCAGAACCGTTTACGTGGCACTGAATCTGGAGGACTGCCCCAGCGAATTCCGCTTCGGCACCCACGTGCCCTCGCTGGTCGATGTCATCAGCGGTCAGCCGGTGCAGGTAGAAAACGGCGGTGCATGGATCCGCATGGCACCGTTCTCCTCGATGATTCTGGTCGAGGACGATATTGTCAACCAGACTGAACCGGAAGCAGCAGCAGTTGCCGTACCGGAGCCTACGGTTCTGGAAGCCGGTGCAAAATATCGCGATGTACTGGACGGCTCTGTCTGCGAACTGCTCCAGACCTCCGTCCGCCACGCAGAAACACAGGAAGAACTGGTAGTTTACCGCAAGGAGCAGGACGGCAGCGTCTGGGCAATGCCGAAGTTGATCTTTACCGGCACGGCACACGATAACCAGCCGCGGTTCGAAAAGCTGTAATCGGGAAACAAACCTCAGGCAATACCGTGCAAAGCCGTCAGGCTGGCTCTGTGCGGTGTTGCTTTTCCCACGAAAGGAAATCGCAACACCATGGAACACAACACCCTACAGGGCGTCATTTTCGATCTGGACGGCACGCTGCTGGATTCCGGCAGCATGTGGCGGCAGGTGGACAAGAAGATCATGGACTACTACGGCAAAGAAATGCCGGACGACCTGTCCGAAACGGTACAGCGAATGTCCATTGAAGAATTCTCCCGCTATTTTGTGGAGGAGTTCCACTTGCCGGTCACGCCGGAACAGTTTGCACAGCAGGTGGCAGATACCGTTGCACAGGAGTATCGGGAACTGCTGCCGCTGAAACCCCATGTCATGGAACTGCTGGACTGGCTGGACAGCCAGCAGATCGTCTATGGCGTTGCCACGGCGACTTACGGCGAACTGGCAGAGGCGGCACTGAAACGGCTTCATGTATGGGAACGGCTGGCATTTCTGCTCACCGAGCAGGAGGCTGGTGCTCCCAAGACCCAGCCCCGTATCTTTCAGCTGGCGGCACAGAAGCTGCATTTGGGCAGACGGCAGATCGCCGTGGCAGAGGATTCTCTCCACGCTCTGCAATGTGCCAGGGCTGCCGGATTTTTCACCGTGGGGGTGTATGATGCAGCCAATCCGGCGGCATGGCAGCAGATCTGTGCGACGGCAACGGTGCATGTGCACGATATTCTGGAAATGAAGCAGTTTCTCTAAGGCAATACCGAACAAAGAGCGTCTGGCGGCAAAAGGAGTTTCAACATGAGTGGTACACTATACATTATCGGCACGCCCATCGGAAATCTGGAGGACATCACTATGCGGCAGCTGCGGCTGCTGGGCGAGGTGGACTTTCTGGCGGCGGAGGACACCCGTGTCACCCGCAAGTTGCTCTCCCACTATGACATTCACACACCCATTGTCAGCTACCACGAACACAGCGGGCTGACAGTGGCACAGAGCATTGCCAACCGGATCCTCGCAGGGGAATCCTGCGGCGTGGTCACAGATGCAGGCATGCCCTGTATTTCCGACCCTGGTGAGCCGCTGGTGCAGCTTTGTCATCAGCTGGGTGTGCCTATGGAAGTAGTCCCCGGACCGTCGGCAGCCATTGCGGCACTGGCGATCTCCGGACAGCATACCTCACGGTTTGCCTTTGAGGGGTTCCTCTCCGTGAACCGGAACCAGCGGGCGGCACATCTGGAACAACTGCGGGACGAACAGCGAACCATGATTTTCTACGAGGCTCCCCATAAGCTTTGCCGGACACTGGCAGATATGGCGGCAGTGTTCGGCGGGGACAGAAGCCTGTCCCTCTGTCGGGAACTGACGAAGATTCACGAGGAAGTGCAGCTGACCACCTTTGCACAAGCCATTGCCTATTATGAAAACACGCCGCCCCGCGGGGAATACGTGCTGGTCGTTGCCGGTGCGGTGCCCCAGAAGGCGGAGAGCGTCACGCTGGAAGAAGCTGTGGAGCAGGTACGCCGCTGTGTGGCGGACGGGCAGAAGCTGACACAGGCATGCAAAACCGTTGCCGCAGAAACCGGCTACCGGAAAAGCGAACTGTACGATGCCGTGCAGGAATCATAAGGCAATACCGCACGGAAAAATAACGCCGGAGCGAATCTCAAAGGAAACGCTCCGGCGTTTTTGTTTGACATCTCTGGCGGAATGTGCTATAATTGATAATATCGTATACAAAATTTCGTACACATTGCCGGAATGGCAGGAGGAATATATGAGGAAAAAATGGACGTACTGGCGGCGTGCTGTGATTTCGCTGCTGTGTGTCATCAGCTGTTTGCCGTGGGGACAACTTCCTGCGGCGGCGGAGCCGGACATGCCGGAGGTTCTGGAAGAAACGTGGAAACAGAACGACGGGCTGCTGGTGCCGGCGAATGAGCCGGCACAGACGGACACACCGGAGGTCACAGACGACGAGGCGGAAGAAAGCCTGCGTGGAGCCGGCTCGCTGCCGTCTTCCTATAGTCTGCTGGACGTGGACGGCAGCAGTTATGTCACTTCTGTCAAAGATCAGGGCTCCACAGGTCTTTGCTGGGCGTATGCGGCACTGGGTTCCTGTGAGTCCAACATCATGAAACAGGGGCTGGACATTCCGGAATCGTGGAAAGACAGCAGCGGCGAACTGAACTTCTCCGAAGCGGCACTGGGCTGGTATCCCTTTACCAATCATTTGCTGGTAGGCGACCTCACCAGCGGCGACTATATCACCATGGACAACAAGGGCATCAGCGGCGGCAACCCCACCATTGCCGGCTACGGACTGGCGGCAGGCATTGGCCCCCAGCTGGAACAGTTCGCCTCCATGGACGACTGGTCACAGGGTTATTCCGAGTATCAGCGGTATAACGCCTACTACCGCATGCAGAGCTCCGACCTCTTGCAGCAGGTGGACACCGCGGGGCGGACTGTCATCAAGCAGTGGCTCATGGAAAGCGGTGCCGTCAGTGCATCGTTCTATTCCAAGGGCATATTTTTTGACAACGGGGACTCCATTGCCTATTACCAGAAGCGGCACGGCACCGGAGATGCTGACCATGCGGTTCTGCTGGTGGGCTGGGACGATAACTATTCCAGAGAGAATTTCCAAAAAAGCTGTCAGCCCAAGTCGGACGGGGCGTGGCTGGTGCGGAACAGCTGGGGGGCAGATGATGTTGGCGGCGGCTACTTCTGGCTGTCCTATGAGGAAGCTTCTCTCTGCGAAGCGGCACGGTTCCAGATGACACAGGACAGCACACCTGTTGCACGCTATCAGTACGATGGCAGTGTTTCCTATGCCAATGTAAACTTTTCCGCAGCAGCCAATGTGTTCACTGCGGAAAAGTCCGGCAAACTGACGGAAGTCATGTTTCCCATGACATCGAACAATTCTCAGGGCGGGTGGTATACCATTTCGGTGTACCGGCTGAAAAATAACGCCCAGTCCCCTGTAGACGGCACGAAGCTTTGCAGCAAACAGGGCACAGTGCAGTACGGCGGCTATAAGAACATTTCACTGGCAGCACAAAATGTGATGCTGCAAAAGGGCGACCGGTTTTCGGTTGTGCTGGAACTGCGAAAGGAAAAGGGCAGCAGGGAAAAACTCTGGCTTTCGTTTGAGTCCAACTCCACGGAAACGCTGGAACGCCACTGCTCGATCCAGTCGGGGCAGACGTTTATTTGCAGCGGCGACACATGGATCGATATGGTTGACGTGAAGCAGTGGCAAAACAGCAGCGGCAAAAAGCCCTATTCCAATCTGGGCAACGCTGCAATTAAAGTAATTGTGCGGGAACAGGACACTGCGGTCAACTGGGCACAGTGGAATGCCGCCATGTCTTACGGCGAGCCTGCCGCCGATGCAGATCCGCTGTATCAGGCAGCCTATGCCGAAGCGGCAGCCCTGTCGGAAGATGCCACGCAGGCAGAGGTGGACAATGCCGCCGCCAATCTCTTTGCCGGACTGGAACGGGAAGGGCTGATACAGTATTCTCAGTATATCTACGCCAAGGAAACCGCAGAGCCTTTGTTTTTGCTGGGCGATGTAGACGGGAACGGCAGCGTAGATGCCACCGATGTGTTCCAGTCCCTGCTGGCACAGGCACAAGATGCCGTGGGCTATGCTTCCGGTTTGTCCATGTCGCAGGCGGCAGCGGCAGACTGCGACGGCAACAGTAAGATCGATGCCACAGATGCATTCTATCTGATGCTGTACTGTGCGTATCGGGGAGCCGGCATTCCCAAAAGCTGGGACGAAATTTTAAGTACATAAGGCAGTAGCATGCCACAAAAAACAGGACAGCGATTCCGCAGGGAAAAGCTGTCCTGTTTTCTGTTTTATAACATCAAATTTCAGAAGTTATCTGCCGCAGCCGCAGCCACAGTCGTCATCGTCGCCGCCCTGCTGGTTCCGGCAGTTCTGGGCAGACTGGTTCTGCTTCTGCTGTGCCTGCTGGTTCTGGCGATTCTGGCTCTGCTGCTGCTGACGGTTCTGGCTCTGATTCTGCTTGGACATGGTGTTCTCCGTTTCTCCGCACACAGGACTGCTCTGATGGTTCTCCGTGTGCGGCAGAAGAACCGGCAGCCGGCGGCAGAAATTTGCCGCGTTGAATAGGCAATGCGGCACAAAGCCCGCCTGACGGCTTTGCACGAAATCTGCTTGCATATTTTCCGGCATATTGCCTCAAAATTCCTTGCCAGACAAAAGTCTGCCTGCGAAATTTTTAGACAATCTTCCGAAAAATCTGCCGACGCATCTTCCGTACAAGCTTTATGCCGCGTTGCCTATAGTGTATCCGGAATCCGCGGAGATATGCAGTTGTATTTGATTTACAAAATTTTACAAATATAAGCCAGAAGTACTGCCGTCCAGTGCACTACGCCGCACAGCAGGATTCCCACAGCGGTGGGGATCCCCCACGCCGCCAGTGTCCACTTCCAGCTGCCGGTTTCCTTGTGAATGGTCAGGAGAGTTGTGGAACAGGGAAAATGAAACAGCAAAAACAGCAGCATGCACAGGGCGGTGGCAGCCGTCCAGCCGTTTGTCGTCAGGATCTCGTGAATGCGGCTCAAGTCGGTGATCTCGGCGAGGGCGTTGCCGGCGGTGTAGCCCATGCAGATAATGGGCAGGACAATTTCATTTGCGGGAAATCCCAGCAGGAACCCCAGCAGAATTACGCCGTCCAGTCCGATGAATTGTGCCGGTGTGTCTAGAAGTGCCGCACAGTGTGCAAAAATGGAGCCGCCGCTGATATGGCAGTTGGTGAAGCACCAGATCACGGCTCCCGCCGGTGCCGCCGCCAGACAGGCTCTGCCCAGTACAAAAATCGTCCGGTCCAGCAGCGAACGCACCAGCACCTTGCCGAACTGGGGCTTGCGGTACGGCGGCAGTTCCAGCGTAAAGGAGGACGGCACACCCCGCAGAATGGTATGCGAAAGCAAACGGGACACGGCGAATGTGACAAAAACGCCCAGCAGGATCAGCCCCAACAGCAACAGGGCAGAACTGACAGAACGGCACAGCCCGCTGCCGGCGGCGAAAAACAGGGAAATACAGGTGATCATGGTGGGGAATCTGCCGTTGCAGGGGATAAAGTTGTTGGTGAGAATGGCGATCAGCCGTTCCCGCGGGGAGTCGATAATGCGGCAGCCGGTCACGCCGGCGGCGTTGCAGCCGAAGCCCATGCACATGGTCAGCCCCTGTTTGCCGCAGGCACAGGCACGCTGAAATGGTTTATCCAGATGAAACGCCACACGGGGCAGATAGCCAAAATCCTCCAGCAGGGTGAACAGGGGAAAGAAAATCGCCATAGGCGGCAGCATGACTGCAATGACACAGGTCAGCACGTTGTAGATGCCGTCGATCAGCAGACCGTGCAGCCAGTGGGGCGTATGTATGGTTTCCAGCAGCAGAGAGAGCCAGCCCTGCAAATGGGAAAAGCCGGCGGAGAGCCATGCCGAGGGATAATTTGCCCCCACAATGGTGAGCCAGAGCACCAGCCCCAGCAACAGCAGCATCACCGGAATGCCCCACTTTCCCGCCAGAATCCGGTCAAGGCGGCGGTCGGCGGCATCGGTCTGTTCCGGCTGGTGTACAGTCTGGGCGGCGAGAGCTTCGCTGTGTCGGACAATGGCGGCGATCATGGCATCGGCACAGACTTCGGGGGAGTACTGCTTCCACGTCTGTTCCAGTGCATCGGACAGTGCGGGGATTTCCAAGGAAATATTCCCGTGTGCGGCAATTTTTTCGTGCAGTTCCGGCTCCGGTTCCAACAGCCGTCGGGCAGTCCATTCCCGCTGCAGTCCGCAGAGGTTTTCCGGCAGTTCGTTCTGGATCTGTTCCAATGGCTGTTCCAGCTGTTCCGGAACGGGACAGGGCAGCGGCTGCGGTGCCGGCTGGTGCAGGAGGCCGAACAGCCGCTGTTGGAATTCCGGCAGTCCGGTGCCGCTGCGGGCAGCCATGCCCACCACAGGAATGCCCAGCAGCTGTTCCAGTTGCGGCAGGTCAATGGCGATCTGCCGCTTTTCGGCTTCGTCCAGCAGGTTGACACAGAGCAGGGTGCGGGGGCAGGTTTCCAGCACCTGCATGACCAGCAGCAGCCCTCGTTCCAGACAGGTGGCATCACAGACCACTACCGCGGCATCCGGCTCTGCAAAGCAGAGAAAATCCCGTGCCACGATCTCCTCGGCACTGCGGGCACGGAGCGAGTATGTGCCGGGGAGATCTGCCAGCAGGAGCGATTCCCCGTTCCAGGTGACTGTCCCCACGGCACTGGCAACGGTTTTTCCCGCCCAGTTTCCGGTGTGCTGGTGCATGCCGGTGAGGGCGTTGAACACGGTGGATTTTCCCACATTGGGCATGCCTACAAGGGCGACGACAGGGAGTTCCGTTTGAGATAATTCCGGCGGCAGTCCGGCAGATGATGTGCACATATGGCAATTCGTCCTTTCTGTGTGGGGTGCGGGAAACACGGTGCTGCTTCCTCAATTTTTGCCATTCTATGCAGAAAGAACAGAAAAAAGACCGCCTTTGGAAAAGACGGTCTTGGGGTGTTGTTTCCTGAAAATGCCGGTTACTGCATCTCCTCTACCAGATTGCTGATCCATACACCCTTTTGAATCAGGATATACCCGATCACCACCTTGAGAATATCCGCCGCCTGTACAATGGCATAAATGCCCAGGATCGGCAGCGAGGTGAAGTGACACATCAGCAGGGCAGCGGGAATCGGGATCACCCATGTAAAGACGCTGTCAAACAAAAAGGTAATCATCGTTTTTCCGCCGGAACGCAGGGTGAAGTACAGGGCGTTCAGGAAGCCCTGTATCGGGAAGAACACCGCGGTAATGGTGATAAACCAGCGGCCGTAGTTCCGTACCTCTGCGGTAGTGTCATATGCCTTGGGGAACACGCCGGAAACGGAGATCAGGATCGCCGCCAGCAGCAGACAGACTGCACCGGTGAACCACATCAGGCTGAACGAATCCTTCTTGGCTTTCTCGTATTCCGAAGCCCCCAGCGTCTGCCCGATGAGAATCCCCACCGCAGAACCCAGTGCCACGAATACCACGTTCAGCAGGTTGCAGATGGCGTTGGAGATGTTCAGTCCGGCAACCACTTCCAGCCCGCGGGTAGAGTAGCACTGTGTCAGGGCAGCCAGACCGGCAGACCAGAGCAGTTCGTTGCAGAAAATGGGCATGCCCTTGCGGAGTACCTTTCCCGCCAGTTCCTTGGGAACGCGGAGTGTGCGGTAGATGCCTTTCAGGAACACGTGCTTGTTCCGGCAGAGGTGTGCCCAGATGATGACGATGCTCATTTCGATGACACGTGCCAGCACGGTGGCAATGGCCGCTCCGCGAACGCCCAGCTTGGGCATGCCGCAGTTGCCGTAAATGAGCAGGTAGTTCAGTACGATGTCCACGACTACTGAAGCCACGCCGCCCACCATGGGCTTGACGCTGCTGCCGGTTTCCCGCAGGCTGGTGGCATAGACCTGTGTCACCACAAAGAACGGCAGCCCCAGCAGCATGATGTGCAGGTACTGCTTGGCATAGGTCATGGTGAGGGCGGAGTCCACGGTGGCACTTTCTCCGTGGAGGTATAGCCCGATCAAAGACTCGTCCCTCAGCAGAAAGACCAGCAGTCCGCCGATAAGACATGTCAGACTGAGCCAGAGCTTGATGCGGAACGTGCTCTGAAAACCGTGCATGTTCCGCTGTCCGTAATATTGTGCCCCGTAGATGCCGGGACCGGCAAGGGCACCGAAAATGGCGAGGTTGAATACGAAGATCAGCTGACCGGCAATGGAAACGGCAGTCATCGCTTCCGTGCCCTGACTGCCGACCATGATGTTGTCCACCAGACTGACCATGTTGGTGATGCCGTTCTGGATCATCATCGGCACCGCCAGCATCAATGCCCGCTTGTAGATCGGATTGTGTTTTCTCATGGGGATAGTTCCTCCTGTGATGTCAAAAAAGTAATTGCCTTAGAGCCAGTTTCATATTTCAGGAAACACTGCACGCAGATTGCGTGCAGTGTTTCCCTTATTATAGCAAAAATAAACAGCGGGTTTCTAATACAATTTCTATGTGTTCTGATACGATTTCTAGAGAAACACCGAGCAAAGCTTGTGGTAAGATGCGTAGTCAGATTTTTCGGCAGATTGCGTACAAAGCCGTCAGGCGGGCTTTATGCAGTGTTGCCTTAACCGTTACCGCAGTGCAGATCATACCGGCATTGTCTTTTCGAGCCGTGTTGTCACGCCGCTGCCGTCCCCGACGATTCGCAGAGGCAGCACATTCAGAAACGGCTTTCCGCCGCTTCTGCCCTCCAGCAGGAACAGCCACGGCTGGGCATCGGCAGCCTTTGCCACAAATTGCAGCCGCTTTGGTTCAATGCCGTTTTGCCGCATGGCATCGATGCAGTCTGCCAGCCGTTCCGGACGGTTGCAGATGCACAGCCGCCCGCCGAATTTCAGCAGCCGCTTTGCCGAACGGCAGATGTCATAGATGTTGCACAAAATCTCGTGCCGTGCAATTTTCTGTGCCGTCAGCTGGCTTTCAATGCCTGCCTGATATGCCTTGTACGGCGGATTGCAGGTGACCAGATCCAGCTGTCCCGCCGGAGCATCTTCCCACAGATTCTTCAGATCGGCACAGACAGGGTGCAGGACAGACTGTACGGCTGTGCTTTCGGCAATGCCCAGACACATCTGCCGGATCGCCTCCGGCTGAATGTCCACGCCGTAGATCTCCTGCGGGGGAGCCTGCCGCTGCATCAGCATGGGGATAATGCCGCAGCCGGTGCCGAAGTCGCAGACGCGGTCTTTTTGCCGATAACCGGAAAATTCCGTCAGCAGCACCGCATCTGTGCCGAACCGGTGCAGCGAACTGGTGCAGACCGTCAAGCCGTCTGCAATGGCTTCATAAGAGAGTGCGGGCATATACGCCATAGGGCATACCTCCTGTTGCGAGATTGGTTTTTAGAACCTGTCTTCACAAGAAATATATGTGGATTTTCGAGCATAATTTTGTTGCAGACAAGGAAAAAATACGCAGGCGGGCTGTCGCCCGGCAAGTGTTTTTCACGCAGTATGCAGCAAAATTTGCCGAAAAGACACGTGTATACGCTTGTGAAGACAGGTTCTTATTGCACAAACATTTCCGTCGTTTCCGTTTCTGTCCCCGTCAGGCTCTCCGGCTTCCGGAGCACCACTGCCTGCTGATAGACCAGCTGGTAGCGGTTCTCGAACTTGTCCATGTCGTACTGGATTTTGCCCTCCAGCGGGTCGCAGACGGTAACCGTATTGGCGTTCAGGTCGTAGCCGCAGAGCAGGACGCAGTGCTCGTTGATGAGGAATACCGCATCTTCTCCCTTGGGCGTTGTCCAGTAGTAGCGTTCTTCCACGCGGCTGGTGAGGTTGATCGTCACCCACGTGATGACCGGATTGCCGTTGGCTACCTCCCACAGCAGCGTCTTCAGGGAACAGCCTGTGAGATTCTGTGCCACCTCGCCGCCGTCCTGTTCGTCAAGGTATTTCTGTGCGGTTTCCACGATTACCGGTGCATAACAGCCCCACGCGTTGGCATCGTGGGGCGAGCCGATAAAAGCTTCCCCGAATGTTGCCTGATAGGGTTCAGCACGGGTGAGATACTGGTCTGCCATGGTGAGCTTGTCCACGGGGTAGCCCAGATAGTTCAGTGCTGCCGTCAGTGTGGTCACTTCGCAGCCGGTAGGCAGTTCCGGATTTTGCAGGACCGGCTGTGCGTCCAGTTCCACCTGCGAAGCCGTCAGCACTGCCGGCTCGGTGGGAACGGTGAGTTCTGTCTGTACCGGAATGGTGCCCTGATACAGCACGCCGATCTCCTCGGTAGTAGTCGTTTCTGTCATTGCCGTGCTTTGCAGTACGGCGGTGGTTTCTTTTGTGGGAACGTTTCTGCTGCTGTCTGACCGGAAAAAGAGCAGGTAGACTGCTGCCGCGATCAGTGCCAGAAGCAGAAGCAATGCGGTTCTCCTCCGCCGTCCCAACTGTTTTTTGGATACTTTTGCCATGATATAATACTTCTTCCCTTGTGTTCCTCTTGAACACACGTAAAACCGTTTGGGCAGCATCTGCCCTTACTTATGATGCCTTACTTCTCCTCCTCCGCGTGGTGAGAACCGCCGGAGGTGACGATCTTTCGCCGGAAATCGGATTCTCCCTGTCCGATGACCGGCCGTGCCAGCTGGTAGATGTCGGTTGCCTGTGATTCCAGTGCCGCACAGCGTCCTGCCTCCGGACTGGTGTGAGCCAGTTCCGCCAGCGAGTGGGAAAAGGGCAGCAGCCGCTTGTTCTTGGAGTCCCGCAGGATCTCCCGTCCGGTGTCGTTGAATGCCAGAATCCGACCGTATGCCGGATAATTCTGGATGTCTGCCGTGCGGATGTCCAGCAGAATGTGCAGCAGGATCCGCCGCAGCCGTGCCATGGGATAGCGTTTGGTGCGGATCGCCTGTAACAGTTCTTCCAGCGAAGCGGAACGCTTTGCCTTGTACAGACGGTGCTCCAGTCCCTGTCCGATCTCGGCAATGTCGTGGAGATCGTCTGCATCGGTGGTACGCAGTTTGTACAGAATGAGCCGTTCCAGATATTCCATAGAGGCGATGTGTCCGTTCTGTTTTGCTTCCCGCAGGGCATGCCATGCATAAGAGGGCATCATTCGCCGGCAGTCGCCGCCCTCCGCAAAAAACTGCCGGATATAGGTGGCACTGGCGGTGCCGTCCGGTGCCGGCTGACTGCTGTTGTGTCCGGCTCCTTTGCGGGGAATGGTCATGGGCTGCAGGGGACTGTCCATTTCTTCAATGGCGTTGAGGTAGGCAATGGCAAGGGTGTTGTTGGGGCTGCGGAGCACGGCAGCTGTTTCTTCCCCGTAGAGCTGCCCGACCATCTGGGAGAGCACCTCCGGATAGGAATAGCCGGAACGGAGAAAATCGTCCATGACATCGGCGTAGTCTGTCTTGCAGACCTGACACGCCTGTGCCGCCTGTGAGAGCAGGTGAATGTCCCCGCACTCGCTGCCGAAAGAGATCTCCTGCACATTCCCCAGAGCCGTCAGAAGTGCAACGCCGCCCATGGCGAAGTTCTCCGCCGGAGCCAGAGCATAGGGCACCGGCAGTTCCAGCACCAGATCGACACCGCCCTCAATGGCAAGACGGGCACGGGTGAACTTGTCCAGCAGGGCAGCATCACCACGCTGGACGAAGTTGCCGCTCATGACGGCAACGATCCCCTCTGCACCGCCCCGGCGAACCTGTTCCAGATGATACAGGTGTCCGTTGTGCAGGGGATTGTATTCACAGATAATTCCACTGA
The DNA here is from genome assembly GCF_000468015.1 of Ruminococcus callidus ATCC 27760. GTDB lineage: Bacteria > Bacillota > Clostridia > Oscillospirales > Ruminococcaceae > Ruminococcus_C > Ruminococcus_C callidus. The sequence goes on along the minus strand of NZ_KI260475.1, from coordinate 2,344 downwards.
TTTTCATGTATGAACCTCCCGAAAAGCTGTAGAAAATGAGAAAATTGCATGATTGGTCGGGGAATTTGCGGAAACCCCTTGCAATTTTTGCAAAAAAGCTTATAATAGTATATGGGACACTCCTGGTGTCCGAAAAATGATGTCAGCGGCAGAGGTCTGCTTCGGGGACATATCGGAAAAGCAAGCAGGTACTGCCGCCGGCAGAGTTTGCTTTTCCGATGTGTTCCGACAGGTGCCGCAAAAATGAAAAAGGAGAAATTTTCCTATGATTATTCTTGTTGTCAATGCAGGAAGCTCGTCACTGAAGTATCAGCTCATCAATATGGAAGATGAGTCTGTCATCGCAAAGGGCAACTGCGACCGTATCGGTATCGATGGTCACCTGAGCCACAAGACCGCTTCCGGCGTAAAGGTGGAAAAGGACTGCGATTTCCCGACACATGCAGAAGCATTTTCCTGTCTGGTAGACGCACTGACTACCGGCGAGGGTGCTGTGATCTCCAGCATGGACGAAATTTCCGCAGTTGGTCACCGTGTAGTACAGGGTGCAGAAGTGTTCACCAAGACCACTCTGGTTACCGATGAAATCATCGAAAAGATCGACGAACTCCGCGAACTGGCTCCGGTACATAACCACGGTCATGCACTGGCTCTGTGGGCTTGCCGCAAGATCCTGCCGAACGTGCCGCAGGTCGTTGTTTTTGACACCGCATTCCACCAGACCATTCCGCAGAAGGCATTCATGTACGGCTTCCCGTATGAGGATTACGAGCAGTTCCATGTTCGTAAGTATGGCTTCCACGGCACTTCTCACCGCTTTGTCACTGCCAAGCTGGCAGAAATTATGGGCAAGGATCTGAAGGATCTGAAGGTGGTTTCCTGTCATCTGGGCAATGGTTCTTCCATTACCGCAGTACAGGACGGCAAGTCTGTAGATACCACCATGGGCTTCACACCGCTGGACGGCGTACTGATGGGTACCCGCTGTGGTGCCGTTGACCCGTCTGCTGTTACCTATGTTGCAGGCAAGCACGGCTTCGGCGTTTCCGAAATGGACACCTACATGAACAAGAAGTCCGGTATGCTGGGTATTTCCGGTAAGTCCTCTGACTTCCGCGACATCACCGCAGCAGCAGAAGCAGGCGACAAGCGTGCAACACTGGCAAAGGATATGCTGGTATACGACATCAAGAAGGACATCGGTGCCTATGCCGCAGCTATGAACGGTCTGGACGCTGTGATCTTCACCGGCGGTATCGGCGAAAATGCACCGAATTGCCGTGAGGAAGTCTGCGAGAACATGGAATATCTGGGCATCAAGATCGACAAGGCTGCCAACGATTTCAAGGGCGAGCTGAAGAAGATCTCCACACCGGATTCCAAGGTAGAAGTCTGGGTAATCCCGACAAACGAGGAGCTGCTGATCGCTCGCGACACACTGGCAATGATCCAGAAGTAAGCCGTTTATCAGTTGCTTTCAATTTTTCAAATACTGGAAAGCGAAGTCTTTTCGAAGGCTTCGCTTTTGTTATACCGGAGGGAAAATCAATGTCAGATATGAGCACTTTTGATAATGCCGAACTGTTGCAGCAGGCTCTGTCTGCCCGCAGAAACGCCTATGCTCCCTATTCCCATTTTCAGGTGGGAGCTGTGCTGGTTACTGCGGAGGGACAGTACTTTTCCGGCTGTAATATCGAAAACGCGTCCTATTCGCTGACGGTGTGTGCCGAACGCAGTGCGATTTTCGGGGCAGTTTCTGCCGGATTCCGACAGTTCCGGAAAATCGCCATTGTAGGCGGCATGACGGAAGAAGATGCCCGTACCCAGTCCTGTCCGCCCTGCGGAGCCTGTTTGCAGGTGCTGGCGGAATTCTGTCCGCTGGAATTTCCCGTGGTGCTGGCAGACAGGGAATACCAGCTGCGGGAGTTCCTGCCCCGTCAGTTTCGGCTGTAACTCTAGGGCAACACCGCACAAAGCCCGCCTGACGGCTTTGCACGCAATCTGCAAGCATCTTACGCACAAGCTTTATGCAGTGCCTTCTTTATTTTTTAGACTTATCCTTGTCCTTGTCTGCCGGTCGGTAGGAAGAACCGTCCGGACGAATGACAACGGTGTTGTCCAGCTGTCCTTTCAGATTTCCGATGACGGAACGGCGGTACTCCAGCCGGAGAGCGTTCTGCTCCTCCTGTTCGGCAGGAGTCAGCCCTTCTTCTGTGCGGGATTTTTTCGCCAGTTCGTTGATGCGTGCGATTTTCTTGTCGTCCATATGTGATGCCTCCTTAGAGAAAACATTTTCCTTGTATCTTACAATTTAAGGCAATACCGCACAAAGATTGTGCGACAG
>NZ_KI260474.1 GCF_000468015.1 Ruminococcus callidus ATCC 27760 | reverse complement strand
CAGTAATTGAGCCGGGGCTGGTAGTACCGCAGGGATACCAGAATCAATTGCAGTTTCTGCTGCCGATCTGTTTAACAGATATGGAAAAACCGAACCTTGCCATGACCTTGACAGAACGAAACGGATATTATCTGGGCAGTACTTGTCTGACACTGGAAATGGCATATCTGAATGCGAGAATGATTGCAAGACCCATCGCTCCATGGCTGACCAGTTTGGTAAAAAAGTGAGAACATCCGATGAGGTGCAGAATTTTTTCTGTACCTTGTCGGTGTTTTGTAATTCTTGAAAGAATTCATTTTGTGAAACTTCTGTGAATCTTTTTCGAACTGGTCACGACCTGACCAGTTTGGGTTGTAGAATAAAAATACATCGGAAAGGGGGTGAAAGGCATGGGTCTCGTAGAACGGCGAGAAGAGATTTTGAAATTACTGATTTCCCGTCGGAAAAGCACAGTTCCAATTTTAATGCATGAATTTCATGTTTCAGAAAAAACGATTCGCCGAGACATACGAGCACTCATGCTGAAATATCCCCTTGAAACTTTTAGCGGAAACGGTGGCGGAGTACAGATACCGGAATGGTATGCTCCAAATAAAAATCTGCTGTCAAAAGAAGAAGTTACAGTTCTGGAAGAACTGCTGCAAAAGGCGGATGTATACCAAAGCCGAATACTAAAGCAAATTCTTGCCAGATTTGGTCCAGATACATATCGTCCATACAAAGCATAGGAGAAAAAGTGAAAGAAGTTCTAAAAATCCCCCTTAAAGCAACGCTCTATCGCCATCAACAATCCGCCTGCCGCTTTGCCTGCGAACGCTTTGGCATCCTGCCTTCAGAGACACACAGCAATGGCGTGGCATTGCTCATGGAAATGGGCTGCGGAAAGACCATCACCAGCATTGCCATTGTTGGAATTCTGTATCAGTATCGTCATATCAGAAGAATCCTGATCACAGCACCACTGTCTATTCTCTCTGTCTGGGAACAGGAATTTGCACGTTTTGCTGCTTTTCCGTATCAGCTGACTATTCTGAAAGGCAGCAGTACACAGAAAAAAGAACAACTTTCCAAGCTGCATGGGGATGGTTTGCAAATCGCTGTTGTCAATTATGAATCTGCATGGCGATTGGAGAAAGAACTGCTTGCCTTTGATGCCGACCTTATCATTGCAGACGAGGCACATAAGATCAAGGAAAACCGCACGGCACAGTCCAAAGCCATGCACCATCTCGGAGACAAGTCAAGATACAAGCTGCTTCTGACCGGTACACTCATTACCAACAAAGAACTGGATGTCTTTTCCCAGTACCGCTTTCTGAATAAAGAGATCTTCGGGACAAGCTTCTATGCTTTTCGCAGTCGTTATTTCGATATGTGCGGCTATGGGAACCATGTTCCGGTTTTCAAAAAGTCTTTGCTGGAGGAGTTCCTGCAAAAACTGCATTCCGTTGCCTATCGTGTAACTAAGGCAGAATGTCTGGATTTGCCTCAAATTACCGAGGAGATACGCACGGTAGAACTGGAACCAAAAGCCATGAAGCTGTATAAACAGCTGGAAAAGGAAAGTTTTGCAGAGCTTTCAAATTCCGAAGTATCAGCAGTAAATGTACTGACAAAAATGCTGCGTTTGTCGCAGATGACAGGCGGCTATCTCACAGACGATGCCGGAAGTATCACTTCTGTCAGCACAGCAAAACTGGATGCCCTGTCCGATATTCTGGACACCATGCTTGCAGAAGGAAAAAAGCTGGTCATTCTGGCAAGATTTGTGCCGGAACTGGACGGCATTCAGGAACTGCTGAAACGAAAACAGATTGGCTATGCGTCTGTGCGTGGCGGTGTTTCTGACCGTGCAGAGGAAATCCGCAGATTTCAGGAAGATGCAGACTGTAAGGTCTTTGTAGGACAGATCGCAGCGGCAGGTCTGGGCATCACACTTACCGCAGCATCCACCATGGTGTTCTACAGTCTGGACTATTCCATGTCTAACTTTGAACAGGCAAAAGCAAGAATCCATCGAGTTTCTCAGACAGAAAACTGTCTGTATATTTATCTGACTGCAAAGAATACTGTGGATGCTAAAATCCTCCATTCTCTGCGGGATAAGGTGGATTTAGCGAGAACGCTGGTAGACGATTATCGGAACGGAATGAACCCATTTCAGGAAGGAGTTTGAAATGCAAACACAGAACATGTATGAACTGGCGGAGCGGCTAAAACAACTCCGTGAGAAAAAGAAAGCAGCAGAGCAGCAGTTAAAGGACATCCATGCGGAAATCGCACAGACAGAGTATCAGCTTTCTATGCAAATGGCAGAAACAGAAACCCAGAATTTCACCCGTGCCGGAACGATGTTTGCTCTGACCACCAAAATTCGTGCCTCTGCTGTGGCAGGACGCAAAGAAGAACTGTATGCAGCCTTGAAAGAAAACGGCTGCGGAGATCTGGTCTATGAAACTGTTAATGCCAATAGTCTGTCTGCTTTTGTCAAAGAGCAGATCGCAGAAAATCAGGATACTGTACCAGAGTGGCTGAGCGGTCTTGTCCATGTCTATGAGCAGACCGCTGTGTCTGTTCGCCAATCTGCAAAATGAAAGGATGAAATCAATGAAAAATGAAATGATGGAAACCAACCAAACAGGCTTCCTTGCTCTGCAGGACTTTGATCTTGCCGATGTGATGTGTGCAGAAATGGACGGCTTATCTGCTGCATTTGAACGAGTTAAGATCCCGTCCGGCGGCGGTGTGATGTTTGAAATTCCCGGTGAGAATCCAGAGGAACCGGACACGGTAAAAACATTTTCAGCTGTGATCCTCTATCAGCATTCTTTGAATGCCTACTACCAAAGCGAATATCAGGGCGGCTCCAATCCGCCTGACTGCGGCAGCTTTGACGGGCACCACGGGGAAGGAAATCCCGGCGGCAGCTGTGATTCCTGCCCGCTGAATCAGTATGGATCCGGAAAGAACGGTGCAAAAGCCTGCAAGAATCGCCGTCGTCTGTATCTGCTTCGGGAGGGCGATATTTTTCCGGTAATTCTGTCTCTGCCTACCGGTTCTCTGAAGTCCTTTACTCGTTATCTGATGCGTGTGATCCCCAAATACAAGAATTCCAATGCTGTGGTAACAAAATTTACACTGAAAAAAGCAGTCAGCGGCACTGGCATGAGTTATTCCCAGGCACAGTTTGCTGTAGAACGGGTGTTGTCACCGGAAGAATATCCGCTGATCACAGCTGTAACAGAACAGGTCAAGGCTCTTAGTAAAAATGTGGGCTATGATGCAGAAGATGCACTGCGTGTGGACCCGGAAACCGGCGAAGTCATGGAGCCGCTGAATTGAGGAGAACGCTATGGAGAATTACAGATGTGTCACTTCGGTGCAGGAAATTCAGCAGTATATCGGCGATGCAGCAGTTGTGGCTTTTGACTATGAGACTGCACCGAACGAGCCTTACCGCATGGAAGAAAAGGCGGCTCTTGATCCGCAGAAAAACCATATGACCGGATGCAGTTTTTCTGTCAAAGAGCATACCGGAATATATGTCCCAGTGGCTCACAGAGTAGGAGAAAATATCGAACTGACATCTTTTTTGCAATTTCTGCGAACTTTTCTCACGGACAAGTGCATCGTTAAAGTTGCTCACAATATCGCCTTTGAATCTGCAATATCCTGTCAACAGGATATCATCATACAGCCGCCGGTGTATGATACCATTTGTGCAGCACAAATGACCTTGAAAAGCAACTACGCATTTCGCAAACTTGCTGACAGCGGTCTGAAAAAACTGGCGGAAGAATTGTGTCATGAACGGCTGCCCACTTTTTCGGATGTTACAAACGGCAGACACTTTGACGAACTGGATGCACAGGATATGGAAACAATACGCTATGGCTGTGCGGACTCTGATTTTGCACTGCGGTTGTATCATATTTTTAACAACTGGTTTGATCGGTTTTTGCCGAAACATCGGTACCTTGTGGAAGAAATCGAATCACCTGCAGCGGTGTACTTAGGGCTAATGAAATACAACGGCGTGCCTGTGAATGCAGATTTGATGAAAGTGCGTCAGCAGGAGGCAGAACAGCAAATGCAGCGTATCCGGAATGAGATCACAATGCTCATTGGCGACATTTCCATTGGAGCAAACTGCAGCACTAAAGCTTTCAAGGAGTATCTGTATCAGACTTTACAGCTGCCTGTTATGAAAGTCACAGCATCCAACAGAGAAGCAGCAGACGATGCCACAATGATCCTGCTGAAGGAATGGTGTGATGCCAACCGTCCGGAACTTTCTCCTTTGTTCACACTGGTACAGGAATACCGAAAATGGAGCAAGATCAAGTCCACCTACATTGACGGCTATCTGAAATTCCGAAACGCTGCAACGGGCAGGATCCATCCGGATTTCTTTGCATTGTCCACCGAAACAGGCCGCATGAATTGCCGCAATCCCAATTTACAGAACTGCCCCAGAAAAAGCAACGATCCCATCGGTGTCCGCAATTTTATTCAGGCTTCGGAAAATCATCTGATCTTGTCTCTCGATTTTTCGCAAATCGAACTGCGTGTGGGAGCATTCTACTGCCGGGACAAGACCATGATGGAAACCTATCAAAACGGCGGGGATATTCATGCGGCAACGACTTCTGTCATTTTTGGCTGTACCTATGCAGAAACACAAAACAAGCATCGACCGGAATACAAGGAACAGCGTACCATCGCCAAGAACGTGAACTTTGGCACATTTTACGGGCTATTTCCAAAGGGACTGCAGAGCACATTGAAGTTCAAGGCAGGCGTAGAGAAATCTATACCGGAATGTGAAGAAATCATTCGCAATCTGAAGGCTGGCTATCCGGCTTTGACGGTCTGGCAGAATGAAACAAAGATGATCGCAAAGCAGAAACTGTATACAGAAACCTGGCTGGGACGCAGAAGGTATCTTCCCAATATTCGCAGCGACAACTGGGGACTGCAGTCCTTTGCGGAACGATGTGCCTTGAATACCCCGATTCAGGGAACGGCTGCGGATATTCTGAAGCTGGCAATTGTCCGTATTTTAGAAGGACTGCCGTCACGCCCATGGCTGAGACCGATCCTGCAGATTCACGATGAACTGACGTTTCTCATTCCGAAAGACAGATTGCAGGAAGCAGTGGCTTTTGTGAAAGGCTGTATGGAACAGCAGCCGTTTCCGGAGTTTGATCTGCCCCTTGTGGCAGAAGCATCTGCCGGAGAAAGCTTCGGCAATTTAGAGGAACTGGAGGAATGAACTTGGCAGAAACACACAACAAGGAAGGATACTTCTCGCCGACCGAATTTGAAGCAATGAAAAGAATAGAGAGCGAGGAGAAAAAGGCACGGAGACTGGCGGCATTCCGACCGCTTGTATATATCTGTTCTCCCTATCGTGGCAATACCAATGAAAATATTGAAAATGCCCGGAAATACAGTCGTTTTGCAGTAATGCATCACAGTATTCCCATTGCACCGCATTTGCTCTTTCCGCAGTTTCTGGACGATACCCTTGGGGAAGAACGGCAAACTGCAATGTTCATGAATCACGTCCTATTAACCAAATGCGTGGAATTATGGGTGTTCGGCAGCAGCATTTCTGAGGGCATGGCACAGGAGATCCAATGGGCAAAACGCAGGCATATGCCGATTCGATATTTCACAGAAGAAATGGAGGAAGTGGTATGAATATATCGGCACAGGATGTTATCAATGCGATCTTTCATCCGGACGATACGGTATGTCTGCGTATTTTTGATGATCGGAAAGAAGGCATCTTTACCGGTGCCAAAATGTCTGTAGAAGCAGGAAAATTCTTTGCAGTGGAGTCCACGCTGAAAGAACATAACCAGAAAAATCATGGCATCTTTTTTGTGGTGAACTCCGGCGGTCAGACCGATGACAGCATTACTCGCATCAATGCACAGTTTGTGGAGATGGACGATAAAACTTTCGAGGAACAGCAGACACTCATCGATGCGTTTCCGCTGCCGCCGTCTATGGTTATCAGAACAAGAAAATCCCTGCATACATACTGGTTTGTCAAAGAGGCAAAGGTGTCCCTGTTTCGTCCCATTCAAAAGGCACTGGTGCAGCATTTTGGCGGAGATCCTGCCTGTGTCAACGAAAGCCGTGTCATGCGTCTGCCGGGATTCTATCACTGCAAGAAAGAACCGGTCTTGGTAGAGTGCATCTCGTTTCACCCGGAACGAAGATACACACAGGAACAGCTGATAGAAAGACTGCCGGTTTCGCAAGAAGCAGAAGAACAATCAAAAGTACCGCTGCATGGCGAACAGAAAGGGATCGGCATTGTAGAAGCAGAATGCGATTTTATCAAGTACTGCCGGGACAATGCAGCTGTACTTTCTGAACATGACTGGTATGCGATGATCTCCAATTTAAGCGTGTTTGAAGGCGGTGCAGCGGTCATACATCAATACTCCAAGCCGTATCCGAAGTATTCTTTTGAAGAAACGCAGAATAAGATCCAGCATTTTCTCCGCAGCGGAACAAAACCTATGACCTGCCGCACCATTGCAGAGAAAGGCTTTTCCTGCCCAAAGCTGCGAAGTGGACAGTGCAGCTGTAAATCTCCTGCGGCTCTGTGTTTTCAGCCGCTTTCCATTGATGGCATTCGGGCACTGCTGCTGCAGCAAAAGGTGCAAAATGCCGTGGTGGAAGATTTGCAGACTGCACGAAACTTTGTGTCGGAATATCTTTACAATGTGGACAGCGTGACTGCCGAATCGATGATCCATTACGATTTAAAGCAGCATTTCGGTTTCAAAAATGCAGATGTCAAGCCGCTGCTTGCTCTGCAAAAAGAACTGTACAAGGCATTTCAAAACAAATCCGAAACACGGAAGCATCGCTCCGGCATGGAAATTCCCGACTGGTATGAAATGACAGAACGGGGTTCGAAGTTTCTGCCCGGTGTGCTTGCAGAATACATGACACAGAATGCCCCTGTGTTTTATTCTGCCGAGCAGTATTATTGCTATGAAAATGGCGTTTATCACAGCATTACGGAACTGACAGCAAGAAATATGGTACGGGATAAAATGCTGACCAGATACACAAAGCTGTCTCAGATCAATGATACCGAAGGACAATGGAAGATGCAGGTACAGAAGGATATTCGGGAACTCAATCCCAATCCCTATCTCATCAATGTGCGAAATGGACTGTACAATGTGCTGGACGAAACCTTATCGGAACACACCGCAAAGTATCTGTCTACGGTACAGCTGAATGTGCGATATATGTCCGATGCAAAGTGTCCCAGATTTCTGCAGTTTCTGCATGAATCCGTGGAGGAGGATCAGGTGACGCTGATTCAGGAGATGCTGGGCTACTTTCTCATTCCGGTCAATCATGCCCAGAAGTGCTTTATCATTGTGGGAAAAGGCGGTGCCGGGAAGTCTGTGCTGCTGCGGGTGCTGAATGAACTGCTGCTGGGAAAAGAAAATGTGTCCAATGTAGCATGGCAGGCACTCAGTGACCGTTTCAAGACAGCAGAATTGTTTGGAAAATGGGCGAATATCTGTGCAGAGTTACCCACAAAGGGCATTGAAGACAACGGCATTTTTAAAGCACTGGTCGGTGAGGATTACCTGACGGTGGAAAAGAAAAACAAAAATCCCTTTTCTTTTCAGCCCTATGCGAGGCTGCTCTTTTCCTGCAACAGCATTCCGAAGAACTATGGGGACAAATCGGAGGGCTTTTACCGCCGTCTGATCATTGTCCGGTTCAATCATTCTGTGCCGGAGGACAAGCGAGATCCGGAACTTCTGGAGAAGTTCCGCTGTGAAGCAGATGGGATCTTTCAATTTGCCTTAGAAGGACTGCGGCGGCTGATGCAGAATCATTTTCATTTTTCAGAAACACAGGCAAATGCACAGGAACTCCAGAAATACCGGGAGGACAGCAACAGTGTGCTGGCGTTTGTTCGGGACTGCTGTACTTTGCAAATGGATGCAGAAGTGGGAAGAATGGAGTTCTTTGCACGGTATAAATCATACTGTGACAGCTGCGGCATGGCTCCATACAGTCAGCAGAATTTCAACAACGAACTGGAAGCAAATTTTCCCACGGTCGTGAAAGCAGCAGACAGAACCGGAAAACGGAGGACATGGAGAGGCATCAGCTTTTCAGAAAGCCATGTGTAGCTTGCCAGGGGAGAGGTCTGCACAGCGTTCTGACAGGGTTTACAGGCTTTGCAGGGAATTCCCGTAATCTTTTATATATTTCCTATTTTATATCCCCATATATTTTCTCATTTTTTATGAGTATAATAGAAATTTCCCTGTAAAATCAGTAAAGAGGTAAGAGGTGAGCAGTTTGAAAGAAGCGGATATCGTAAGGGCGATTTTGAGGTATCTGAAAACCGTGCCGAATTGTTTTTGCTGGAAGGAGCATGGCGGGATGTATGGAACGGCAGGAATCCCCGATGTGATCGCCTGCATTGGCGGCAGGTTCTTTGCCTTTGAAGTAAAAACGGAGAAAGGGAAAGCAACTGCTTTGCAGGAATCGGCTCTTCGCAAAATACAAAAATGCGGCGGAAACGCTGCCATCGTCCGTTCTGTGGAGGAGGTAAAAAGAATGCTGGAGGAGATCACGGCATGACAGCAAAAGAATACATGAAACAGGCACAAAGACTTCTTAGAAGGATTGACCGAAAACAAAAGGAAGCAGATGCTCTTCGTCAGAAACTTTCTTTTCCCAAATCACCTGCCTATTCTGATTTGCCCAAACCCGTATCGCCGGAATCTCACGCCGTGGAAAGCGGCGTTTCTCAGATCTTATCCTTGGAGGAAGAAGTAAAGACTGCAAAAAAGGAACTGGAAGATCTGAAAGCCGTTTTTGATACTGCGATAAAAGCCGTCACAGATACGGAGCATCATGATATTCTGGCAAAGCGTTATCTGGAATTCAAGGACTGGAATCAGATCGCAGAAGAAATGGGATACAGTAAACCTTCCTGTTATCGTTTGCACCGGGAAGCCTTGGCAGGGATGAAAAGTTGATAGTTCATGATAGTTCATAACACTTGATGATAGTTCGCATATGTGGTATACTGTAAAGTAGGAAAACAGGAGAAAGCGAAACAGCCTTTGCGGAAGAAATTCTGCGAGGGCTGTTTTTCGTGTCCATAAAGGAGAATCGATATGCTTGCAAAAGAAGTTTTAAGAAACAGTATGGATCTAAACAGACGCATCAAGGAACAGAGTGTGATTTATCAGGATTGGAAAGCTATGGCGATGGAAATCGATGAAGATGAAATACATGAGATCGTGGAGGCAGCGTGGGACGATCTGATTGCATCAATTCGGTTGAAACGGAAGCTGGAAGAACTTATCATGGCAAATCACAATGCCGACCAGCGTGAGATCCTTCGTTTGCGGTATCTTTACGCTGCAACATGGGATGCCATTGCAGATGAACTGAATGACAGCGTTGCCTGGGTGAAGGAACAATACCAAAAAGCATTGAAAAAACTCTCTGCAGAAACCACAGAGAGTTGCAAAGGCTGTGACTGCTGTGCCGAAGAAATGTAAGAAGCCCTGCAAGCACCCAGGCTGTCCCAATCTGACAGACGGTTTGTACTGTGCAGAGCATCAGCCCCTGCACCCAGACCGACCGTCTGCTGCCAAGCGTGGCTATGGCAGCAGGTGGCAGCGGCTCAGCAAGGCGTACCTGCGGAAGCATCCGCTGTGCGTGAAGTGTATGGCACGGGGACGGTTCACAGCAGCAACTGTAGTCGACCATATCATTCCTCACCGTGGTGATCCGC
>NZ_KI260473.1 GCF_000468015.1 Ruminococcus callidus ATCC 27760 | reverse complement strand
TCTGTCGCACAATCTTTGTGCGGTATTGCCTTTATTCTCAGAAAGGAAGTTTTATTATGGGTTTCTTGACCAACAAAACCGCCATTATCACCGGTGCCGGCAGAGCTGTGCTCAGCGACGGCAGATGCGGTTCTATCGGCTATGGCATTGCCACCGCCTATGCCAAAGAAGGTGCCAATCTGGTCATCACCGGACGGAACACACAGAAGCTGGACGCTGCCAAGGAAGAACTGGAACGCCTGTACGGCATTCGTGTTCTGACAGTGCAGGCTGACGTGAACGCCGGTGCGGACAATGCCGCCGTTGTGGAAAATGTGGTACAACAGGCAGTGGACACCTTCGGGGACATTCATGTGCTCATCAACAACGCACAGGCATCTGCCTCCGGTGTCACGCTGGCAGACCACACCACAGAGCAGTTTGATCTGGCGGTCTACTCCGGCCTGTATGCCACATTCCATTACATGAAAGCCTGCTATCCTTACCTGAAAAAGACACAGGGTTCTGTCATCAACTTCGCCTCCGGTGCCGGCTTGTTCGGCAACTTCGGACAGTGTGCCTACGCCGCAGCCAAAGAGGGCATTCGTGGTCTGACACGTGTTGCCGCTACCGAATGGGGCAGAGATCACATCAATGTCAACATCGTTTGCCCGCTGGCATGGACTGCACAGCTGGAAAACTTCAAGAATGCCTATCCGGACGCATTCGAAAAGAATGTCAAGATGCCGCCGGCAGGACATCTGGGCGATGCAGAACTGGAGATCGGTCGGGTCTGCGTTCAGCTGGCTTCTCCGGATTTCAAGTTCATGACCGGCGAAACCATTACACTGGAAGGCGGTCTGGGACTGCGTCCGTAAAGGAAACCGTCACACAACACCATATCCATTCCGGCAGGGGCACACGTCCCTGCCTTTATTTTTTCTTGAACACCAGCCCCATGGTGAACCCGTGCGACTGGCTGTCGTTATAGGTGATGTGGGATTGCTGGATTCGCTCCCGCACGTCCTGCAGGTTACTCAGCCGCTTCAGGATCTTCGCCGTGTTCCTGGCATCTGCCAACGCCCCGTGTTCCGTTCCCTCGAAATAGATCTGCATAGAGCCCAGTGCATTGGTCAGGTTCATCTGGCGGGTAAATCCATACATTCTCTGATGCAGTCGCTGCAAGTCCACCCAGTGGGTGTAGAACATATCGTGCAGCGACTGTTCCTTGAGATCTGCCTCGTTCAGAATTACGTTCTGATCGGAATTGCTCCATGTATAAAACCGGCTGCGACAGTCTGAACCGATCCAGTCTGTAAAGTTCGCCATTGCCTCTGCGTAGGACGGAGCCGTTGCCACCGTTTCCTCCGTGATTCCGGTAAGCACTGTCACCCGCGGCAAGACTCTGCTGTACTGCGGCTTGACATAAGTCTGAAACTCCTCCAGAACCGCATTCTGCTCGTTCAGCTTCACCGCACCGATCTCCAGAATCTCACTTCTTGCAACTGCCTGCAAGTCCGGATCTCGAATCGGCGTGAACTCCAGATCCAGAACGATCTTATTTCCCTGCATATGCATTACTTCCCCTTTTTTCACCAATTGGATAATGTCATTATAGCATATCCCAGAAAAGTTGACAATCTATTTTGACATAATTTGCGTTTATTTTGAAAAAATCGGGTGCAGACAAAACATCTGCACCCGATTTCATAGTTTTTGTTTGTTTTTTTATGATTTTTTGTAATTTTACTTACCAAAACAAAATTTTAGTTTTACACTTCCATGGAAAAATGCTCTGGAACAAACCGGCTTTTATGCTTGAAAAACTGCCAATGTTTTCCTTACACTAAGCCGCACTCGTCGTAATCTTTCCACTTTTCCTGATTGACATGGCGGCGGTGTGTGGAGAGAGCGTAGACAATGCCTGCCACGCCCACTGCAATGGCAACCAGTACCATCAGTACGCCGCAAAGGGACGACTTTTCTTCTTTCCGTGCTTTCATTCTGCCGCACTCCCTTCTGTTGCAGAAGCGGCATCGGTCTGCCCCATCTCTGCCATTAACCGCTGCAGTTCTGCATCTACGTCCATATCATGCTGCAATTCTGCAAAGGTCTTTTCGTCCTGTGTGCTGCTGGAACCGGCGATCTCGGCAAATGCCTCTGCCTCTGCCTCCTGCCGTGTCACCTTTTCTTCCATGCGGTTGAACTTATCCATGGCACTGGAAGAATCCAGACCGCCCACCGACTGTGCCAGATTCTTCTGGGTCTTTGCCATCTGAGAGCGTGCGATCAGCATTGCCTGACGGCTCTTGGCTTCGTCCAGCTTGGACTTCAGGGTTTCCACCTGTTCCTGTAGCTGTGCCGTCTGGGCAGCGATCTGCTCATACATCTGCTGATACTGCTTGACAGACTCGTCTGCCTTTACCTTATTGGAAAGTGCCTTCTTTGCCAGATCAACTTCGCCGGCATTTAGGGCAGCCTTTGCTTTCATTTCCCAGTCTGCGGAAGTCTTTACCGCATCGTCATACTGCCGCTTGGCAATGCGTTCGCTTGCCTTTGCCTTGCCCAGTGCGGTGGTGGCGTTGCTGACTTCCTTTTGCAGATCCAGAATGATCTGCTTTACCATTTTCTCCGGATCTTCTGCACGATCGATCAGGTCATTGATGTTAGACTTTACGACATCGCCAATTCTTGAAAAAATACCCATATTGTTCCTCCATGCTCTTTGAGCTTCCGCTCGTTATGATATGATAGCAGGTTTTGACAGACCCGCCTGTCGGCTTTCTGTGAGGGCTGCCATTGCCATTTTGATATTTCACGTTTCCTATATTATATCGTACTTTTTCCGTCTTGTCAAGAGAAATCTTACAAATCATTTACAAATCCGGCAGTTGTTCCGGCATTTTACCCAGTTTTTTCTGAAAACTGTCCCGATGCTTTTCGCAGGTTTGCGGGATTTCTGTTGAAAATCCTACAAAACGCTTACAATGCAAAAAGGGGTGTGCATTTGCTGCACACCCCTGTACGACGCACCATTTTATACCGTGCTGCCGTCACTTTTTTCAGGACAATACCGCACAAAGATTGTGCGGTATTGCCTCAGGATTCGGCGGAATCTTCCGTGCTGTCCGGCTCTGGCTCCTGCTCCTGCATCTGCTGCAAAATCCGTGCAACCGCGTTGCCGTTCAGTTTCGCGGAAACCTGTAGCTGGCTCATAGCGGTCTTCATCTGCCGTACATCAGAAGCCACCTTGCGGAACTGGTTCAGATCGTCCTGCATGCCGGTCAGGGATTCTGCCAGCTGGTAAAACTTGCGGAACTCCCGTTTCATGTTTTCAATATCCAGCACCATTCTGCCGAGGCTCTCCACCTCTTTTTCCTTTTGCCGCTCCAGTTCTTTTTTCTGTTCTGCCAGTTCTTCCTCCAGACGCTGCACCCGAATTTCCAGTGCCCGATTCTGGATCTCCAGCGTCCGGATCCACGCGGAATACCGGCGGTTGATCTGGTTCTGCCGCATGCCGAACACATGGATCTGATGCGGCCAGACTTTCTGCTTCTGGGTTTCCCATTCTTCTTCCTCGTAGGCATCAGAAGGAAGTGCACTATACCCCAGGTCTTCCTGTCCTGCTTCCGATTCCGGCGTGAGTTCCGAAGCGTCTTTCGGCTCCTCACCCTGTCTTTGTTCCAATTGTTGTGCCATATGCTCTGCCTCCCCTTGGGAATCGTTTCGGAGAAACACAAAATAAAGCCGTCAGGCGAGCTTTATTCCGCATTCCCTCAAATATGCTGTTTCCAGTATTCCAGTGTTTCCGCAATGGTCTGTTCCAGCGGGATCTCCGGCTGCCAGCCGGTGTCTGCCTGTAGCTTGGAAATATCGGCACGGATCACCGGCACTTCCACCGGACGCAGCTTGGCAGGGTCTACCTCCACGGTGATCTCCTTGCCGCTGTGTGCAATGATGCGATCCAGAATCTCCTGAATGACAATGGCTCTGCCGCTGCCCACGTTATACACCTCGCCGGACTTGCCGTGCTCGATCAGCAGGCTGTACGCCCGTACTACGTCGCGGACATCGGTGAAGTCCCGTGCCGCCGTCAGATTGCCCACACGCATCACCGGCTCCCGCTTGCCAGCCATGATCTCTGCCACCTGTTTGCAGAAGTCAGAAACCACGAACTGGGGCAGCTGTCGGGGTCCCACATGATTGAATGCCCGTACCATCATCACGTGCATTTCATACGCCTTGGCGTAGAGTGCCCCGAACAGGTTCTGTGCCATTTTGGTAATGGCATAGGGGTTCGCCGGATGCACCGGTGTGGTTTCGCTGACCAGACTGGTATTCGCCGGCAGAATGCCGTATTCCTCACCGGAACCGATCAGCAGAATCTTCGGCGAATAGTCCGGTATGTCCCGCACAGCGTCCAGCACGTTCAGGCAGCCGTGAATGTTGATGTCTGCCGTCAGCTGGGGATTTTTCCACGAATACGCCACGGAGCTCTGTGCCGCCAGATGCAGGATCGCGTCCGGCTTGTGCCGCACCAGCAGTGCTTCTACGGCATCTTTGTCCAGAATGTCCAGATTGTACGCCTCGCAGCCTTCCACTTCTACCGTTTCCTTCGGCAGCTTGGTCACAATGGTTTCCCAGCCGCAGTCCTGCAACAGGTGCTCTGCCAGATACCGTCCTACAAATCCGCCGCCGCCAATGATAAGTGCCTTCATGTTCTTTGCCGCCTTTCTGCAATTTCCGCCAGCGTGGCATAGACCTTGTCCACCACGTCTGCCTCCTCATATTCTTCTTCCACCCGTTTTGCCGCTGCCCTGCCATACTGCTCCCGCAGAGCCTTGTCATCTGCCAACTTCTGTATCGCCTGTGCCAGTGCCGGTACGTCTTCCGGCGGCACGGTGATTCCCGTCACGCCGTCCAGACTGACATGGGGCACACCGGTAGGCAGAGCCGTATTGATGACCGGCTTGCCGTAGACCATGGCCTCCTGCTGCACAATACCAAATGCTTCGCTGTTTGCCGTGGAGGGCAGCACGAAGATGTCACAGTCCGCAAAGGCTGCCCGCAGATCGGCTTCTTCCAGATTCCCGAGGAAATGCACCTGTGCCGCCATGTGGGCGGCCTCTGTGATCTGGTGCAGCTTTTCTTCCATTTCCGGCGTGCCGTGCCCCACGAGGAACAGCTCGCAGCCCTGCACCTGTGCAAACGCATGCAGCAGAACCTCGATGCCCTTATAGTAGACGAACCGTCCCACAAACAGCACCCGCACCGTTTCCGGATCCTGCTGGATCTGCCGCAGAATGGGCTTGCGTTCCACACTGCGGTACGCCTGCACGTCGATGCCATAGGGAATGATACGGCACTTGTCCGCGAACTGGGTCAGAAACGGAGAACTGGTAATGTGTCCCTCCGTTGCCGCAATGATGCAGTCTGCACGGCGGAGAAACCGCATCAGCAGCGGCTTATAGAACTGGAGCAGCGTTTTCTGCCGCACCACATCGCTGTGCCATGCGATCACAACACCGCCGCGATAGCCCGACAGCAGACACGCCAGATCTGCCAGCGGAAACGGTACGTGGAATTCCACCACGTCTGCCCACTTCGCCAGCTTCCGGAACTGCCGCAAAAAAGAAAAGGAAATGGGACAGGAAAAGTATGTGCCCAAGCTGGACGCATAGTGCACCGGAACACCCTCTACAATGCGATCCTCGCCCCTGCCCTTTTCCTGACAAACCAGCACCTGCACTTCCGCACGCTTTTGCAGTTCTCTGGAAAATGTCCGCACCAGACTTTCAATTCCGCCGATATGGGGATAATATGCTTTATTTACCTGCAAAATCCGCAGTTTTTTCTGCTCACTCACGGCAAGCCTCCTGATACACCGCGTACAGCTGTTCCGCAGAACGCTCCCACGTGAACTGTGCCGCACGTTTCGGACCAGCTTCCCGCAGCTTCTGCCGCAGGGCTTCGTCGGTGTACAGCTGTTCCAGACCGGCGGCAATGCTCTCCGGCGAATAGGGGTCTGCCACAACGGCATCTTCTCCCACTACCTCCGGCAGCGATGCCGCATGGGTAGTCAGCACCGGCACACCGCATGCCATTGCCTCCAGCGGCGGCAGACCAAAGCCCTCGTAGATCGACGGGAACACAAACGCCAGTGCCCCGCACATCAGCGGGCAGATCTCCTCGTCCGGCACATACTCCGTGAACTTCACCAGATCACCCAGCCCCAGTTCTTCCACCTTTTTGTAGATGCCGCTGTCCAGCCAGCCCTTGCCGCCGGCAAGCACCAGATACGGCGGGGCAGTCTTGCCCTGACGGAACTGGTCATAGGCAGCAATCAACCGTTCCAGATTCTTTCGCGGCTCCACGGTACCCAGATAGAGGAAATATTCCCGATCAATGCCGTATTTGTCCCTGACCGCCTGTATCGTTTCCGCATCTTCCACAGGGTGGAAGCGTTCGGTGTTCACGCCGCAGTATACCACCCGAATCTTGTCCGCAAACTGCGGGAAATAGCGAATGATCTCCTGCTTGGAAAATTCCGAATCCGTCACAATGCGGGTGGCACGCTTCATGGATTTTTTCAGTCCGGTATCCAGCATATACCGCGTTCTGCCGCGAACCGTTTCCGGAAACGTCTTGTACACCATGTCGTGGACAGTGACCACGGTCTTTCCTGCCACCTTGGGCGGAACGATATAGTTGAAAAAGTGGGTGACTTCCGCCTTGTCCCCGAAGTAATGCCGATAGGATATGGGCAGAAAGTTGGACACCAGCCGATAGACATAGCCGGACGCTTTCGCCCAGTGGGGCTGCACATTTTCCCGCAGATAGGGCTGGAGCCGCTGGATCTTGATCTCCTCATTCTTGCGGGAGAAAAATTGCAGCAAAAATTCGTCGTCAGGGTACATCTTGGACAGAGCCTGAATCTGCCCCGCTTCACAATAGCCAATTCCCGTCATGCGGCAGCCGATCAGCGGCAGTACATCAAATGCAATGTGCACTCCGTATTCCTCCTTCAGAACCGGTGGGCATAGCCGACCGCACCGGTTTTTTCCGGCAGCACTGCACCAAGTCTGTGCAGTGTTTCCTTTAGTTCATGATATGGAAACAAGGGCAGAGAAACTCTGCCCCTGTTTGATTGGTTTCGATAATATCGTTTATCCTAAGGAAACACTGCATAAAGCCCGCCTGACGGCTTTGCACGCAATCTGCGTACAGATTTTCCGTCATATTGCCCAGAAATCCCTTGCCAGACATACGTCTGCCTGCGGAATTTCTGACAATCTGCCAAAAAATCTGACTACGCATCTTACGCACAAGCTTTATGCAGTGTTTCCCTAATGACACGCTTATACGTTCTGGCACTTCAGTTCGTGTTCTACCAGAGCCAGATCGTTCTTTACCATACGCTCTACCAGATCGGAGAAAGAGATCTCACGCTTCCAGCCCAGAACAGATTCTGCCTTTGCCGGATTACCCAGCAGAACGTCTACTTCTGCCGGACGGAAGAACTTCTTGTTGACGGAAACGATGGTCTTGCCGGTAGCCTTGTCGATACCAATCTCGTCTACGCCGCTGCCCTGCCACTCTACAGTGATGCCTGCGTGTGCGAAAGCAGTTTCTACGAATTCCCGAACGGTGCGGGTTTCGTTGGTAGCGATGACATAGTCGTCCGGCTTGTCCTGCTGCAACATCAGCCACATCGCACGAACATAGTCCTTGGAGTGACCCCAGTCACGCTTGGAATCCATGTTGCCCAGTTCTACATGATCCAGCACGCCGAACTTGATTCTTGCAACAGCGTCTGTGATCTTACGGGTAACGAATTCCAGACCGCGGCGTTCTGATTCATGGTTGAACAGGATACCGGAGCATGCGAACAGACCATAGCTTTCACGATAGTTCTTGGTGATCCAGTGACCATACAGCTTTGCAACGCCGTACGGGCTTCTCGGATAGAACGGTGTCTTTTCGGTCTGCGGCATTTCCTGTACCAGACCGAACATTTCAGAAGTGGAAGCCTGATAGAAGCGGCATTCCGGCTTTACCGAACGGATCGCTTCCAGCATGTTGGTAACGCCCAGAGCATCGATCTCTGCGGTAGCCAGCGGCTGTTCCCAGCTGGTTGCTACGAAAGACTGTGCAGCCAGATTGTACACTTCGTCTGCCTGAGAGATCCGCATTGCGGAGATCAGGGAGATCACGTCCGTCATATCTGCATAGATGAAGTGGATCTTGTCCTTGATGTGCTCTACGTTGCCGTAATCCACAACGCTCTTACGACGCATGATGCCGTATACTTCATAGCCCTGCTCCAGCAGCAGTTCTGCCAGATAGGAGCCGTCCTGTCCTGTGATACCTGTAATCAGTGCATGTTTGCTCATAGTAATTTCTTTTCCTTTCTATATATCAGAAATCGTCGGTTTTGCTTTTGACGATTTCGATTTATGGCAATACCGCACAAAGATTGTGCGACAG
>NZ_KI260472.1:7007-19085 GCF_000468015.1 Ruminococcus callidus ATCC 27760 | reverse complement strand
ATTTAAATCAACATATTTTTGAAAATTGATTTCCATGTGGAAACATCTCGCGGAAAAAGAAAAGGCACTCCGTGATCTCTCACAGAGTGCCTTGTGATTTCAAAAAACCACCCAGCCGTCTTGCAGCGAATAAAACCAAGCTATATCTAGCAAGGTGGGTATCTTCCCTTCTGCTTCACGCTCCCTTCGTCCGTTACGGTCATTGCCGCAAGCAGGAGGTCTGCAATCCACAGACGGAGTCAGATTCCCTATAAAGGAGTGTTGGATTATAAAAACCGCAATGTCTCGCACTGGGCAGTAATGCCAACCGGAATGCTTCTTCCGGTTTCGTTCTATGTTTATTATAGCACTATCTTTCCCAAAAATCAATAGGAAATTTGTGAAAATTTTTCTACCGTCAACCGGAAGTGCTTACGCTTCCTCTTCGTCCTCCTCGTCGAACATGTCGTTCAGATACTGGAGGAACATGTTGCCTACTGCATCATATTCGTCATCGTCCTCAATGGTGCAGAGCATTTCTTCTCCGTCAATGGTTTCCCGCTTCAGAATGACAAATTCGCCGTCGTCTTTCAGCATGTCTTCTTCATTTTCATGGTACGGAACCAGTGCACAGTATGTTGCATCTTCATATTCCAGTTCGCCCAGAACCTCGAATTCCTGCTCGTTTCCTTCTTCGTCTTCCAGAGTATACAGCATGCCCTGCATATCCATATCCATCATGTTTTCATCTGCCATGGGTAAAACTCCAATCTGCCATAGCGGCGTTTGTTTCGGGAACAATTCCCTGCTTCTATTATACACGATTTTCCACGGCGTGTCAATAGACGAACCGGACAATTTCACCAGGGCAATACCGCACAAAGAGCGTCTGGCGGTATTGCCCAAGAGAATGTTCAAAGCCTCATGATCGCCGCCGCGATCTGCCGGAGCACCGGTGCGGCAGTCTGGTTGCCATAGCCGCCGTCCTCCGCCAGTACCGTCACGGCATACTGCGGGCAGTCCGCCGGAAAAAACGCCGTCACCCAGCCATGGCAGTATTCGTCTCCGGATTCGTCCACCCTGCCGGTCTGTGCCGTAGAGGTTTTTGCTCCCATGGAAACATGGGCAGGCATGCCCTGAAAATCCTCGTCCGCCGCCGTGTAGCACATGAGCCGCCGCAGAAACTGTGCCGTGTCCGCAGAAATGCCGGTTTCAGAAAGTCCCGTTTCCTCCCGCAGCACTGTCCGCCCGTTTTCCGTCACGCCACGCACCAGCCGCACAGCCGGCAGGGTACCGTTTCCGGCAATGGCACAGGTCATACGGGTGATTTGCAGGGGTGTTGCCGTGAGAACGCCCTGTCCGAACGAAAAGTTCGCCTGCTCCGCCGGCAGTTTCAGCTGCTGCAATGTCGGCAGTGTCCCGCTGGAGCCGATCATGTTGGAGGTCAGCACCGTTTCCGTCCCGAAGCCCAGAGCCTTTGCCGTTTCCAGCAGTTCCTTTCCGGAAAACGTCTGCCCCAGTGCGATAAAATAGGGATTGCAGGAATTCCGCATGGCATCTGCCAGATTTTGCAGTCCGTGCCCCTGCGGGTCGTGGCAGCGGAACCGCTGGGAGCCAATGGAAATCGCCCCGTTGCAGTTCCACTGAAACGCCGTTTCCGCACCGTTTTCATAGGCACAGGCTGCCGTCACCAGCTTGAAAATCGACCCCACCGGATAGGCGTACAGGGCACGCTGGATCATGGGGCTGTCCGGATCCTGCATGGCTTCTCCCAGTGCATCGGGCGTGTAGCCGGGAAAGCTGGCAAGCCCCAGAATGTCCCCGCTTTCCACGTCCATGACTACCACACAGCCCTTTTGCAGTGATGCACCGGCAGTTTCACAGATTCGCTGCATCCGAATGTCCAGCGTTGTCATCACGCCCTGCACCGGATTGGCACCGTAACGGACCTGAGCCGCTTCGCCGGCAAGCGGCTTTCCTTTGCCGTCCACGGAAAAAGTCACGCTCCACTGGGAATCCACGCCGCGTAAGACTGCATCATAGGCGGATTCCAGTCCGGCAACGCCTTTCCCCTCCTGCGTATAGCCAATGACATGCTGTGCCGGCTGGGGCGTGGTGTACCGCTGGGGAATCTCCAGCACAGTCACGTCCGGACAGGCAATGTCCGCTGTGTCCACCGTGCAGGTAAAGGGCTTCCCCTGTGCCAGCTTTTCGTAAAACGCTTCCGCGTCCAGTACATGGGGCAGCAGAGCCTCCGCCGCCTCCGGCGTAGGGCTGACGACTGCGGTGCAGACAGACCTGGTATTGACCAGCGGCACACCGTTCCGGTCGTAGATCGTGCCGGCAGCTGTTCCGGCGGTACAGGTGTAGCTGCCCTGTCCGGCGGCAGCCTGCAGGAGTTCCGGCTTCTGCATCAGCCACGCCAGATATACGGCAACCGCACAAAACAGCAGCACCAACAGCAGCCGCAGCACTGCCAGACGATTTTTCAGTTTTCGCATCGCACTTTCCTCCCAAGGAAAGTATGCCCCGCTTTGCCGCGTTCATGCCAAAAAAATACACCATACAGCATATCTGCATGGTGTACTGTAGATGTAGAAGCAAGTGATTATTCTGCTTCCGGCTGGTAAGAGAAACGGGTAAAGGTCGCAGTGGTCGTCATCGGCTTGCCGTTTCCGGAAGCGTACAGGGCAATGTAATTGCCGGTAAAACAGCCGCCTGCCTCTGTGGTCAGATACTGGGTTTCGCCGGAGCCTACAGGCTGCACTGTGCCGTCCGCCGTGCGGAACGAGAACCGGTAGCGATTCCGATTGCATTCCAGCCGCAGGGTCATGGTTTCATCGCTGTACGGCAGCACCTGCTCTACGGCACACAGTCCGCCGATCCGCCGCCGCAAAATCACACAGTCCCTGCCGTCCCGCATGGTGCGGGCAATCTCATAGTGATGTGCCGGATTCATGTACACAGTCAGACCGGCTTCTTCCCCCTCCTGCTGCGGTATAAAATGCAGGTCTGCTTCGACAGTACAGCAGAAGTGTTCCTGCCGCCGTCCCAGCCACGCCTTGGGAGCATCTTCCCAAAGGGAAACCTCGTTGCCGTGCATCTGTAAGCCAGATGCGGTCTGCTGTATCAAGCCCTCCACCGGATTATAGATGTAATTCCACATCAGGTGCAGACTGTCACCGCGGAAATCATCTGTCACCGCACTGCATGCCGCATAGCCTGCGGGAATCTCCTCTGCGGGAGCGTGCTCTACTGTGAATTCCGGCAGCACTGCACGATCTTCACCCAGATAGAACCAGCCGTTTTCCAGACGAGCCGGCACCAGCATGGTTTCCCGTCCCAGATTGTGGCGGAACGGATACGCCAGCGGACGATTGCCCAGACAAACTGCCCACCAGTTCCCGTCGGCATCGTCCACCAGATCGGCGTGACCGGCTGCCTTAATGGGCAGGTTTTTGCCGATATTGGTCAGGATCGGATTGTGCGGGCACGGCTCATAGGGCCCCAGAATGGACTTGCTCCGTGCCAGAACTGCCATGTGGCAAAGCTCCGTGCCACCCTGTGCCAGCAGCAAGTAGTACATGCCGTTGATCTTGTACAGATGCGGCCCCTCCGGATTGTTGGCGGTGCCCTGCCAGAGGGCGTGGGTTTCGCCAATGGCTTCTCCGGTGGCAATGTCCAGCTGGCTTAGATAAATGCCGCCGTCTGTACCCAGATAGTACACCTTGCCGTCATCGTCAAAGAACAGGGACGGGTCGATTCCGGCAAAGGGCAGCGGAATCGGTTCGGACCATTCGCCTGCGGGATCGGTTGCCGTGACGATAAAGTTGCCGTGATTGTCGCCGGTGACATTGGTCACCACAACATAGAATGTCCCCTCGTGATACCGGATCGTCGGAGCGTAGATGTTCAGACAGTTGGGTGCTCCTGTCACCAGATACACCTGCGAGTTCCGCGTCAGGCAATGTCCGATCTGCTCCCAGTGCACCAGATCCCGACTGTGAAAAATCGGAATCCCGGGGAAATACTCGAAAGAACTGGTCACCAGATAGAAATCTTTTCCCACGCGGCAAATGCTGGGGTCTGGGTGAAATCCGGATAAAATCGGGTTTTGATACTGCATGTTTTTTCTCCATTCCGAGAAAACGCCGCATGAAGCTGATAATTCGACTTTATGCGGCGTTTCTCTTATTTCCTTTGGAATATCCTATTTTAGCCTGTATAAATGGTGTTGTTTTCCCAATCGAAATCGTCCAGCGACGTGGGGTGTTTTCCCACGGACTCCAGTCCGCAGTACAGCAGCACCGCATACGCATCGTCTGCTGCAATGGTACCGTCACCGTTTACGTCCATGCTTTCGATCTCCCAATCGCTCAGCGTGCCGTCCGTCAGGATCGGATAGCCGGCACCGATGCGGGCACTGGCGTACAGGATCAGGAACAGGTCGGTGCTGTCGATGCTGGCATTTCTGTCCACATCACCCTTGATATACCGCACCGGTACCGGAGCAGTAGACACCGTGGTTGTCGTGGTAACATTTTCTGTGGTGGTATTTACAGAAGCTGCTGCGGTCGTGCCGGTGGGAATCGGTATGGTTTTCCATTCCGTAGTGCTGCTTTCCGTTGTCGTGGTTGGCAGCGTGGTGGGCACCGTGATATACGGCGGCAGGGTCACTGTGGTCACAGGCATTGTCTTTGTGGTGGCTTCGGTAGTTGTTACGATTTTGCTGGTGCTTCTCTTGGTGGTGTGTTCTACTATTGTTGTCGTTGTCCTGGCTGTCGTGGTCGAAGCGGGAGTTTCATCCGGAAGTGCCTGAAATTCCAGACTGTACTTTTCCGCATAGGTCTGTGCCGGAGAGTTCTTCTGCCCTCTCAGAACCGTATCCCGCGGAAAGATACCTGCTTCATCAGGCAGCGTGCAGGCATTGCCGGAGAATGTCACCGTTCTCTGCTTGTGCACATGTGCGTAAAACGCATTTGCCGAAAGGGTGGTGAAGCATGCCGGAAATGTCAGGTTGTCCAGATTCTCACAGCCGCCGAATGCATCACCGCCAACGATTTGCAGGGACGAATTCGACAGATCCATGCTGCCGTTTTCCGTGCTGAGTGCAACGCATTTATAGAACACCGCCTCCGGCAGTTCCGTCAGATTTACCGGAAATTTCACAGCAGTCAGACTGGAGCAGCTGCGAAACGCCGCCACGCCCAGCTTTGTCAGCGTATCCGGCAGCACTACATTCACCAGACTGGTGCAGCCCTCAAAGGCATTGTCGCCGATCGTCTGTATGGCGTTCATGTCCACTAGGTTTTTCAACGAGGTGCAGTCCTGAAATGCGGCATTGCCGATCTCTGTCACGCTGTCTGAGAAGATCACCTTTTCTATGGTTTCACAGCCCTGAAACGCTCCGTCTGCCACTCTTATCATGCCATAGGGCAGCGTGACCGAAACCGGAGCCGCATCACTGCACAAAAATCCTGTAGCGATCAGCCGCACCGTAGGCGGAATGACGATCTCGCTGGCTTCTCCGCAGTATTCCAGAAGTACACCGTCACAGATCTTCCAGCTGCTGGACTGCTGCAAACTCCAGCCTGAATTGAAAAAGGCATCTTTTCCCACAGTTTCCACCGTTTCCGGTATGGTCAGATTTTTCAGACTAGTACACATGGAAAATGCATATTCCCCGATCTCAGTCAGTGCAGGGGAAAACGTCATGCTCCGCAGATTGATGCAGTTGCTGAACGCACTTGCCCCGATCTTTTTGACAGAATTGCTCATTGTGACATATTCCAGCATGGAACAGCCGCTGAACGCATTTTCCGGAATCTCCGGCAACGTACTGCCAGCAAGCACCGCCATGCTCAAAGAAGTACAGCCCTGAAATGCACTGCTTTCCAGCAGCTGCAGCGATTCCGGCAAAACTGCCAGCCGCAGAGCCGTGCAGTCCTGAAAGGCACTCTGGGAGATCACCTGTAATTTTTCGTTGAACTGTACGGTTTCCAGTGCAGAACAGCTCTGAAATGCTCCGGAGCCAACAAAGAGCAGCTCATCCGGCAGCTGAATGCTTTTCAGGCTGGTGCAGTGGCGAAATGCCGAAACACCAACAGACTGCACCTGATTTGGCAAAAAGATCTTTTCCAAAGCGTTACAACCGATAAATGCACCTTTGCCGATATACGTCAGGCTGGCGGGAAGCTGCACTTCCGTCAGAGCAGTCTGATCGCTGAACAGCGTATTGCAGAGCACTGCCACACCGTCCGGCACCACTGCGGTTTTCAGTCCGATTTTTGCGGAAACTGCCACTCTGTCGGAGAGCACTGCCACATCATCAGTCTGGTCTTGCAGCCACGCGGTCCCCTCCAGGATACAGGAGCCGGCACTGGTGATCCCGCTGCCGCCCTTTATCGTTTTCAAAGCCGTACAGCCACGAAATGCACTGCTGCCTATGGTGGTCACGCTGTCCGGTATCGTCACGCTTTTCAGGGCGGTTTTCTGTTGAAATGCCGATTCGGAAATTGCAGTCACCGGATACCCGTCGATACTGGACGGAATGTCCAGCACAGAAAAATTCCCTTCCATGCCGGTAATCACAGCGTTTCCCGCATCATCTGTCTGATAATAGATACCGTTGAATAATTGTTCCTGCGATTGGCTGGATTCTGCGGCAGCACCTATCCCCTGTGCTGTCCCGAGTACCAGAGAAATGCTTATGCACACTGCCAGCAGGAACGCGGTCCACCTTCTCCAACGATTTTTCCGCATTGCGGAACACTTCCTTTCTTTTCAACCTGTTTGCCCCCAACATTCGCAAGGGGGCGATCCATTCTTTTTCATAAAAATCATTTTTCCGCCAATCCCGCACCAACCTTTGCCAGATGCATCATCAGGTCGTAGACATCGAGATTGTCAATTTTGCCGTCTGCATTATAATCCGCACAGTACAGCTCCACACTGGTGGGATTTGTCTGCACACCGGCTCCGCGACAGGCACAGAGATACAGCAGCAAAAACAGATCCGATGTGTCCAGACTGCCGTCACCGTCCATATCGCCACGCTGCCGGTCGATCGGCCGGAACTGCCGGCTGTATTTCCGAGCGTAGATCTCCGCAGTGGAATTCGCAAAGCCATTGATACAGGTGCTTGAACTTACCGTTTGTTCCGTGTCATAGATACGGCACGCCGGATTGAGGATCACCAGCTGTTCCAGACTGCCGCAGCCGGAAAAGGCACTGGCTCCGATCTCCTCCACTGCTGCCGGCAGCACGATCTTTTGCAGTGCGGCACAGCCGTCGAAGGCATAGTTGTAGATCGTTTTGATGTTTTCGGGAAGCTCGATCTCCGTCAGACTGCTGCACCCCTGAAACAGAGTGTTGCTGATCTGTGTCATTGCCTGCGAAAGACGCACTTTCCGCAGCGACCGGCAATAGCTGAATCCATGACCGCCGACGTTTTTCACGCTGTCCGGCAGTTCGATCTGTTCCAGCGAAACGCACCAGTGAAACGCATATTCGCCGATGGATTCCAGCCCGTTCGCGATCTGCACCTGCCGCAGGTTGATGCAATTGGAAAATGCAAACGCATCGATCGAACGCAGCGAAGACGGCAGCTGTACCGTTTCCACCGTGGTGCAGCCGTCAAAGGCATAGCCGCCGACCGCACGCACGGTATCCGGAACAGTCACATCTTTTTCCGTGCCGGTGTACGCCAGCAGGATCCCTTGTCCGGCTGATACGAAATCGCTGGTCTGGTTTTCCAGCCACGAAGTACCCTGCACAATACCCCAGCCGATCTCGGAAACCGTATCCGGAATGGACAGTTCTGTCAGGCGGGAACAGTCCTTAAAGGCGAATTCCCCGATCCGGCGAATCGTGTCCGGCAAAACCACCCGCTTCAGCCGCGTGCAGTCTTTAAACGCGTACTCGCCGATCTCTGTCACCGGACAGCCGTCCAGTTCCGCCGGTATCACCGCTTCGGTCACTGCTGAACGGGCACTTTTGATCGTCACCTCGTGCATCGCAGAAACCGTGTAATAAATGGTGTCCTGATAGATCTTCAGATCCGCACTTCCCGCGGCTGAAACCGGACACATACCGGAAAAGCAGCCGATCACCAGCAGCAACGCCAGCAAAACGAACAAACTTTTCCGTCCGATCTTTCGCAAGGATCCCTCACCTGCCTTTCTGTCCCAATGCTTTGTCAACGCTGTGAAAAACCTGTCAGCAGGCTTTACACAGTGCTTCATTTTCTCATTTTTATTATACCATATTGGAAACAGATACGTCAATCATTTTTTGCAGATTTTTTCAGGGAACACCGACAGGGCATATAAAAAGCGGCATGACGAAACCGCCATGCCGCTTCTTTTGCAATGTGGTAACGAACAGAAACCTGTCCGTTCAGAACGCTACGCGAACTTATGCCAGTTCAGCGAAGAACTTGATGGTGCGAACCATCTGGCTGGTGTAGCTGTTCTCGTTGTCGTACCAAGAAACAACCTGTACTTCATACAGATCATCAGCGATCTTGGAAACCATGGTCTGAGTTGCATCGAACAGAGAACCGTACTTCATGCCGATAACGTCAGAAGAAACGATCGGTTCTTCGTTGTAGCCATAGGACTCAGTAGCAGCAGCCTTCATAGCAGCGTTGATGCCGTCAACAGTTACGTCTGCACCCTTGACAACAGCAGTCAGGATAGTGGTGGAACCAGTCGGAACCGGTACACGCTGTGCAGAACCGATCAGCTTGCCGTTCAGTTCCGGAATAACCAGACCGATTGCCTTAGCAGCACCGGTGGAGTTCGGAACGATGTTTGCAGCACCAGCTCTTGCTCTTCTCAGGTCACCCTTTCTGTGCGGGCCGTCCAGGATCATCTGGTCGCCGGTGTAAGCGTGAATGGTGCTCATGATACCGCTCTGGATCGGAGCATAGTCATTCAGAGCCTTAGCCATCGGAGCCAGGCAGTTGGTGGTGCAGGAAGCTGCGGAGATGATCTTGTCATCAGCAGTCAGAGTGTTGTGGTTTACATTGTAAACGATAGTCGGCAGATCGTTACCAGCCGGAGCAGAGATAACAACCTTCTTTGCACCAGCATCGATATGAGCCTGTGCCTTAGCCTTAGAAGTGTAGAAACCAGTGCATTCCAGAACAACGTCAACACCGATCTCGCCCCACGGCAGCTCTGCAGCGTTAGCCTTTGCATAGATCTTCAGGGTCTTGCCGTCTACAGTGATAGTACCAGCTTCGTCATCAGCAGAAACAGTGTGCTTGTTCTCGCCGATCTTGCCTGCATAACCGCCCTGTGCGGTATCATACTTCAGCAGGTGAGCCAGCATGGACGGCTTAGTCAGGTCGTTGATTGCAACAACCTCATAGCCTTCTGCACCAAACATCTGGCGGAATGCGAGACGACCGATACGGCCAAAACCATTAATAGCAACTTTAACTGACATTGGAAATTACCTCCTAGTTTTTAGGAAAACACCGGCGGAATTGCCGGACCGAAGCCCGATTTTCTCCCAGCGGATTCCTTGATACTCTTATTTTACACCATTTCGGAGAAGAATTCAAGCACTTTCGCAAAAAAAGCAGGGGCAAGGATAGCAAGTTCTCTTATTTTCCACGTTTTCCGCAAAAAAGGAAAGCATATTTTGTGAAAACTGCACAAAAATTAAAAAGTGGACAAAATTATCATTTTTTTTATTTGCCTATTCTGAAATATGTAGTATAATAATAGCATAGAATAATGACAAAAGCATCATGCAGTGAGGAGGAGAGAACGCCCATGCAGCAAGAGGAACTACAGCAGATCCAGAAATGGTGTCAGCAGTCTGAAGACGCCATTCTTTTTTATGCCCCGGACGGCACGCTGCTCTGGCAGAACGATGCCGCGGCAGTCCGGCAGAAACCGCAGAACAGCTCTTTGCCCCGCTATCATAAAAGCGGTGCACCGGAGGACGGCATGTTTCTGCTTCGGCAGGGCGGCAGTCTGTACTGCGTCCGGCAGGAGCCGCGGCAGTACGGCGAAAAACCGGCAATACTGGTGCAGATCCACAGCCAGCCGGCAGACGATCTTCTCTGGAGCGATGCCGACAAGCAGCATGAAACGGAAAACCGGATCGCTGCCATGCGGCAGAAGATCTTCGGCATTTCCAACGCCGTCAGCGGACTGTATCAGACGCTGGAGGAAAACGGCGACCAGATCCCCCGCATGGTGCTGGAAGAACAAATGGAACAGCTGAACATCATCCAGGGCAACTGCTGCCGGCTGATGCGTCCTTCTGTGCTCTGGCTGGAACAGCTGAAATATGTGCAAAAAAACGAGCTTTCGGGCGAAGCTCTTTTTCTGGACCGCGAATTGTCGAATTTTGTCGAATCGTGTCGTATGGTACTGGGAAAAGCACTAAAAATGACAGCCGATGCCGAAAAACCACTCTGCATTTTCGCCAATCGGCGGCGGTTACAGATCTGTCTGCTCTGCATGGTGCTGTATCTGCGGGATCACTGTCCGGAGATCTCCCGCCTGACGTGGCAGACGGAACAGCAGGGCGATCAGGTGGTGCTGCGGTGCACGGCAGTTTCTGACGGCACCGAGCCGCCGGCACACCGGCACAGCCAGACGGAACATCTCTATGACACACACTTTCCCTCTCCGGAGGAACAGATCGTGCAAAAATTCTGCCGCACGTATCATGCCGCCGTTCTGTTTTCCGCCGCGGAGGAAATGTGGCAGTACACCCTGCGGTTTCCGCTGTATGAACATACATCGTTCCTGTCCCTGGAGAGCAGCCGCACCACACTGGACGACGGAATGTTCTCCTTATACCAGATCTTTTTGTCAGATATTTCCGAGTACCGGTTCTACTAAAATAGGCTTTTCAATTCAGGCGTTGCTGCTTTTTGCAGTGATTCCTGAATTTTTTGTTAAAACAACAAAATACCATTTCACATTTCACAAAGATTATGCTATAATAGGAAAGGATAGGCAGCACCGCACAAAACTTGTGCGATGTTGCCGCTGTAGCAAACTGGGGAAAGGAACGGATTCCGGAATGGCAGAACGACTGATCTCAATACAAGACACAAACCAATTTCAGACATTATGCGGCAGCTTTGACGAAAACCTCAAGCTGCTGGAGCAGCGGTATCACGTTCGTATGATCTGCCGCGGAGAAGAACTGCGGGTACAGGGGGACGGTGCACAGGTGGAACTTGCTGCCGGTGCAGTCACGGCTCTGCTGCAAATGATCTCCAACGGACAGGCGATCACGCCCCAGTCCATTCACTATGTTTCCGATATGGTCGATGCCGGTTCTGCCGGACAGCTGGCGGAACTGGCAGATGATGACACCGTCTGTCTGACTGCCGCCGGAAAACCGGTGCACACCCGCACCGTGGGACAGCGGAGTTATGTCCGTGCCATTGCCGAAAATACAATCGTATTCGGGCTGGGGCCTGCCGGCACCGGCAAGACCTATCTGGCAGTGGCTATGGCAGTGCGGGCATTCCGCCGGCACGAGGTCAACCGGATCATTCTCACCCGCCCTGCGGTGGAAGCCGGCGAAAAACTGGGATTTCTCCCCGGCGATCTACAGGACAAGGTAGACCCCTATCTGCGTCCGCTGTACGACGGCTTGTTTGAAATGCTGGGAGCAGAAGCGTTCCAGCGGCATCTGGAACGGGGCTCTATTGAAGTTGCCCCGCTGGCGTACATGCGTGGCAGAACGCTGGACAACGCCTTTATCATTCTGGACGAGGCACAGAACACCACCGGCGAACAGATGAAGATGTTCCTCACCCGTCTGGGCGACGGCAGCCGCATGGTGATCACCGGCGACACCACGCAGATCGACCTGCCGGACAAGCAGAAAAGCGGTCTGGTCATCGCCTCCCGCATTCTGCGAAAGGTCAATGACATTGCGATCTGCGAGTTCACCAACCGCGATGTTGTCCGCCATAAGCTGGTACAGGACATTATCCGTGCCTACGAAGCGGCAGAACAAAAGCAAGCCCACCGGAAGCCGGAACACACCGACCGGAAAGATACCGGAAAACACTGAATTTGAAAGGCAATACCGCACAAAGAGCATCTGGCGACT
>NZ_KI260472.1:0-6907 GCF_000468015.1 Ruminococcus callidus ATCC 27760 | reverse complement strand
TGTCGCACAATCTTTGTGCGGTATTGCCGAAAATTTAAGGCAGCGTATGCTTCTGTGGCAAAGGACAGGGCACAGCCTGTCCCCTGCTTTGCAGAAACACCTGCCGTATAGAAAAGATCTGATTTACATTGCATAAAAAGATTTTATATATAAAATCTCACGAAAGGAGATCATTCATCATGCCAAAAGTAAAAGTCATGGTAAAAAATAATCAAACCGAAGTGCGGGTGCCTGTGGGAATCCGTATGCTCATTCGCCGCTGCTGTCAGGCGGTTCTGGTGGCAGAACATTTCGGGCAGGACGCAGAAGTCAGTGTCTCCTTCGTCAGCAATGCAGAGATCCGCAGACTGAACCGGATCTATCGGCAAAAAGACCGTGCCACCGACGTGCTCTCGTTCCCGCTGGGACAGGACGGGCACTATGACACCAATCAGGAAACCGGCTGTGCACTGCTGGGCGATGTGGTCATTTCACTGGAAATGGCAGTCAAGCAGGCCAACATGTACGGACACTCGCTGGAACGGGAAATCGGCTTCCTGACAGTGCATTCCATGCTGCACCTGCTGGGATACGACCACGAAACCAGCCCGCTGGAAGAACGGAAGATGCGGGAAAAGGAAGAAGAAGTGCTGGGCGAACTGGGCATTTCCAGAGAAGCCACCTTCACCAACCAGCCGGAGGATACTGACGCATGACAAAATCTGTTTTTGTGACGCTCGCCGGACACACCAACGCCGGAAAGTCCTCCCTGCTCAACGCCATTATCGGGGAAAAGATCGCTTCGGTCAGCCCGAAGCCCCAGACGACACGCACCCGCATCACCGGCATCAAGACAGTCGGGGAAACGCAAATGGTTTTCATGGACACCCCCGGTCTGCACAAGCCCACGACCAAGCTCAGCGGGCACATGCTGAAAGCGGTGAAAGATGCGGTGGCAGACATTGACGCGGTACTGTTTGTACAGGACTGCACCAAGCCTCTCTCCGAGCAGGAGGAGGAACTGCTCCGTTCGCTGGAAAAGGCAAAAACGCCCACCATTCTGGTGCTGAACAAGATCGACCTTTGCAGCGACAAGTCCAAGCTGATGGCCACCATTGCCAGGCTGAATGCGGCACACCCGTTTTCGGCGACTGTTCCTGTCAGCGTCACAGAAGCCGACGGCATCGACCTTGTGGAACAGGAAGTCATGGCTCTGGCACAGCCGGCTCCCCACTACTTCCCCGACGAAAAATTCACCGACCAGCCGGAACGGGTGCTGGCGGCAGAGATGATTCGGGAAAAGATCCTGAACCTGCTGCGGGACGAAGTGCCCCACGGCATTGCGGTTTCCATTGAACGCATGAAGGAACGGGACGACAAGGACTTGCTGGACATTGATGCCACGATCTACTGCGAACGGGAATCCCACAAGGGGATCCTGATCGGCAAAAACGGCACCATGCTCCGGAAAATCGCCACCCTCGCCCGAAAGGATCTGGAACGGTTCTTCTATATTCAGGTGAATTTACAGTGCTGGGTCAAGGTCAAGGAGGACTGGCGGAACAAGGAAGGACTGATCCACAATTTCGGTCTGGACAATCCGGAGTAACCTGCCTGTTCGTTCTCTCACGCATAAATTGCACGATTCCGGAAATCCTATCTCTATCCGAAGAAACAGGAGGAACCTGAGATATGGACGCATGGGATATTTTTTGCATGACCGGACACATTGACGACTATCTGCACTATCGGCAGGGCATGAACGCCAAGCCGCAGAACGCACCCGCAGCAAAGGAGAAGCAGACACATGGAGATCTATCGGGGACTGGTTCTGGCGGAACGCAGTGCCGGAGAACAGGGGAAGTTCATTGATGTGCTGACAGAGCACAACACAGTACAGGAGATCTATGTCCGCGGGGCGAAAAAGAACAGTTCTGCGGGACTTTCTGCGACACAGCTGTTTTCCTATGCCACCTTCAGCGTACAGAAACGCCGGAATCAGTGGTATCTGGACAGTGCCGAACCGATCCGCATCTTCTACCGGCTGCGGGAATCCCTCTCCCGTCTGAGCCTCGCCATGTATTTCGGCGAGTTGATCCGGCTTAGTGTGCGGGAACACCAGACACCGGAAGAAAACTGCTTCGTCATGCGGCTGATGCTGAACACGCTCCACTATCTGGAAAGCGGACAACGCAGCGAAGCATTATTAAAACCCATTTTTGAACTGCGGCTGATGACAGAGCTGGGTATGATGCCCGACCTGCTCATGTGCCGCGGCTGTGGGGTATTTTTACCAAAACGGCTCTATTTCTCCGTGGAAAAGGGCTGTTTTTTCTGTACCGACTGCGGTGCACCGGATTCCCCGCAGGAACCGCTCCTGCTCCGTGCACCGGTATTACAGGCGATGCGGCACATTCTCTTTGCGGATTATAACCGGCTGTTCCACTTTCAGCTGGGGGCAGAGAATTTGCAGATGCTGGGCATCTGTACGGAGCGTTTCGTCCAGTATCACCTGTCGCTAAAGCCCAAGGCTCTGACCTTTTATCGATCGATCGTGAACCCGTCCGCAGAGTAACTGCGGATTTTTGCCTTTACGGCAATACCAATATCACAGGAGTACTCCCATGAATAAAAATCTGGAAATTCTGGAATTTCATAAAATCTTAGACATGCTGGCGAATCTCTCCGCCAACGACATCACACGGGAAAAAGTTCTTGCCATTACCCCGAATCCCGACCTCGCGGAAGCCCGTGCAGAACTGGAAAAGACAAACGATGCTTTTCAGCTGTCCATACAGTTCGGTGCTCCGCCGTTCCACCGGTTTCAGGATATGCGGATGGGACTGCGGCGAGCAAAGTCCGGTGCCAAGCTTTCGCTGAAAGACCTGCTGGAAATCGCCACGATCCTGCGGCAGATGCAGTCTTTGAGTGACTGGTACGACCGCTGTGCCGGTGTGGAATCCACACTGGACGACCTGTTCAGCCAGCTGGCACCGGTGCCCTTTTTGCTGGAAAAGCTGGATCGTTCCATTCTCTCCGAGGAAGAAATTGCCGATGCAGCCAGTCCGGCTCTGGCGGAAATTCGCCGGAAGATCGGACGTTCCCGCCAGAAGCTGCGGGACACACTGGACAGCATGATGCGGCGGCAGGAGGTGCAGGACTGTCTGCAAGACAACCGTGTCACGCTCCGTGACGGACGGTTCGTACTGCCGGTTCGTGCGGAACACCGCAGCAAGATTGCCGGTCTGGTACACGACACCTCCGCCACCGGTCAGACCATTTTCATCGAACCCATTGCTGTGGTCGATGCCAACAACGACATTCGCCTGCTGGAATTGCAGGAGGCAGAGGAAATCGAACGCATCATTGAGGAACTCTGTACCGAGTGCGGCACATGGGCGGATACCATTATCCGCGACATTGCCGTTTGTGCAGACCTGAACGTGTATTTCGCCAAGGCACGTCTGGCGGAACAGATGCACGCCTTTCCGCCTACGCTGACAGACGACGGTGTGATCCTGCTGAAAAAGGCACGTCATCCGCTGATCCCCTACAAGAAAGCGGTACCGATCAGCTTCACGCTGGGCGATACTTATCAGGCTCTCATTATCACCGGTCCGAATACCGGCGGTAAGACGGTTGCTCTGAAGACCTGCGGACTGCTGACCTTAATGGCAATGAGCGGCATGCTGATTCCGGCGGCAGAGGGCAGCCGCATTTCCGTTTTCAACAATGTGCTGGCAGACATCGGCGATACCCAGAGCATCGAGCAGAACCTTTCCACATTCTCTGCACACATGCGAAGTGTCATCGAGATTCTGGAACAGGCAGACCGGCACTCGCTGGTGCTGCTGGACGAATTGGGTTCCGGTACAGACCCCATCGAGGGTGCGGCTCTGGCAGAGGCTGTCATTCAGCGGCTGAAAGACAACGGGGCAAAGCTGATGGTCACTACCCACTATCAGGAACTGAAGCTGTATGCCACCGAGCAGCCGGACGTGCAGAACGCCTCCTGTGAATTCGACATTGAAACTCTCCGCCCCACCTATCGGCTGATTCTGGGTTCTCCCGGGAAGTCCAACGCGTTTGCCATTTGCAAGGGGCTGGGGCTGTCGGAATCGATCATTGCCGCGGCGGAAACGCTGGTCAGTCAGGAAAATCTGCGATTTGAAGAAGCGGTTTCCAAGCTGGAAGAAACCCGAAAGGCTCTGGAACAAGACCGCAGTGCCATGCAGGAAGCCCTGCGGCAGGCGGAAGAAGATGCGGCAAAGCTGCGGGAAGAAGTCCAGCGTACCCGCACCGACCGCGAAAACATCATGGAACAGGCTCGGCTGGAAGCCATGCGAATCGTGGAAACCACCAAGGCACAGTCCAACGAGATGATCTCCGAACTGGATCAGCTGCGGAAAGCCAAGGAAAAGGCGACTTTCGGGGACGATGTGATCCGTGCCAAGGGCAACGTCAAGCGGGGCTTCCGGAAGATGTACGAAACCGCCAACCCGCTGACCGAGGTGCCGGACGAGGACTATGTGCTCCCGCGGGAATTGCAGGTAGGCGACACTGTCATGCTGACCGACACCAAGCAGAAAGCGGTAGTTGCCGGAAAGCCGGACAAGAACGGCACTGTCTTTTTGCAGATCGGTGCCATGCGTACCAAGGTGCCGCAGGAAAAGCTGCGGCTGGTTGCCGGTGCGGAGGAAAAGAAAAAGAGCCAGCAGAAACAGCGGCAGACTGCCGGACGGGTTTCGGCTCAGGCAGCCAGACGGGGCACCATGGAACTGGATATTCGCGGCTGTACCTGTGACGAGGGCGTTTATCAGATGGACGCTTTTCTGGACAGAGCCGTCATGTCCCACATTGCCACGGTGACGATCATTCACGGCAAGGGCACCGGACTGCTGCGAAAAGCCATTCACCAGCGGCTGAAACAGCTGAAATACGTCAAGAATTTCCGTCTTGGCACGTTTGGCGAGGGCGAAGACGGCGTGACCATTGTATCACTGGAGTAACGGCAATATGACAAATCAACGGGAAAGCATTCTCCGCTATGCCGCGGAAAATTTCGGCACCACGCCGGAATACCTGTGGAAAAGCACACCGGACGCGGCAGTTCTGCGGCACAGAGAAAACGACAAATGGTACGGGCTGCTGACGAATATTCCCGCGGAGAAGCTGGGACTGCCGTCTGGCAGAACGGTGCATATTCTCAATGTGAAGTGCAGTCCGCTGGAAACCGGTTCGCTGCTGCAAAAGGCGGGAATCTTCCCCGCGTACCACATGAATAAGACACACTGGGTCACTGTCCTGCTGGACGGCACAATGCCGGAACCGGAACTGTTCTGGCTGCTGGAAGAAAGCTACAGTCTTTCCAATGGAAATCAATTTTCATAATAGCCTCCCCTGAAAGGGGAGGGGGACCGCCGTTAGGCGGTGGAGAGGTTCTTTCGTAGAATCTTTTTATGACGTTTTCAGCATAAGTTAAAACCCCTCAGTCAGTGCTACGCACTGCCAGCTCCCCTTTCAGGGGAGCTTCACTTGTCAAATTTTATAATTTGGCACAATTTAAATCAATATATTTTTGAAAATTGATTTCCGTGAGTCTTTCCATGCCGAAACCACGGAAACGAAAAGAGGAACGTACATGAAAATCTGGAACGCGACCATACATACGATGACAGATGCCGGCATTCTGGAAAACGGCTATGTCTGCATAGAAAACGGCAAGATCACCACCGTGGAGTCCGGCAAGCCGGCGGAACTGTCGCCGGAGGATATTGATGCCGGCGGTTCGGTGCTGCTGCCGGGCTTTATCGATGCACACACCCACCTCGGCATTATCGAAAACGGCATTGCTTTCGAGGGGGACGACTGCAACGAAGCCACCGATCCTTTTACCCCGCATCTGCGTGTCATTGACGGCGTAAACCCGCTGGATCACTGTTTTGCCGAAGCACGTGCAGCCGGCATAACTACGGTGATGACTTCTCCCGGCAGTGCCAACGCCTGCGGCGGCACCATGGCGATCCTGAAAACAGCAGGACGTATGGCAGACCGCATGCAGATCGGCACCGGTGTGAAATTTGCCCTTGGCGAGAATCCCAAGAGCGTCTACAACGACAGGGACGAAACGCCGATCACCCGCATGGCGACGGCGGCAATGATACGGGAGGGGCTGGCGAAAGCACAGCGGTATCAGCAGGAACTGGACTTTGCGGAGAGCGATCCCGACGAACACATGCCGGACTACGATGCCAAATCCGAAGCACTGCTGCCCCTGCTGGAACGAGATGTGAAAGCACACTTCCACTGCCACCGGGCAGACGACATCTGCACTGCCATTCGCATTGCCAAGGAGTTCAATCTGGACTATGTGATCATTCACGGCACGGAGGGACACCTGATCGCGGACATTCTGGCGGAGGAGAATGCTCCGGTGATTGCCGGTCCGATCCTGTGCGACCGATGCAAGCCGGAGATGCAGCACCTCACCATTTCCGGTCCGTCTATAATGCAGAAAGCGGGTGTCAAGCTGGCACTGTGCACCGACCACCCTGTGATTCCCATTCAGTATCTGCCCACCACGGCGGCTCTGGCAGTCAAGGGCGGCATGCAGCGGGAAGATGCCTTATATGCCATTACTGCCGGTGCGGCGGAGATTCTCGGTGTGGAGAACCGCATAGGCAGCATTGCCGCAGGCATGGACGCGGACTTACAGCTTTATCGCGGTGATCCGTTAGATCTATTATGCGATCCATGGCTAGTAATGATTAACGGGCGGCGAGTCGCCGCTGACCCTACGCCCCAATTTCAAGAGTAAAAAGGGTAGTGTTACGGCGGCAGCAGCCGCCTGTATGCCCCTCCGGG
Organism: Ruminococcus callidus ATCC 27760; assembly: GCF_000468015.1. GTDB lineage: Bacteria > Bacillota > Clostridia > Oscillospirales > Ruminococcaceae > Ruminococcus_C > Ruminococcus_C callidus. The sequence continues at coordinate 64 of NZ_KI260472.1, read as the reverse complement.
GGATTGCGGCGAGTCGCCGCTGACCCTTCCCCCCAATTTCAAGTGTAAAAAGGGTAGTGTTACG
>NZ_KI260471.1:875-9149 GCF_000468015.1 Ruminococcus callidus ATCC 27760 | reverse complement strand
CTGTCGCACAATCTTTGTGCGGTATTGCCATAAGGCGATTTTGAGGACTTTTTTGTTGCTTGTTGAAAAAAGACTTGACAAAATCGGGAATCTGTGATATAATAAAATTGTTCGTTATCTGATAAAACAGATAACGGCAGTTTCGAGGTGTAGCTCAGTTTGGTAGAGTGCTTGGTTTGGGACCAAGATGCCGCAGGTTCGAGTCCTGTCACCTCGACCATATGTAAAACGGCTTAGATGCGAAATTTGACGCATTTAAGCCGTTTTTTTGTGCTCTGATATTTCCGGCGGAAGATGGATTTTTCTTAAAAATGCCAACTTTTTCGGGTATGTGCCAACGAAAAGTGCCAACTGAAAAAAACAAGGGACTTCGAAAAGCCCCTTGCATTCTTGTGGCTTCTGTCATTTTTCAATCGTTCTTGTCGATTACGACCTTGTTGAAGTAATCGTCTATGATGCCGTCTGCCTTGTTGCGCTCGCTGTCAAAGGTTTCCTGGTATACGTTTTTGTATACATCCGGTGTACTCCAGCCGCCCATTTCCATGGCATATTTCTCTGGTACATTCAGCATGGCAGCCGTACTTGCAAAGATATGTCTGCAATCATGAAAGCGAATATCCTCAATACCGTTGTCTCGGAGCAGTCGCTTGAATCGCTTTCGGATGGTATTGGGTTTGACCGAAATAATGTGGTCTGTCTCTTTTTGGTGTGGGATTGCCTGAATTAAGTTGTAGATATGTATGGGAAGATTTACACAGCGCACACTTTTCTCTGTTTTGCAGTGGTTCACTTCTGCCCAGCCGGAATCAACTTTTACGATCTCACGGCGCACATACAGACGCATTGTTTTGGCATCGACATCTCTGAATTGTAGCCCAGCTACTTCGCCGATGCGCAGTGACAACCACATTGCAAGCAGAACAGGCAATTCACTGTCCGTGCCCTTGACGATCTTGTAGATTTCGGGCGCTGTCGGAAGCTTACGTTCTCGAACCTCTTTTTTCGGTAATCTGATGCTGCCCAGCTTGATATCAATGTCATTTGCAATCAAAACGCTTTTCAGGAATCCATAAGCATTCTTGATGGATTTATGACTGAGACGGTGTGCATCCAGATTGATTGCGATTTGGATATCCTTTGCCGTGAGTTCTTCGATATTGATGTCCATGATGTACTGTAACTTATTGCGGACAAGTTCTCTGTAGTTGCAGATCGTAGTCGGTTCAAGCACACGGCTTCGGCTGTCAATAAATTGCAGCATTGCCTGCTTTACTGTGCATGGTGTGTTCTTTTCTTCGTCAATGTGTTTGAGCCACTTCGTAGCCTTGATAATGACTTCATTTGGCGTACTGCCTGTGATCTTGCTCTTTTTGCGGTATTTTCCACTTCCTTCAGATACCCAGGTATAGAAATTGCCGCTGTCTGTTTGCTTGATGTTGAACTTCTTTTTCATTCTGATTGCTCCTTTTCAAAAAAAGAGCAGACGGTACCTCGCATTTAAGGTATCGTCTGCGTTATGTGTTATGCGGTCATTAATTCTTCCAGTGTCAACTCGTTCACGCAGAGGAACGTGTCCACTGTCTTTAATGTAAGGTTTTTGGCATCATGATCGTAGTTCTGGAGCGTTCTCGTGGAACAGTTCAGATACATTGCCAGTTCATCGTCAGTCAGATCATGAAGCAGCTGCCAGTAGCGAATCTTGCACCAGATGGTCTTCTGGAGCGGAATGCGCTTTTTCGTTTTCATAGCCATTGTTTGTCCCTCCTCACGGCAATAATATATGTTTGTTTTGGGTGATATTTACACATCAGCAGACAGTGCTGAAGAGCTTCTGTCTGTGATCTCAAAGCGTCTGATCTCAGGAGATACGATTTCATGAATGCCTGCAAATAAGAGGATATCATTCACAGTGTCGATCTGGATATTGGATTTCAATTCCTTCGGATAAGCGCCAGTTTCATTGCAGGCGGCTTTCAGTTCCTCCTTGAGGGCCTTCAAAGCATCCGGATCACAGTTGCTGGACTTATATTTGCCCCAGGCTGATACGATGCGCTGCTGACAAGCCTTTGTGATATCGTAATCCAGGAATAATTCTTCCATGCCTTCGGTTGGCTTTCCGTAAGTCTCCAATACCTTGCGTACAAAGGCATGGGAATTTTTTTGCTCTTCTGTCTTCAAGGCTCTTATGTGATTCAGTTGGGTTCGCAGCTGCTGAAGACCAATGCGGTTCACCAGAGGCTTTTTTAAGATCGCATCATAGCAAACATATGGGTTAGGCTGGTTCAGATACTGCAGGGCAAAGTCCGGATTATCTGCTGCCTTTTGGAATGCAGACAGCTGCATATAAAGCTTACCCTCCATATTTCCCAGAAGACTAAGGTCATAGTCCGGGATAAGCACCTGAATTTCACGTGGCTTTTTGCGGCCAACTCTTGCACGGCCTATGATCTGTTGTAACTCGACCATATCACAAGTTTCCGCTACAATAAGAGACAGGTTGTCATCATGAATTGACCAGCCATTTTCCGCTACCTTTGTTGTCACCAGTGCACTCGCATCGAAACCTTCCTGCAAAGCAATCTTTTGGATCTCATCCTTCTTGTCATCACTGGAATAGATACGCTGACTGTCTCCCAGCAGCTCTTGCATCTCTGCGCCAGCTTCCATGTCGTTGATGTAAATCAGTGCCTTTTTTCCTTGGGCGCAGAATTTCTGAATGTATTCAGCCAATTCCTTACGTTTGGCTGGGTAGTATACTGCAAATTTCAGATAAGTCCAGTCCGACTGCATGATGTAGGTATGTTTGATTCTGGTGCAGTCTGCATCTGGTGTTACTCGTAGAAAATGCTGTATATTGTCAGGGTCAAACTGACAGAGAGGCTTATCGGACAAATTCTCAATGTCCCATAGAATAGGAAGAACATCACTTGGCGTTGCTGTAATATAGATTCGTTTCGTATTGTCGAGGTTGCCATTGAGAAAATTCACCACATGCTGTGGATAAAGAGAAAACGTTGCATCTTCCGCAAAACAGTGGCATTCGTCACAGATCAAAACCAGCTTTTTTCCTTGGTACTTATGCTTTTTTCTTGCAAATTCCTGGTATGTCATGACTTCCACATTATCATTGACCTTTATTTTTTCGATCAAGGCTCCCGGAATATTCGGGCATTTGATCAAATCCTTGAGCACCTGTGTTTTGCATATGCAGCGGTTTGCCAGGACAATGAGATGTGAATCCGAGGATAAGGCGGCTATGATCAATTCCATCGCTTTTGTCTTGCCTGAGCCAGTCGGTGAGAAGACACACAAGGATTCACCGTATTCCAGCTTGTCCACATCTTTCGCATTGATGATCGAAGTCAGATATTCCTTAGAACCGCCAAGCGTAGAGCCTGTTATCAGGCAGAGGGACGCAAGCATTGGATTCTTCACATTTGCAATCTCTGCCGCATGAGCAGAGACAACTGCCGGGTCCATTTTTTCTGGGTAAATCATAATAGACATAATTTTTCCTCCTTTATTGCTGCGGCGTTACGCATGAAGCTTAACGCCGTAAAAACCACGGTTGTTCTGTCCGCCAATTCGTTTTCTGGTCTTTTCCAGTTTTTCTACGTTGACACGGTAAAATTCCTGGGAAAAGCTTGTGATATCTTGAAATACGCTGCCATATACAGCGCAGAATGCCATATACAAGTCAAAGGTACTTGTAAAAGCATCCGGATCGGAAAAGTCACAGTTTGTACAGCTGAAAACTTGGATTGCATTGTAGGCGCTGTTCAGTGGTACAAACAGTGACGACTGCATTGTATATGCAGTACAGTTTGGGAATTTATAGTTGTTTTCTCTGAGTGCCAGATAACTGCGAAATGCCTCTGTAGCGATGGCATCTTTCTCTGCCAGCAGCTTTTCCAGAATATATGGATCTTGCTGTTCCTTTAGAATGGAAACCGGATAAGGAATTGTAACAATTCTTCTTGCAAAAGCCGGATCGATATTGGAATACGCCATACCGATATTGTTGTTGCTGGAAATTACGATTTTGCTGGTACAGGGAAAGGATACAAATTCTTTGAACTTGACATTTGCTGTCAAATCATCATGTCCTGAAAAGGTTTTCAGATAACCAATATCTCTTGCGCCCAGGTCTAATTCGCCTTCATCTGCTGAGATTTCCATTCTGATATTACGCAGACGTGCTTTGCCAAACTCTGATAAGAGCGTTCTAATGGGCATAAAGTCTACACTTCCTTTTGACAGAAGGTTTTTTTGCAGATTCAGCTCTGTAGATTTTCCATTGTTGCCAGAAGGTCCATATAGAAAGAAAAGGGCTTTTGCATGAGCATCTGAAGAGAGACAGTATCCCCAATATTTCCAGTGCAGATCAATCAACACTGGGTCACCACCGCTAATGGTATACAGGAACTGATCTGCAGCTGGGTGATTCAACACTGGATCTGTCACATAGTTTGCCTCTACGCAAATTGTGGAGAAATAATCATCTGGCAGGCTAACGATTTGACCAGTCAGATTGGAAACGCAGCAGTTTCTGAAAACAGTATACTCCTCTCCGTTTGGGATTCCGTTAAATTTTAGACTTCGAAGCATCACCTCCTTCATAACATCAGCGCAGTTGGAAAACGTCAATGTTACCCCATCCTGAGCCGCTAGTTGATATATCCAGTTGTAAAATTCGTTTTTGTCAACCTTTACATCCTGGCATCCATTGCGCACATAAAGATCGCCTTCATAGATCATAAAGTGATGCGTACTGCATATATAATCCGATATCTGCGCCTCATAGATTTTCAACTGTTTGCCTTTTAGGATAGTGATGTTGTTGTTCTGCAATTCATTCAATTTGCATTCCTCCTAGAATTATTTTCACTTGCCAGTGGTGGCGTTGTGAATACGGCTTTTTGCCTGCTTTTATTATACCATACTTTTAACAAGTTAACAATGAGCTAATATATAAAAATTGATTTTTTACTGTTCAACGTAACAAGTTTAGAAAAAAGTTTTTCTCCAAAAATAAAATATACAGAAAAATTATGATGAACAGCACTTTTTTGCATGTAGAAATCTTATTTTGATTTGTGGTTATGGCATGAAATTATACTTTCTTTTTATGGGGAAGTATGATATAATAAAGATGGATTTTGTCACTGATATTCTATAAAGTGATACTAAGAATTCGAAAAGAGGATCTCAAATGTTCGACAATGATTTTGAAACCGCAATTAATTTCTATTTTTTCTTAAAAGAATCAGAATATGTTTTTAGTCAATTTGTTACTACTGTTGGAAAGACAGATCCAGATACCGGAGAGCTGTTTTTAGAAGATAACCCGGCATTTCGTAATTATAAGAAAAAAAGCCGAAAAGCTATAGAAAATCACACGAATGCACCGCATTTAACTCAAAAAACGAAAAACTTTTATCTGGACAAATGCCGTTACTATCTGTATCCGGAAAAAAGGAAACCATATAAACTAAAAAATGGTGAAGGCGTCGACTCAGAGAGTGCATTTTCAAACAGATGTGTTACAATGTTCTTTTCTCTCACTGGAATCGATTTTTCTTTTCTAAGAATTAAGCTAAAAAGAAAAGAAAGTATAGTTACCTGTCAAAAGAAGTGTCTGGAAGATCTATTTTCTTCTGTTTTAACTTTTTTTATGGAAACAAATTGTGTGCCTTTTGGATGTCCACAACTTCATAATTCAATACACATAGACGATTTTAAAAAATGGGTCAGATTTCTGTATGTTCGTTATCGACGCCTCTTGATTCAGGAAAATGTGGAACTTTTTAAAACGTTTTTGCCTTTAGAAGCGAAAAAAATCATAGAATGTGAGAAAAAAACCAGTATAGAATTGTGTCATGTGGTTTATAGGCCTGACGTTCAATACAATCTGTATCGGAATGATGTGGATAAAAAGAATGAATCTCTTATGCAGCGCATGAATACAGTTTTATACAACATAGAAACAGGAATAAGGACCATTCATAATGCCAGAACACTAAAAGATATCGAAGAAAATCTGAAGTACTTGTTTAGAACAAAAGCGCAGACTTTTGAAAAAGCAAGCAAAAAAGAGAAAAAAAGAGATTGGAAAGAGGAATATATCAGACGTTTGATCTGCTACCACACATCAGATCAGACTGATTTGATGCATCTAAAATTTTATGAGGAAGGAATGGTTAGAAGTATCGTATACCATAGTGCTAATACCTGTAAAGAGAGGACAGACTTGAACCATATATGGTGTGAGATATCAGAGTGTGAACAAGAAAAGGGATGCAGGTACCGATTAAATTGTGAAGAACTGAGCAAAGCTAAAATAAGACTTTTTACATTGCGGGAGTTGTTGTGGGATTACATTGGAGATAAACTTCCAAATCATTTATCAAATGAATTGCGTGAATTTACAGAAACAATAGAGTGGATCTGTATCGCCTATTTCTTGTAAAAAAGCATTGCAATTTCGCCGAAAATATTTTTGTGCAAATATTTTTTCATTTGACTCTCTATATAGAAAGAGAAATAAAAATAATTTTGTGGTGTGAGTTGGATGTGGTGTTCCATGTTCCAGGCGATCGAAAACTTCGAGAACAAAAAATGTTGTTGACCTTGCAAACTACCTGGAACGTGGAACAAAAAGCAAGTCAACATTGTCGCAATCGAAAAAAGAAACTACTTTTCCAAGAGGAAGGCAGTTTCTTTTTGTGTTTATTCGCAGCAGAACTCCTCTTCGCACCGAACTGCACAAAGCGTCTCCAAAAGCAAGTTGCTGTCACACAGCATTTCCTCGATCTCATCGGCAGAGTAGCCGTAGTCCAACAGCAAGAGAACATCCTCTTCTGTCACACCGTAGCAATTGCACATCTCCAACAGCAATTCTTCCTGCTGGGTGTAATACTCCTCCTCCAACTCGTCATACCAGTCAGTCCACTTGCCGAACCGGAAATTTTCCTGTACCTCAAAGGTAGAGCAGGTCAGAAAACCATAGCGGTCAATCTTCAAGATCGTACCTTCTTCTACATTCAACACTTCAAACGGATACTTGTGGAAACCGGCTTTCTGCAATGCCTTTTTCAGAATGCTTTCCGTTGAGGCATAAATGTAAAGCCCAAGCTCTGCAAAGTGGAGCAGGCACATGGGATTGCTGCCCTTGACGATGTAGAGCGTGTTGTTTTCGTCCAGAGCGGTAAAGCAGAAACTGCCCTGCACAGATTCCGCCATGCTCTTGAGCGAGTCAAAGTTTAGTTTTCCTTGCTTTTCCAATAACTGCACTGCAACATAACTGTCAGTTTCGATCTGCGTTTGCGGCAGATGCTTTTCTGTTCTGAGTTCCTTGTCGTTGTACAGCACACCGTTATGGGCAAAAGCAAAGTCCACATCGGCATGACCATAGAACGGGTGATTGTTGTAGTTGAACTTCTCGTTACCCTGTGTGGTCATGCGAGTATGTCCCATAACCGCTTTTGTGCCGTTAGGTGCATTAAAATGAATCTTGTGGGCAGGCTTTGGTCTTTTGTAGATAGTGACCTTACCGCTTTTCACATAGGCAATACCAGACGCATCCGTTCCTCGTTCTTCCGCCGCATTTGCCAGAGCCTGTGTTAGTTTTTTCAACAGCCTGTCCGACACAATGCCCTTATAGTCCAGCCATCCAAATAATGCACACATATCAATATTCCTCCGTTTCTTCCACTCTGTCGTTGATGTACAACTGACGCTCTTTCAAGTACTGTATCAATTCTGGTTCTGTTACATCAGCCACAAAGTCAGACCACGACAATTTCGAAATGCTGTCATCGGTGTTGTACTTAGCGGCATCACAGATACGGTTGACCAGCTGAATGGTGGCAATGAACGTGTTGTACTTCAAAGTGCCTCTGAAAAGTCTGAACTCCACTGTGTGGTAGTTGCAAAGGTTCACAGCTGCATATCGACCGTTTCCCCCCTTTTTTGCCTTGTCCATGATTGCCTTCGGTGTATGCTCGTAACCATATCTTGCTGCCCAACGGTTCATGGCATATTCCGAACGGCGGGAAAACTTCAAAAGCTCGTTCCAGTGATGTTCCACGAAATACAGGATTCTTGAAATCACCTCGTCCTGTTCTTCCTGGTTGTCCGAAAAGGTGTTACGATTCACATGGAGATGCAAGCCGCAGGTGCTTGTCTGGTGTGAGCGGTAGCCTTGACGAACGGCACGGTGCATAACGTCTTCCCACGGGAATTCATTGATGTGATAGTCCATGGTGCAGGGGT
>NZ_KI260471.1:0-775 GCF_000468015.1 Ruminococcus callidus ATCC 27760 | reverse complement strand
ATTCATTGATGTGATAGTCCATGGTGCAGGGGTGCGAAACCAATTCCATGCCATCGTCCAGCGAGCCGTCTGTCTTGATGTAAAGCAGGTCGGCGTGGGCGTTTGCAATGTCCAGCAGTTCTTCCGCAAAGTCGTCATCTCTTCCTGCTCCGTCAATTTCCAGTTCAATGCCAAAGTAACGATTGCCCTCACCGTAGAAAATGGGGTTTGGCTTGTAGCCGTATTCGTGAATCAGGTTGCTTTCTTCACATTCGTCCTCGTAGCAGTCACGGCAGTATGTCTCGCCGTCCAGATAATAGGCATCGTCCTCGTGCAAAAGAGCATCACAGCAGCTGCATCTGGTGTAGCTATGATGGTAGCAATGGCTGCACAGAGTGATGTCGTTGTCACCATAGACATCCTCGTCCCAGATGCGTTCGCCGCAGCATTCGCAGGTGGTGGTGTGGTTTTCCAGACAGTCAGAGCAAATAATTTGCCCATTCCATTCCGTGTAGTCATCGTCATCAATGACACAGCCACAGCACTCACAATACAAGGTTTCTTCCTGTTCGGTTTTTACTTCTTCGCTCATTTGTAATTCCTCCGTAAAATGAAAATAGCCCTACCGATTTTCTTCGGTAGGGCTTTGTGTTTGGGTTTAATATTCTTCTGCTAAGAGCATGGTCGAGTGGTCGATGTCGTCAATGACATAGACCTTTTGATTGACTGGATTGGCAAGGTCAATCATATATTCCTTGCTGCACTCCGGCTGTTCGGAAAAGTGGTGGATGTGCTG
>NZ_KI260470.1 GCF_000468015.1 Ruminococcus callidus ATCC 27760 | reverse complement strand
GACGGCTTTGCACGCAATCTGCCGAAAAATCTGATAACGCATCTGTCGCACAAGCTTTGTGCGGTGTTGCCCAAAATTTTCCTGCATAACTCCGCCCGCTTCGGGCATACTGAAAGTGTACCGTTCGCCGGAACCTGCGGCGGTAACTTCTTTCAGAACTGGAGCGATCATTATGGAGATCAAAAAGAAAAACAGCAACATTCACTGTTCCGTGACCCAGTGCAAGCACAACATGGTCAGCGAAAACTACTGCGGTCTGGACTGCATCTGTGTGGGCACTCACGAATCCAACCCCACTGTACCGGAATGCACCAACTGTGATTCCTTTGTCAAACGCTGCGGCACAGAGTGCTGAACACGCGTACCGGAGGATTTTTCCTCCGGCTACATAGGGAATCCTTTGGGAAATCGGCTGTTGATTCGTCATGTTGCACAAAAAACAAGGTGCATTCAAATGCAAAACGGCAAAAAAAGTGGGAATCCCTTGTACATTTACGAAAATTCGGGTATAATAAAAGAGTATCCAAGTTCCGAAGGAGGTAGAATTTTCATGTATGATAAAACAATGACGTTTTCCGTCAATGACGAAAAAGAGATCGAAATGAAGAAAACGCTGATGCTTGTATATGATGCACTCACGAAAAAGGGATATAATCCGGTGAATCAGATTGTAGGCTACATTCTCTCCGAGGATCCCACCTACATAACCACATACAACAATGCAAGAAGCCTGATCCGTCATATCGATCGGGACGAACTGTTACAGGCTCTGGTAAAGTCCTATCTGCACCAGTGAGCTGTCCTTTAAGGCAATACCGCACAAAGAGCGTCTGGCAACT
>NZ_KI260469.1:23859-30502 GCF_000468015.1 Ruminococcus callidus ATCC 27760 | reverse complement strand
CTGTCGCACAATCTTTGTGCGGTATTGCCATAGGATCACTGCATTCTGAAAGGAGGAAGCCAATGGAAAAAATCGACATTCTGTCCCTGACACCGGAAGTGCTGGGGCAGCATCTGGCGGAGATGGGGGAACCGAAATTCCGTGCCAAACAGCTTTTTTCATGGCTTCACCAGAAGCAGGTCACGGAATTCGACCAAATGACTACACTTTCTCTCCAACTCCGGCAGAAGCTGAACGAAAAATTTTGTATAAATAGACTAAATATTGCAAGAAGGCTTGCATCTTCTACCGATGATACGGTAAAATACTTGTATGAGCTGCCGGACGGCAACTTTGTGGAAACGGTTCTCATGGATTATCACCACGGAAAAAGCCTTTGTATTTCCACACAGGTGGGCTGCCGTATGGGCTGCCAGTTCTGTGCATCGACCATTGCCGGCTATGTGCGGGATCTGATGCCGTCGGAACTGCTGCTGCAAATTTACGAAACCCAGCGGGATGCCGGCTGCCGCATTGACAGCATTGTGCTGATGGGAATCGGCGAGCCGCTGGACAACTTTGAAAATGTGGTGCAGTTTTTCCGCATTCTCTCACACCCCGACGGCATGCAGATGAGCCTGCGGCACGTGGCACTTTCTACCTGCGGACTGGTGCCGCGGATCCGGCAGCTGGCAGACCTGCGGCTGGGAGTGACTCTTTCGGTATCTCTCCACAGCCCCGAGAACCGGCACCGCAGTGAGATCATGCCCATAAACCGGCGGTATCCGGTGGAGGAACTGCTGGACGCATGCCGCTACTACTTCGACACCACCGGCAGACGGGTGACCATTGAATATGCAGTCATCAACGGTGTGAATAATACCAGGGCAGATGCCCTGCAGCTTGCCAGGCGGCTCCGCGGCATGCAGTGCCATGTGAATCTGATTCCGGTGAATCCGATCAGGGAACGTTCATTCCGGTCGTTCCGGAAAGATGTGGAACGGTTCCAGAGAGAACTGACCGGACTGGGCATCAACGCTACGATCCGGCGGACACTGGGCAGCGACATACAGGCGGCATGCGGACAGCTGCGGCGTGACGCAGACCAACAGAAACAAACCGCCGCACAAACTGTGAAAAATGAATCCGGCAACACGCTCTTTGGAGGTGGTAAAAATTGACGAGTGCATCGCAAACACATATTGGCTATATTCGAGATGAAAATCAGGACCGCGTGGGAACGCGGCAGTTCGGAGAGAATCTGCTGCTGGTCGTCTGTGACGGCATGGGCGGCGAACGCTCCGGCAGCAAGGCAAGTTCTATGGCGATAGACGTCTTTTTTGAACATTTTGAAGAAGGCTACACCGAGGACATGGACGCATACAGCGTGCGTTCGCTTCTGCTTTCCTCCGTGTCTGCGGCGAATTCCGTAGTATATACGACCGCCCGCATGGACTACCAGAACTTTGGCATGGGGACGACCTGTGTAGCCGCTTTTGTGACAGCGGAATACATCGCCGTGGCGAACGTCGGCGACAGTCGGGCGTATCTGCTGACCAGGGAAACCATGGAGCAGGTGACCACTGACCACACTGTGGTGCATATGCTCATGGAAACCGGACAGATCACAGAAGAAGAAATGGAAACCCACCCCAAGCGGCATATGCTGATGAAAGCGGTGGGGGTAGAACGGACAGTGTGTCCGGATTTCTTCCGCATTGATCTGAAGGAGGGGCAGACCTATCGGCTGCTGCTCTGTTCTGACGGTCTTTCCGGATTCTGCTCCGATGCAGAAATACAGGAGGTCTTGCAGGAAGATGTTTCCGATACCGAAACTGCTCAGAAGCTGATCGACGCTGCATTGGAAAAGGGTGGATGAGATAATATTTCAGTTGCCATTGCAACTGTGTCACATAATACGGAGGAATGAGAAGCATGGATAAGGATAAACTGATAGGAACACGGCTGGACGGTCGCTATGAACTGACAGATCTGGTCGGCGAAGGCGGCATGGCGAATGTTTATCGTGCATCAGATGTGCTGGATAATCGTGTTGTTGCCGTGAAGATTCTCAAAAATGAATACTCCGAGAGTGAAGAATTCCAGCGGCGGTTCCGCGACGAGTCCAAGGCAATCGCCATGATGTCCCACCCGAATATTGTAAAAATTTACGATATGGGCTTTTCGGACAAGATGCAGTATATCGTCATGGAGTACATTGACGGCATTACGCTGAAAGACTACATCGACAGCGAACACGTGCTCAACTGGAAAGATGCGGTGCACTTTGTCGTGCAGATCCTGCGGGCACTGCAGCACGCCCACAACCGCGGTATCGTACACCGTGACATCAAGCCGCAGAACATCATGTTGCTGACAGACGGCACCATCAAGGTCATGGACTTTGGTATTGCCAAGTTTGCCCGCGAGGAAAGCCGTACTGCGACCGATCAGGCGATCGGCACGGTGCACTATATCAGTCCGGAACAGGCACGGGGTGACGTGACCGATGCCAAGAGCGACCTGTATTCCGTGGGTGTCATGTTCTACGAGATGCTCACCGGCAGAAAGCCCTTTGACACGGACAATCCGGTTTCCATTGCCGTGATGCATATGCAGAATGTGGCAGTGCGTCCCCGTGACATCAACCCGAATATTCCCTCCGGTCTGGAGGAGATCATCATGCACGCCATGGAGAAAGACGCTTCCAAGCGGTACCAGACGGCGGCAGAAATGATTCGGGACATTGAAGCGTTCAAGTCGAACAATCAGATCATTTTCGGCTATTATAACGCTCCGGAGCCGACCCAGTATTTCACCCCGCCGGAAACCGGAAACAGACGGGTACCCCAGCGGGAACGGGTGGCTTATGAGCAGAACGGCGGCGGTGGCCGCGGCGATTACTACGAGGACTATCCGCCGGAAAACGAGTCGGAACCGGAGCAGTCCAAGTCGCTGGTCATTCCGATTCTGACGGCAGTCACCATTGTTGTGCTGGTCGTTGCCGCAATCGTGATTTTCCTGATCGTGGGACAGGGTACCAACGGTTCCAACAGCTCCACCGATGAAGTGCCGAAGGTGATCGGCATGAACTACGATGATGCAGTGCTGAACTACCCCAACATCGATTTTGAAGTGGCGGAGCAGGACTACACCGACAAGTATGAGGAAAACATCATCTATAAGCAGAGCATCGAAGCCGGACAGTTCGTCAAGAAGAACAAGGACGGCAAGATCGAACTGGCAGTTGCCGTCAGCAAGGGTGTGCAGAAGGTACAGATCCCTGACCTGACCAACTATACAGCACAGGAAGCAGAAGATGCCCTCAAGGCACTGGGACTGACTGCGGAGCAGAAGAAAACCCAGAGCACCTCCGAGGAGAACATCGAAGCCGACCACGTTATTCGTACCGATCCGGCAATGAATGAGGAAGTTGCCGTTGGCTCCAACGTGGTGATCTACGTCAGTCAGGGTGTTGCCGTAGACGAAACCGACGTGCCGAAGTTTGTGGGCATGACACAGGAAGATGCCCAGAAAGAGGCGGACAGCCGCAAGCTGAAGCTGGAGATCACCGAAGTGCCCTCTACGGAAGAAAAGGGTATCGTCACCGAGCAGGATCCGGAACCGGGCAAGGTCGTGGTTTCCGGTTCCACCATTAAGCTGAATGTCAGCAACGGCGAACAGCCGGAGGGTGAAGTCACCTATGGTCTGGAGAACCTGCCGATTTCCAGCATGAGCGGCATGTACACTTTGAGCTTCACCACCGATGAGGACGGTGTCATTGCCTCCCGCCAGTTCGTTGCCGAGAGCCTGACCAATGCTTCTGTCAGCGTGAAAGTCAAGGGCAAGGGCAGCAAGGTGGTAAAGGTTTCGATCACCAGTGCACAAAGCGGCAAGACCGAGGTGCTGGGAACGTACACGTTTGACTTTGCCAATAAGAAGTTCACTGCGTCCAGCGAGAACATCGAGGGTGCTCTCAGCGGAGTTGCAGTGCAGACTGTTCCGGCAGTGACTGCGGCACCGGTAGAAACTGCCGCACCGGACGGTGCACCATCGGAGGTGGAATGATCTGATGAAAAATCTCCCTGTTGCCATTCCCGAAACCGCACAGGGCAGAATTATCACATCGGTAGGAGGTCTCTATACAGTAGAGACCTTTTCCGGTATCTGCACCTGTAAAGCAAGAGGCATCTTTCGAAAACGCGGCATCACGCCCTATGTGGGGGACTATGTGCAGCTGTCCGAGGACGGCGTGATCCAGGAGATCCTGCCGCGGAAAAACAGCATTTTAAGACCGCCGGTGTCCAATCTGGATCAGATCTTCTTTGTGGTGTCTACCTGTCACCCTGCTCCGAATCTGCTGCTGCTGGATTCGTTCCTGACGGTCGCCATTTATCAGGATATTCAGCCGGCAGTGGTGCTCACCAAAATGGACCTGCACAGCGGAGAACAGCTGGAAAAGCTGTACACCGATGCCGGCATTCCGGTGTATCCGGTGGAATACGACAAGCCGGAAACGGTCGCCGCCGTGTCAGAACTCCTTGCCGGAAAAATCAGCATGATGACCGGCAATTCCGGCGTGGGGAAGTCCACGCTGCTCAACGCCATTGACCCGTCCCTGCAAATCGCCACCGGAGAGATCAGCGAGAAGCTGGGACGCGGCAAGCACACCACCCGACAGGTACAACTGTATCCCTGTGCCGGCGGCTATCTGGCGGACACGCCCGGATTTTCCACCTTTGAGGTGGAGCAGTATCTGCAAATGGACAAGGAACGCATTGCAGACTGCTTTCCGGAGTTCCAGCCCTATCTGGGACAGTGCCGGTTCAGCGACTGTGCACACGTCTGTGAAAAGGGCTGTGCCGTGGTAGAAGCTGTGCAGGCGGGGAAAATTTCCAAGAGCCGTCATGATGCCTACGTTTCTCTGTATCAGACGGCAAAGCAGCGAAAGGCGTGGGAATCATGAAGCAGGCAGTGATTTTTGCAGGAGCACCGGTACAGCCGGAGTTACAGCCGCCGGTGCCGCAGGCAGACTTGTATCTCTGTGCCGATGCCGGCGTGCGGCTGGCACAGGCTCTGGGAATCGTTCCCGATCGCATCATGGGTGATTTCGATTCGCTGGGCAATGTTCCCGCCGGGGAAAATGTGGAAGCGTTTTCGCCGGAAAAGGACGACACGGATATTTTGCTGGCGGCAAAATATGCCTTGTCTGCGGGGTGCAGCCGTCTGATTTTTTACGGTGCACTGGGCGGCAGACTGGATCACATGGTGGCAAATCTTCAGATGCTGCGGTTTCTGGCAGACCGGAACGCACAGGGCATACTGGTAGACCATGCCCATTGGATCACGCTGCAGCGTGGCGGAACGGCATCGTATCCCAGACGGGAGGGCATGTACTTTTCTCTGTTTGCCATGACGGAACGGTGCGAAGATGTCACGCTGGAGGGTGTGGCGTACCCGCTGTGTCACGGGGTATTTTCCAACGCGTTTCCGCTGGGTGTCAGCAACGAGATCCTCGCAAAAACGGCAAAGGTGACTGTGGGCAAGGGCGATTTGCTGGTGATGTATGCGAAAGACTGATGCGGCAAATCAGATTTGTGGCAGTGTCTGGGAAAACCTGCTGGGAGAAAACTTTCTGAGGAAAGTTTTCCCCCAGACCCCTTTTCAAAGACTTTTATTCCATTTTTGTAGATAGGGGCTATAGCCCCTATCTACAAAAATAAAGTGAAGTTTTCGGAAGGGAATTTGAGGGAGAACCCTTTTTCAAAAGGGTTTCCCTCAACAAGCTTTCCCAGACATCGCCATAAAATCTGATTTGGCAGGAGGAACGAATGAGCGAAAAACGAGAACTAAAAGAAACGCTTCTTTTCGAGAAGAATCATCGAATCCACGGTGGGATCTATCATAAAATGCAGGTGGATTTTGCCTATAATTCCAATCATATAGAGGGCAGCAGGCTGACTCATGAACAGACCTGTTATATTTTCGAAACCCAAAGCGTGGACGGTGCTGTGTTCGTCAACGATGTTTTTGAAACGGCGAATCATTTCAGGTGTCTGGACTGGGTGCTGGACACCATTTCCGAACCGCTGTCGGAGGAATACGTGAAGCAGATGCACCGCATTCTGAAAGCCGGACTGATGACACAACAGAATCCGGAAGTCGTGATCGGTGATTATAAGAAATACGCCAATGTGGTGGGCGGCATCGAAACGGCAAAGCCCGGTGAGGTATCCGCACAAATGGCACAGCTGCTGCAAACTTATCAGAATTTACAGCAGCCGGACTTCTATGAGATTGCGTGGTTTCATATGGCGTTCGAAAAGATACACCCATTTTATGACGGTAACGGCAGAGTCGGCAGACTTCTGCTGCTGAAAATGTGTCTGGAAAACGACATTGTGCCGTTCTATATCAACAGCGAAAGCAAGATGTTCTATTATGCCGGTCTGAAAGAATGGCAGACACAGGGCAAGCCCAACCGTTTGCTGGATGTGTTCCTGTCTATGCAGGACGACATGAAAGCTGTGCTGGACTATTTCGAAATCGACTACGATCACACCGAAACCACTGCCAGTACACTGGCAGAGCAACACAAAAAGTGGAAGCTGTAACAGTATTGGGACAGCCTGTTGAGGGAAACCCTTTTGAAAAAGGGTTCTCC
>NZ_KI260469.1:0-23759 GCF_000468015.1 Ruminococcus callidus ATCC 27760 | reverse complement strand
ATGGAATAAAAGTCTTTGAAAAGGGGTCTGGGGAAAAACTTTCCTCAGAAAGTTTTCCCCCAGCAAACTTCCCGAAACACAGCCGGAAGCTTGAATAATTTTATGACCTCCGTGTACCTGAATTGGTGCACGGAGGTTTTTTGCATACTCGTCCGATGCCGTGCATAGAATGGGACAAACACAGGGACAGCCCATGACCGACAGGAGGACGTATGGAACAGAATGGAATACAGGCTGTGCTGCACTGTCTGCCGCCGCAGATCCGCAGCCGGATACAGCAGCTTTCGGCGGCAGAACTGGCACAGGTACAGGAGATTCGGCTGCGGGCAGAACGCCCCGTCTGCATACAGATTCACGGCAGGGAACAGCTATTGCAGCCGGAGAGTGTCCTCTCCCAGAAAGCCGTGGAACAGGTGTTTCAGGCGGTGTGTGAATACTCCGTCTACCGCTATGCAAAGGAGATCGCAGAGGGCTTCGTCACCATTGCCGGCGGCAATCGGGTGGGCATTGCCGGCTCGGCAGTCTATCAGGAAGGCAAACTGGTGCAGATGCGGCATATCAGCGGACTGAATTTCCGCGTTTCCCACGCCGTGACCGGCTGTGCCGAATCGCTGTACCGCCGGACTTGTGCCAGGCAGCCTGCCAGCCTGCTGCTGGTCGGGGCAGTCGGCTCCGGAAAGACCACCATGCTGCGGGATCTGTGCCGACTTCTGGGGGCTTCTCACCGGCTGACACTGGTGGACGAACGCAGCGAAATTGCCGCTGTACACCACGGTGTGCCCCAGTATGATGTGGGACTGCACACCGATGTGCTGGACGGTTTTCCCCGTGCAGAGGGACTTCTGACGGCACTGCGGGTGATGACACCGGAGGTGCTGGTCTGTGACGAGATCGGCACAGAGGCAGATGCACAAGCCATTCTGGGGATACATGGGTGCGGCGTGCCGGTGATCGCCTCTGCCCACGGGACATCATGGGAGGACTTGGAACGCCGTCCGGTGCTGCGGCAGCTGCTGGAACAGGGCGTGTTCCGCTATGCGGCGATTCTGTCCGTGCAGGAACAGGGCGTTGTCCGGACGCTGCGGCAGGTGACAGCATGATGAAGTGGCTGGGACTGCTGCTGGTAGTTTGCAGCGGCGGCGGTATCGGATTCCTGTATGCCATGCGG
This sequence comes from Ruminococcus callidus ATCC 27760, assembly GCF_000468015.1. Lineage (GTDB taxonomy): Bacteria > Bacillota > Clostridia > Oscillospirales > Ruminococcaceae > Ruminococcus_C > Ruminococcus_C callidus. The sequence continues at coordinate 22,591 of NZ_KI260469.1, read as the reverse complement.
CTGCGGCAGGAACGCACCAATCTGGAACGGCTCTGTCAGATGCTGCGGGAAATCGCGGTGCAGATCGCGTTCCGCAGTCTGACGGTGCAGGAACTGCTGGAACAGCTTTGTCGGGAAACCGCTTATGCAGCGTTTCAGTTTCCGGTGACAGTGCTTTCCGGCATGGAACAGGGGCTGCCGCTGGCGGAGGCGTGGGCGGCAGGGATCCGGCAGGACAAGGCAGTGCCGGAACCGGCAAAGAAACTGCTGCTACCGCTGGGGGAAGAACTGGGAGCCAGCGACTTGGACGGACAGGCGGCAACGCTGGCACAGTATCGCATGCAGCTGGAGCCCTATGCGGCGGAAGCCGGAGAAAAATGTGTGCAGCGGCAGCGGCTGTATTGCAGTCTGGGGCTGCTGGGAGGACTGCTGGCGGCGATACTGCTTTGTTGAAAGGGAATGTGGCAATGGAGATCGATCTCATTTTTAAAATTGCCGGTACAGGCATTATTGTGGCAGTGCTGAATCTGGTGCTGAAACGGGCGGAACGGGAGGAACAGGCGATGATGACAACACTTGCCGGATTGGTGGTGGTGCTGATGCTGCTGGTAGACCAGATCGGCACCTTGTTCGAACGGGTGAAGTCGGTGTTCGGGCTATGATCGATGAAACCGTAACTGCGGCGGCAGTCTGCATCACGGCGGCGATCTTTTCCACATTGTTGAAACAGTACTGTCGGGAACACGCCCTGTTTTGTGTCCTTGGAGCCTGTGCGGCAGTGGGCATTGCAGCGGCGGCGTACCTCACGCCTATCGTCAGCCAGATGCAGGAACTCTTTGCAAAAACCAGTCTGCCGGCGGCATATCTGGAAATCCTGTGGAAAGCACTGGGCATTTGCTATATTACCGGTATCGCCGGCGACCTGTGTCAGGACTGCGGCGAGTCGGCACTGGCAAAGACGGTGGAACTCTGGGGCAGGCTGTCGCTGGTGCTGCTGTCCCTGCCTCTGCTGGAAACGCTGCTGCGGACTGTGACGGAGGTGTTGTCATGAAATTGTGGAAAGTCCTCTTGCCGCTGCTGGTGCTGGGGTGCAGCCTTTGGTGCTCCTGTCCGGTTCTGGCGGCGGAATCTCCTGCGGAAACACTGGCAGAGGAAAGCGGCTCTGCGGAACTCACGGAGCAGCTGGACTGGGACATACAGTCGGTGCTGGAACAGCTGGGGCTGTCCTTTACCGATGTTGGCGGGGCAGGAGAATCCTTTACCCTCTCCCGCATCTGGCAGGTGTTTTCCGCATATCTGTCGGGACGTATCAGCCGTCCGTTTGCCATGCTGGGAGGGCTGCTGACAGTAATTTTATTTGCGGCGTTATTGCAGAGCGTACAGGACAACGCCAGGCACCGCGGCACCGGACAGGTCTATGAGTTTGTCTGTGCATTGGCGGCGGTAGGCGTACTGACCGAGCCGCTGTGCCGCAGCTTTGCCGCTGTGGAAAGTGCTCTCACCCAAGGGGCGGAATTCATGATGCTGTTTGTGCCGGTGTTTGCCGGAATTCTCGCGGCAAGCGGCACGCTTAGCGGAGCCGTGGCATACCAGACTGCCGTGGTTCTGCTGGCGGACAGCGTGATGCAGCTGATTACCCGTGTGCTGCTGCCGCTGTGCACCATGGGATTTTCCCTTGCCATTGTCGATGCCGTCAGCCCGTCGGTGTCGGTAGGCGGTTTGCTGCGGCTCTCCCGCAAGTGCACCACGTGGATTCTGGGACTGCTGATGACCGTATTTCTGGGGGTGCTCTCCATGCAGAACTGGCTGGGGAGCAGTGTAGACACCGCGGCATCCAAAACCACCAAGTATGTCATTGCCAATTTTGTGCCGGTGGTGGGCAGTGCTGTTTCTGATGCCTATACCACCGTGCGGAGCAGCCTGCAAATGCTGCGGAGTACCACCGGCGTAGTGGGAATGGTTTCCCTGTGCGTGCTGTTTCTGCCGCCGCTGGTGCAGCTGCTGTTGTATCGGGGCGTGGTGGCGATCGGAGCCGCTGCCGCAGAACTGTTCGGCACCAGGAGCCTGCTCCGGCTGCTCCGCGGCACCCAGCAGGCTCTGGCGATCGCCTTTGCCCTGCTGGTCTGTTTTGGCGTGATGTTCGTGGTTTCCACTGCCATTGCCATGACCATTGGAAAGGGGGCGGTATAAGCCATGGAAGCCATGCGTGCAGTGGTGCTGGTGACCTGCGTCATCAGCATTCTTAGCGGCGTGTTAGATGCCCTGAAACCCAATGCCCGATTTGACCGGCAGCTGCGGCTGCTGCTGTCGGCAGTGTTTGTGCTGGGAATTTTAACGCCGTTGAGCCAAGGGACAGCAGCCTTTCAGCCGGACTGGGAACCGGACACAGAAACCGCCGCGGTGGAACTGGAAGCCGCCGCCGCACAGGCAACCCAAAAACAGGCGGCGGCGAATCTGGAAGAATCGCTGGAGGCAATGCTGCGGCAGCACGGCATTGCCGATGCACAGGCAGAAGCGGAGATGTATATCTCCGGGGACAACTGCATAGAGATAGAACAAGTCACAGTGTACTGCACGGATCCTGCTGCCGCAGAACCGCTGCTGACAGACTGTCTGGGAAAAGAGGTGAAGATACATGTGGAAACAGCTTCTTGAATTCCTGCGGCAGAAACTGAAAGGGGAAAACGGTGTCCGGCTGGTGGTCTTTCTGGGCATTGCAGGACTGGTGCTGATCCTGCTGTCCGGATTCCTGCCGGACAAAGCGAAACCGTCCTCCAGGACGGAAACCAGCCGGACAGAAACCACCGCTTCCGACCTCTCCATGGAGCAGTACTGCCGGCAGACCGAACAACAGCTGGTGTCGATTCTGGAGCAGGTCGAAGGGGTGGGCACCTGTCAGGTCATGCTCACCGCAGACGGCACCTCCGAAACGATCTACGCACAGGATCAGGAACAGGAGCAGGGAGAATCCCGCACCAAGATCCAGAAGAAATGCGTGATCGTTTCCGACAGCGGCAGCCAGCAGCCTCTGGTGCAGCAGGTAGTTGCACCGGAGATCAGCGGCGTGATCGTGGTGTGCAGCGGAGCGTCCAGTGCAGTGGTACAGGAGCGTGTGACAAAGGCAGTGCAGGCAGTGCTGCATCTCGCCGCCAGCCGCATCTGTGTGGTTCCGGCGGCATAGGAAACACTGCATAAAGCCCGCCTGACGGCTTTGCACGCAATCTGCGTACAGATTTTCCCGTCATATTGCCCAGAAATCCCTTGCCATAATAACGGCAGTCTGCCTGCGGAATTTCTGACAATCTGCCAAAAAATCTGACTACGCATCTTACGCACAAGCTTTATTCAGCGTTTCCCGTAGCGTTTCCGCAAAGCAACACGCTCAAAACCAGAAAGGAATACATTATGAAAAAGCCATCTCTCATCATCGGAAAAAAACAGATCATTCTCTCGTGCCTGACCCTGATGCTTGCCATTGCGGTCTATGTCAACTACGCCATGTCCGACGGCAAGCTGGAAACGGCACAGGTGCAGTCCAAGGACAGCGTGACCTACGGGGACACCGCCTTTGTCAACGCCGAAGCGGAACAGAGCGAACCGGCGGCAGAGGACAGCACACCGACAGAGGAATCCGCAGCAGACGGGGCATATTCCACCAACGGGGAAGCCCCTGCTGAAGAAACTGCCGCAGAGGTCGAAGCCGACTACGCCGCCGCCGGCAGTGCGGAGAATTATTTTGCACAGGCAAGACTGGAACGGACTTCCAGCCGTGACGAAAGCGTGGCGGCGTTGCAGTCCATGCTGGGGGCAGGAGATCGGACAGAGGACGAACTGGTGACCGATGCCATTGCCGCTGTGGAAACTTCGAAGCTGATCGAAAGCGAAAGCACGATCGAATCCCTGATTCAGGCACAGGGTTATTCCAACTGTATCGTCTATCTGGACGGGGACAGTGCCAAGGTCGTTGTCCAGACCGAGGGGCTGGACGCAGCTCAGGCGGCAGCAATCAAAGACGTGATTTTGGGCGAAGTTTCGGTTCCGGCAGAAAATATTCGAATTTTTGAGGTAAAATAGTTGTATCTGGCGTTGTTTTTTGGTATAATAGAAGAAAGAACTTGTTCGGACTGGCATGGAACGGGCAGCATACCAAATGCGGTTTCTTTCGATTCTATGGAATTCTATAGAGATACCAAAGGAAACAAAAGCAATACATGGGGAAAGCTGCTGTAAAATGTCTACAGCAGCTTTCTTTTTTGCAAAAGTGCAGAAAGCGTTGCAGGCGGACAAGAATTTCAGAAAATGTCAGAATATGAATATGGAGGTAGTTATGACAAAACACGAAACCAGAGAATACGCATTTTTGCTGCTGTACGAGGCAATGGTAAGAGCCGAGGAACTGACCACCATTGAGGATCTGTACGCTTCCACAGAGGAAATGCTGGAACTGCCGGTTCCGGAAAAGGTGAAGCAGTACGTTTCCGGCGTGATGTCCCAGACAGAGGAACTGGACAACATCATTTCCGAATACAGCAAACAGCGGAGCCTGAACCGTGTGCCGGCGGTGAACCGTTCGATTCTGCGGCTGGCACTGTACGAACTGAAAAATCTCCCCCAGACACCGGTGAACGTAGTCATCAGCGAAGCCGTGCACCTGTCGCAGGCGTATGCCTATGCAGAAGATACCGCCTTTATCAACGGCGTACTGGGTGCCTATGCCCGTTCGAAGCCGGCGGTAAAGGAGGAAACTGCCGATGGCACAAATTCTGGGGATTGATACCAGCAACTATACCACGTCCGCGGCACTGCTGGACTTGGAAACCGGCGAGGTACATCAGGAAAAACAGCTGCTGCCGGTGAAAGCCGGAGAAGCCGGACTGCGGCAGAGTGATGCGGTATTTCATCACACCCGCCAGCTGCCGGAACTGCTGGAACGGCTCCGTCCGTTTCTGGCGGAAAATCCGGTCTGCGGTGTCAGCGTTTCCACCCGTCCCCGCAATGTGGACGGCTCTTATATGCCCTGTTTTCTCACCGGCGTAGGCACAGCCCGTGCCGTTGCCGCAGTTACCGGCGTACCCCTGTATGAAACCTCACATCAGGTGGGGCATGTGCTGGCGGCACTGTATTCTGCCGGCAGGCTGGGAGCCTGTGAAAAACCGTTTCTGGCGTTCCATGTCAGCGGCGGCACGACAGATTCCCTGTACTGCGAACCGGACGAACAGGCTGCCTTGAAGATCACCCCCTGCGGTACCTCTCTGGATCTGAAAGCCGGACAGGCGATCGATCGGGTGGGGCTGATGCTGGGATTGCAGTTTCCCTGCGGCAAGGCACTGGAACAGCTTGCCCGGCAAAGCCGGAAACCGTTCCGAATCAAACCGGTGATACGGGGCGTAGACTGCTGCCTGTCCGGACTGGAAAACCAGTGCCGGAAAAAGCTGGAGCAGGGTGAACCGCCGGCAGATATTGCCCGTTTCTGTCTGATGACTGTGGCGGAAACTGTGATCGCTATGACAAAGGCGGCACAGGAACGGCACGGCAAGCTGCCGGTGCTCTATGCCGGCGGCGTGATGTCGAACCAGCTGATTCGTCCGCTGCTGGCGGCGAATGCGGAATGCTGGTTTGCTGCACCGGAGTTCGCCTGTGACAATGCCGCAGGTGTGGCAGTCTATGGTGCATGGCGGAAGCAAGGAGGAAAACTGTGGCAATTTTAAGCGTGACCCAGCTGAACCGCTATGTGGGGTTCAAGCTGAAAGAGGACCGTGCCCTGCAAAGCGTTCTGGTGCGGGGAGAGATCACCAATTTCACCAATCACTATCGTTCCGGACACCTGTATTTCACGCTGCGTGACGCGGAAAGCTGCGTTAAGGCAGTGATGTTCCGGAGCCATGCCCAGCGGCTGAAATTTCTGCCGCAGGAAGGCATGAACGTCATTGCCGCCGCCTCCGCTGCCCTCTATGAACGGGACGGTGCCTTTCAGATCTATGTGACAGATCTCCAGCCGGACGGCACCGGCGGAAAGGCTCTGGCACTGGAACAACTCAAGAAAAAGCTGACGGCAATGGGCGTGTTCGATGCGGCATCAAAGCGACCGCTGCCGGCAATGCCCCAAAAAATCGGTGTCATTACCTCCGATACCGGAGCCGCCCTACAGGACGTGAAAAACGTTATCGGCAGGCGGTATCCGATCGGACACCTGCTGGTCTATCCGGCACAGGTGCAGGGTGATGCGGCGGCAGCTTCTGTCTGCCGTGCCATTGCGGCGGCGGAACGGGACAGCTGCGATGTCCTCATCGTCGGACGGGGCGGTGGTGCTTCGGAAACGCTGGAGGCGTTCAATACGGAGCAGGTGGTCATGGCGATTTATAACTGTACCGTGCCGGTGGTTTCTGCCGTGGGGCATGAAACCGACTGGACACTGGCAGATGCGGCGGCAGACCTGCGGGCACCGACTCCGTCGGCAGCGGCAGAACTGGCAGTCCCTGATGTGCGGCAGATGCTGCAGCAGGTACAGGACTGCTCCCGCCGGCTGGAAAACGCCATGCAGCAGCAGTTCCGGCAGAAAGCACAGGAACTGGAACGGCTGCAAGACCGGCTGAAATTACAGTCACCGGCACACCGGCAGGAACTGGCACAGCAGGAGCTCTGCCATTTGCAGAAGCGGTTGGAAGCGGGTATCCGGCAGATCTGGCAGCAATGTCAGGAACAGCTGGTGCAGCAGACCAACCGTCTGGACGTGCTCAGCCCCATGAAGATTCTGGGGCGTGGCTATGCACTGGCGTACCACGGCGAAGAACTGGTACGCAGTGCCGCACAGGTGCAGTCCGGCGATGTGCTGCGGGTGCAGCTGGCAGAGGGTGAGATCACGGCAAAGGTACAATAACAGAAAGATAAGATAACACTACGTGTTTTTGGGGAAGGAGAGCAGATGTATGGCATTTGAAACACACATGAAGGAATTGCGGGAACTGACACAGAAGCTGGAACAGGGCAACCTGCCGCTGGAAGAAGCGGTGCAGCTGTATCACAAGGGCATGGAACTGGCGGTATCCTGTCAGGAAGAATTGCAGACAGCAAAGCTGCAAATTTCCAAACAGACGGTGCCGGCACAGGAACAGGAGGTTCATGATGGAAGCGAAGCATAAGGCGTATCTGGAAGAACTGGCGGCAAAGGTAGATGCAAAACTGTTGGAATATGTGCAGGTGACACCGGAAACCCGAAGGCAGGCACAGGTGGTGGAAGCCATGCGGTATTCTCTGGAAGCTGGCGGCAAGCGGATCCGTCCGGTGCTGGTGCTGGAATTCTGCCGGATTTTTGGCGGCTCGGAGGAGCAGGCAATGGCGGCGGCGTGTGCCATTGAAATGGTGCACACCTTTTCCCTGATCCATGATGACTTGCCGGAAATGGACAACGACGATTACCGCCGCGGCAAGCCGTCCTGTCATAAGGCATTCGGACATGCTGTGGCGTTGCAGGCAGGCGATGCCCTGCTGACAGAAGCATTTGCCGTAATTCTGCGTGATCCGATACTGGAACCGGAAATGAAAGTGGAACTGCTGCAAATCCTCACTTCGGCAACCGGTGCAGCCGGTATGGTCGGCGGTCAGATCATGGATATGGCAAACGAGAAACGCAGCGATGTCACACTGGAAGAACAGGAAGCCATGTGTGCCGCCAAGACCGGTGCCCTGATTCGCGGAGCATGCCGGCTGGGCTGTGCAGCGGGATTTGCTCCGAAAGAACAGGTCGCACTGGCAGATCAGTATGGGGCAAAGCTGGGGCTGGCATTCCAGATCGTGGACGATATTCTGGACGTGACCAGTACCTCCGAAGTGCTGGGCAAGCCGGTGGGCAGCGATGCCGCAGAGGGCAAGACCACGTTTGTCACCCTGCTGGGGCTGGAAGTTGCCAAGACGCGTGCAGCAGCACTGACGGCAGAGGCAGAACAGATCCTGTCCCAGTTCCCGCAGCATGAATTCCTGCTGGATCTGACACGGGAACTGCTGTGCCGTGAAAAATAATCGAAGGAGTGAATCCTGCGGAACTGCCGCGGAATGTGCCGCCGGCAAAGGAGCCGCAGAAAACAAAACCATGGAATATATGAAAATTTCGGAAACAGAGGAGCACCTGTTGGAGCGTCTGCACTCGCCGGACGATCTGAAGGCACTTTCGCCGGAACAGTGTACCGCACTCTGTGCGGAGATTCGAAGTCTTCTCATAGAAACTGTTTCCAAAACCGGCGGGCATCTCGCTTCCAATCTGGGGTCGGTGGAACTGACGGTGGCGATGCACCGTGTGTTTGATTCGCCGGAAGATAAATTCGTCTGGGACGTGGGGCATCAGTGCTATACCCATAAAATTTTGACCGGACGGCTGGAACGATTTTCGACCCTGCGGCAGGAAAACGGCATCTCCGGTTTCCCGAAGCCAAACGAATCAGAACACGACAGCTTCATCAGCGGGCACAGCAGCACTGCGATCTCCGTGGCATGCGGCATTGCAGAGGGCATGCGGCTGCACGGGGACAAGGAGCATTTTGCCGTTGCCGTTGTAGGGGACGGAGCCATGACCGGCGGGCTGTCCTATGAAGGATTGAACAATGCCGGAAAATCGAGGAATAATCTCATTGTGATCCTCAATGACAATGAGATGTCCATTTCCAAAAACGTGGGGGCACTGGCACGCTACCTGTCCTCCATGCGGAGCAGTGAAGGATACGTCCGCACCAAAAAGGCGGTGGAACGCCGCCTGAACCGCACCGCGGTGATCGGTCCGTCTGTGGCGAAAGTCATCAAGAATTCCAAGAGCGTTGTACGGGACGTATTGTTGCAGTCGGCAACGATCTTCGAGGATTTCGGCTTCGTCTATCTGGGACCGGTGGACGGCCACAATCTGGTGGAACTGGAAGAAGTGCTGCTGGCGGCAAAGGAATATCACCGTCCGGTGTTTATTCATGTACATACCGTCAAGGGCAAGGGCTACGCACCGGCAGAGGCAAAGCCATCGGAGTATCACGGAATCTCCAAGTTTGACATTGAAACCGGCAATCCGGAGGTTTCCGCTGCGGATTCCTATTCGGAGATGTTTGGCAAAGAACTGGTGCAGCTGGCGAAACACGACCCCCGCATTTGTGCCGTAACGGCAGCAATGGGCGGGGGCACAGGACTGCACCATTTTGCACGGGAGTTCCCGAACCGGTACTATGATGTGGGCATTGCCGAACAGCACGCCGTGACGTTTTCCGCGGCACTGGCTTCTATGGGAGAACTGCCGGTATTTGCGGTGTATTCTTCCTTTTTGCAGAGAGCCTATGACCAGCTGATGCACGATGTTGCCATTGGCGGCATGCATGTGGTGCTGGGGATCGACCGTGCCGGCGTTGTCGGCGAGGACGGCGAAACCCACCACGGACTGTACGATGTGTCGTTCCTCTGCACGGTGCCCAATACGGTAATTTATGCACCGGCATGCTACGAGGAGATGCGGCTCTGTCTGCGGCGGGCACTCTATCGGGATAAGGGGCTGGCATGTATCCGGTATCCCAGAGGCAGCGAAAAGGTTTCCTTTGACAAGACTGCCCTGAATACCGAATACACCCACGTTTCCGGCAGAAAAACAGATACCCTGTATATTTCCTACGGCAGGGTGTACGATCACCTGTACCGTGCCAGCCGCCGCATGGCGGAGGAAGGCGTGTTCTGTGACCTGCTGAAGCTGACACGCATTTTCCCGCTGGCAGAGGGCGTGGTGGAAATTGCCATGTCCTATGCCCATGTGGTATTTCTGGAGGAGGCATACTATTACGGCGGAATTTCCCAGCTGCTGGGAGATCTGCTGCTGGAACGCGGCTTCCGCGGCACTTACCGGCGGGTAGCACCCAAGGCATATCTGCCGCAGGCTTCTACGGATTCTCAAATGGAAACTATGGGGCTGTCGGAGCATGCCATTTATCAGGATATGCAGCAGGAGGCAAAACATGGCAAGGCTTGATGCGGTAATGGTACAGCAGGGTATGGTGCCCAGCCGCCAGCGTGCCAAAACGCTGATTCAGAACGGGCAGATCTCTGTGAACGGCAAGGTCTGTACCAAGCCGGCGTTTGCCGTTTCGGAAACCGACCGGATCGCCATGGAGGGCAGTGACATCCCCTTTGTGGGACGGGGCGGTCTGAAACTGGAACATGCGGTACAGCAGATGCGGCTCTCTCTGGAGGGAATGGTCTGTCTGGACATCGGAGCATCTACCGGCGGTTTTACCGACTGCATGCTCCAGCACGGAGCTGCAAAGGTGTACGCCATTGACGTGGGACACGGACAGCTGGTGCAGTCCCTACGGGAGGATCCCCGCGTGATAAATTGGGAGGGAACAGACGTTCGCAGCATTGCACCGGAACAGCTGGAACAGCCGGCGGATTTCTTCTCGGCGGACGTGTCTTTCATCTCGCTGCACCATGTACTGCCCTACGTGCTGCCGCTGCTGCGGACAGGGGCACAGGGCGTGGTGCTCATCAAGCCCCAGTTTGAAGCGGGACGGGAAAACATCGGGAAAAACGGACTGGTGCAGTCCTCCCGCGTGCACATGCAGGTGCTGAACAACATCTTGCAGCTGTTTTCCGCACAGGGGCTGACTGTACAGCTGCTGTGCCCTTCGCCCATTCAGGGCGGCTCCGGCAATATTGAGTATCTCGCCGTTGTACAAAAAGGCGGCGAAGCGGCGTATCTGCCGGAAATTGCCGCAGTGGTACAGCAGGCATTCGCACAGGCAAAAAAGGAGAAGACGAAATGAAAGTCGTGTTATTTCATCATCTGCAAAAAGGCAACGCACCGGAAGTTGCCCGAAAGGTCTGTCTGGCACTGTACCGGAACGGCATGGAAGTCTGGGCAGATCCCCGCTGTCTGGGACTGCTGGGGGATATGTCCTTTATCTGTTACGCTCCGTTTCTGGAAGCAGTGCAGGACGCAGACGTGGCAGTGGCGATCGGCGGGGACGGTACCATTCTGCACTGTGCCCGTCACGTGGTGGGCACAAAGGCAAAGCTTCTGGGCATCAACACCGGACGGCTGGGCTTTCTGGCATCTATGGAGCCGGATCAGATCGGTGAAATTGCACGGCTGCAAACGGGGGACTATCGGGTTTCCAAACGCATGCTGCTGCATGGCAAGGTGCTGGACAAGACCGGCACCTGCCTGCGGGAACTGACGGCGTTGAATGACATCGTGATCTCCCGCAACTTTTCCCGTGTCATTGAGTTTACCGTTTCCCGCAACAACGTGGTGTTGGGCGAATATCGGGCAGACGGCGTGATCTTCAGCACGCCTACCGGTTCGACTGCCTACGCCCTCTCCGCCGGAGGTCCCATTATCGAACCGGAATTTTCCTGCATTGAGATGAACCTGATCTGTCCCCATTCGCTTTCTGCCAGACCGATCCTGTTTTCTCCCCACAACGATTTGCAGGTGAGCCTGCGGGTGCGGGAGGAATATGATGCCTATTTCTGTGCAGACGGCGAAAAACCGGAGCCGTTTCCGGAGGGACGAGTCATGGAAATTTCCGGTTCTGACCAGACGCTGGAAATTCTGGACCTTAGCGGCAATACCTTTTTTGATTCGCTGAGCCGGAAGCTGATGCAGTCTTTGAAAGCGGGAAGGACGTGAGGAACACATGAAGAAAAAGCGGCAGGATACCATTCTTTCGCTCATTGCAGCAGAGGAGATTCCCACGCAGGAAGTGCTGCGGGAACGCATGGAGGAACACGGGTTTGCGGTGACGCAGGCAACGCTTTCCAGAGATATTCGGGAACTGAAGCTGACCAAGGAACGGCGTGGCAGCGGCAGGGCATGCTATACGGCACCGGTGCGGCAGGAAGTCAACGGCGGCATTTTGCAGAACGCTGCCCTGCGTACCGACTTTGCCGGAAATGTGGCAGTGATCCACTGCCGTACCGGCACGGCACAGGCAGTGGCGGCGGCGTTAGATGCCATGCATCGGGAAGATGTGGTGGGAACCATTGCCGGAGATGATACCATTTTTGTATTGCTGCGGACAGAAATACAGGCAAAAGAATTTGCCGGCAGCTTCGCAAAGCTGATGGAAACAGGAGGGTTTTAATGCTAGCTGAACTGGAGATCGAGAATCTGGCGGTGATCGCCCATGCACGGATTCCCTTTTCACCGCATCTGAATGTGTTTACCGGTGAAACCGGTGCCGGAAAATCGATTCTGCTGCACGGGATCCATGCGGTTCTGGGACAGCGTGTCACGCGGGACATTGTGCGGACAGGCTGCAAAAAGGCAGTGGTGACGGCACTTTTCACGCATCTGGATCCGCTGGTCTGTGCCAGACTGGACGCACTTTCCATTTCCCACACCGACGATGAATTGCTGCTCACCAGAGAGATCGCCGCAGACGGCGGCAGTGCAGCACGGGTGAACGGACATACCACAACAGTTTCGGTGCTGCGGGAGATCGGGGACGCTCTCATCAACATTCACGGGCAGCACGACAATCAGGTGCTGCTGGCACCGGAGTGCCACTTGCAGATTCTGGACGCTTTCGGCGGAGATGACACATTGCTGCACCAGTATCAGGACACATTCCGGCAGTTACAGCAGACGGCGAAGCGGCTGAATCATCTGGCAAAACAGGAACAGGACAAGGCACACCGCCGGCAGCAGCTGAAAGCACTGGTGGCAGAAGTGGACGAACTGGGACTGGAACAGGGCGAAGAAGAGGCACTGGAAGAAGAACTGAACCTGCTGCAGCACGCCGAGAGCATTGCCGCGGCGTTGCAGGCGGCAGCGGAGGCAATCGACGGCGAAGATGCCGACGGTTCCGCAGTACTGCTGACAGAGGCGGCGGCAGAAGAACTGTCGCCGTTTTCCGACATGCGGGCGGAGTTTGCCGTGCTGGGAGAACGGCTGGCGGCGGCAGGCATTGAACTGGCAGACATTGCTTCGGAGTGCCGCAGTCTACGGGACGGCATGGACTTAGACCCCCAGCGGTATGCGATGGTGCAGAAGCGTATGCTGGAGATCCGGCGGCTAAGTCGGGAGTACCAGTGTACCGGTGACGAACTGGTGGAACGCCGTGACCGTGCAGAGGAAGAACTGGCACAGATGCAGGGCGACACAGCAGAGATCGCTGCCCTGCGGGAGCAGAAGGCACAACTGCTGGAAACGGTTTCCGCACAGGCGAAGGCTCTGTCGGAATACCGTGCACAGACGCTGGAACGCTTTATCACTGCCGTGACGGAACAGCTGGCATTTCTGAATATGCCCAACGTGATCCTGGTGGGGAAACATACCACCGGCAAGCTGACCATTCACGGCATGGACAGTCTGGAATTTCTGATTTCTGCCAACCGCGGGGAAGAACCCCGTCCGCTGGCGAGAATCGCTTCCGGCGGTGAACTGTCCCGCATCATGCTGGCTCTGAAGTGTGTCATTGCCGATCGGGACAGCATTCCCACGCTGATCTTCGACGAGATCGACACCGGTGTCAGCGGCAAGGCTGCCCAGAAAATCGGCATGAAGCTGCGGGAAGTGGGACAGCTGCGGCAGGTGCTCTGTGTGACGCATCTGTCCCAGATCGCCGTAATGGCAGATCAGCACCTCATGATCGAGAAGCAGACCGAGGGCACGCGGACGGAAACCCATGTCATGGTACTGGAACCGGAGGGACGTGTCCATGAGATCGCCCGCATCATGGGCGGTGAAAATCCCAGCGTGCTGCTGCTGGAAACTGCACGGGAAGAATTGAAACGCTGGCAGAAAGATCTGCTGGCAGAGGGAGAGGACGGTCAGGAAACATGAACCAGCCGGAAAAGCTGTTACAGCAATATTTTGGGCATGCGTCATTCCGCACCGGACAGAAGCAGGCAATCGATGCGATCTTGTCCGGACGGGACGTGCTGGCGGTCATGCCTACCGGAGCCGGCAAGTCGGTCTGCTATCAGATCTCTGCCCTGCTGCTCCGCGGGGTGACCATTGTCATTTCTCCGCTGATCTCGCTGATGAAAGATCAGGTGGAGGCTCTCCGGCAGGTGGGTATCCCTGCGGCGTATGTGAACAGCAGCATTACGCAGGAAGAATTCTATCACACGGTGCAAATGGTACAGCAGGGGCAGTGCCGGATTCTGTACGTTGCACCGGAACGGCTGATGACGGACAGCTTTTTCCGTCTGACACAGCAGGTGCCGGTGAGCATGATCGCCGTTGATGAGGCACACTGCGTGTCCCAGTGGGGACAGGATTTCCGGCAGAGTTATCTGGATATTCCGGTGTTTATGGAACAGCTGCCGGCACGTCCGATCTGTACCGCCTTTACCGCTACGGCAACAAAGCAGGTAGAGGCGGATATTGCACGGATTCTGAAATTGCAGGAGCCGGAAATCATACATACCGGATTCGACCGGAAAAACCTGTTTTTCGGGGTACGCCGTCCCAATAATAAGACGCGGGAACTGTTTCAGCTGCTGCGGGAAAACGACGGCAAAAGCGGCATTGTGTACTGCTCCACCCGAAAAGCGGTGGAGGAAGTCTGTGATGCTCTGCGGGAAAACGGCTTTCCAGCCACGCGGTATCACGCAGGTCTGTCCGACACGGAACGGGCACAGAATCAGGACGATTTCCTGTATGACCGCCAGCCGATCATGGTGGCGACTAACGCGTTCGGCATGGGTATTGACAAGTCCAACGTGTCGTTTGTCATTCACTATAACATGCCCATGGATCTGGAGAGCTACTATCAGGAGGCAGGTCGTGCCGGACGGGATGGCTCGCCGGCACAGTGCATTCTGCTGTACAGCGGAAAAGATGTCCGTACCAACGATTTCCTGCTGCAACGCAGTCGGGAAACCACAGAGGTGGAGGACGAGGAAACACGGCAGTTCCTGCTGGAGCAGGGCAAGGAACGGCTGAAACAGATGACGTTCTATGCCACCTCTACCACCTGTCTGCGGCACCGCATGCTGCAATATTTCGGCGACCATTCACCGGACAGCTGCGGGAATTGTTCCTGCTGTCTGACCAATTATCGGGAAGAAGATGCCACCACGGCGGCGAAAAAGATCATCTCCTGCGTGTATCGTGCCCAGAAAGGCGGCTATCACCTGAGCCGCACTATGACTGCCGATGTGCTGATGGGCAGCAAAAAGGAATCGCTTCTCCGCATGCGGCTGGATCAGCTTTCCACCTACGGCATTATCGAAAAGCTGTCGCGGCGGGAAGTGATGCAGCTGATCGATGAACTGATCCAGCGGGAAGATCTGGCACTGCGGCAGTTTCAGGAGTATCAGGAATTGGTGCTGACTGCCGGCTCGGTGGAGATCATTCGCGACCAGAAAACGGTCATGCGGCGTGTGCCGGTGGTGCGGGAGAAGCTGGCAGCTCCGGTGGGAACAAAAGATCCTACGCTGTCCGCGGCGGACAACGACCTGTTTCAGAAGCTGCGGCAGCTGCGGGCGGCACAGGCAAAGCACGAGGGAATACCGCCGTATTTCATCTTTTCCGATGCCACGCTGCGGGACATGTGCCGGAAAAAGCCCCAGAACCTCAGCGAGATGCGGCAGGTTTCCGGTGTGGGTGTCATCAAGGCACAGAAGTACGGGAAAATGTTTCTGGAGGAGTTGCAGCAGTTTCTGGCTGGGGTACAGCAGTGAGTGAGCAGATTTGTGTAAGCATTGATTCTAGCGTACAAATAAAAAAACGCATGCCCCGCACGGGAAACCAATCCGTGCGGGGCATGTTCTTTTTGTCCGGTGCATATGTTTCCTTAGGGCATCTTACGCACATGCTTTGTGCGGTGTTGCCTTGAAGGAGGCATACAGATGCGAAAACGCAGTGTAATTCGGGATACCATTCAGATGACCGTGATACAATTTTTTCTGGAGTGTCTGGCGTTGTGGTTCAACGCGTGGATGACGCGGCGTGTGGGGGCGGCAACGGTGGGAACGCTGGCACTGGCAGGTTCTTTTTTCAACCTTGCCGCAATGGTCGCCGGCGGAAATGCTATGCTCTGTGCCAGCCGTTTTGTGTCCGAGGAACTGGGAAAGCCCTGCGGCTGTCCGGCACGTGTCCTGCGGCATGGTATCAGCTTTTGCATGATGCTGTCCCTGCCGGTGACAGCAGGAGTCTGCATATTTGCCCAACCTCTAAGTCAGCAGTTTTTGCAGAGCGATTCCATGGCACATGCGGTGCGGCTCATGGCACTGCTTCTGCCGCTGGGCAGTCTGAGTGCCTGCCTGAAAGGCTATTTCAATGCAGTGTGCCGCGTGACAGTGACAGCCGCCTGCGATGTGGCGGAATTTCTGCTCCGTGCGGGAATCCTCACCGGACTGCTCCTGTGGCGTGGGGACACCAGACCGGAACAGGTCTGCACGGATCTGGTGTGCAGCATGGCGTGTGGCACACTGTTTACGGCGGTCACACTGACAGTGCTGTACTTTCAGAAGCGGGAACCCTGCGGCGGAACGTGCAGCCTGTCCCTGTGGCGGTATATCCGGCTGGCAGTTCCTGTGGCAGTGGGCGGCTGTCTGACTGCCGGACTTAGCACAGCCAATGATGCCCTGATTCCCGTGACACTGCGGCAGTTCGGGGACAGTGCCAGCAATGCCCTCCGGCAGTTCGGCACTTTTGAGGGCATTGTGATTCCGGTGCTGTTTTTTCCGTCCACCATTCTCTGTGCCCTGTCCGGAATCCTGATTCCGGAAGTCGCCCGTGCCAATGCCGCTGGCAATCGGGAACGTGTCTGTCGGCTGACAGAACAGGTGATCGCACTGACACTGATTTTTGCGGTGCTGATCAGTGCAGTCCTGCTGAAATTCGGCGGCGTGATCGGGCGGTGCATGGACGGCGGAGAACTGTCGGGGAAGATGATTCGGATTCTGGCACCGGTGGTGCCGTTTATCTATCTGGAAATCGTGCTGGAAGCACTGATTAAAGGCATGGGCAGGCAGAATTTTTCTTCCCTGAATTATCTGGCGGAGTACGTGATCCGCATCTGTGTGGTGCTGGTCTGCATTCCGCTGTTCGGATTTTACGGCATCGTGGCATCGTACTATACCAGCAACGTGTTCGGAAACTGCAATCGTCTGCGTATGGCAGTAAAAACGGCAAACCTCCGGTTCCGATTCGGAAAGCTTATCGGAAAGCCGGTGTTTGCCGCGGGATTTTCGTTTACGGCAGCTTCTCTGCCGGAATGGTTCTGCCCGACTTTGCGGGAAACGCCGCAGGGAATCATGCTGTTTCTGGGAATCGCTCTGGGGCTGTACGGGCTGGTGTTCTGGCTGCTGCGGGAAAAAGACGAACAGGTGTTACCGGTGCTGCAATGAGTTGTGTGAACGCAGCAGCGTGTGCATGGTGTGGCGGTGCTGGCGACTTTCCCCGTGCATGCCGTGAAGGTGCGGGTGGCTGTGGGTAATGGTGTGGGTGTGTGTCACGCCGTCGTGGGTGTGTGTGAACGTGTGGGTGTGGGAATGGGTGTGTTCCGTTTGCAGCGTGTCCAGAACCACCAGAACGGAACCCAGCAGCATTACCGCCAGTGCCAGAAAATACTGCACTGTCAGGGCATCGTGCCAGATGATGCAGGAAAGGGCCGTGCCGATAAAGGGGGCGATGGCATAGTAGGCACTGGTCTTGGCGGCTCCGAGGGTGTTCTGGGAACGGACGTAGCAGAAAATGCTCAGCCCGTAGGCAACAAATCCCAGAAGCAGTGCCGCAGCAGCAGCGTGCAGTCCGGGGAACGGCTCGCCGATGCACAGAGCAATGAGAAACGAACCCAGTCCGGAAAAGATGCCCTTGAGAAAGACAATCTCGAAAGTACTTTTGTCGGAAATATTGCGGGTGCAGTTGTTCTCCAGTCCCCAGCAGGCTGCCGCCGCCAGCACCAGCAGGGAGCCTCTGGAAAAGTGCAGGCTGGACATATCCTCGAAAGACAAAATGCCGCTGGACAGGGTGATAAGCAGAATGGCAGCCCACAGCCGCTTGGAAACTTTTTCCCGAAAGAGCAGCAGGGCGATCAGCGTAGTGGCAGCGATTTCAAAGTTTCCCAGCAGAGAAGCATTGGCGGAAGATGCACTTTTCAGCCCCAGCATCAGCAGAATCGGTGCGGCAATATCCAGCAAGATCATGCCGAGGGTATAGGGCAGGTCTTTGCGTGTCAGTTTTTTCTCGCCGCGGTGGCTTTTGGGGTTGATGCAGTACAGCAGTCCGATGCCGATGCCGGCACCGAAATACAGCAGTGATGCCAGAAATGTAGGGCTGATCTCCTTCAGCAGCAGCTTCGAAACCGGAACGTTTACCGCGTAAAATGCCGCCGCCAGAACGGCAAGCAGAATGGCTGTGGTCTTTTTGTGTTGCATGATCGGTTTCCCCTTTCAAATCCCCAAAATTGTAAACACCGCGTGATCCCGAAACGTATCCTCTGCCCATTCATTCACTTCCAGTGCGACCAGCTCCGCACCGCCGCCCTGTGCCAGGGCATGCTGTAAGATACACTGCCACTGTGTCCAGTTGACAACGGTGATGCCGTACTGATTATACGCGGGCAGTGTTTCCTGCAAGATTTTTCCGAAACCGGAACGCTGTAGAATGTTGTCGTGCAGCAAAAGAGAATCGGAACTCCAGTGGCTGGAGCCTTGCCGGAAGCTGCCCTTCCGGAATTCGTGATAGCAGGTTCCCACCCGCTGGAACACGGTACAGCAGTATCTCATTGTGCTTTCTCCGCGATGATGTCCGCCAGCTGAAAGGGCACGACCTGCTGCAAACTGTCCAGTGACAGTTCCAGCTGGTGTCCGATCTTGCCGGCACTGCACAAGATCGTGGGAAAATTCTGTGCGGACTCATGAATGGTAGTGCGGAACAGTTTTTTCATGCCGATAGGGGAACAGCCGCCGTGAATGTATCCGGTCAGGGCAAGCAAATCCTTGGATTTGCACATGGAGATTGCCTTTTCTCCCACTGCGGCAGCCGCCTTTTTCAAGTCCAGTTCTTCCGCCACCGGCACCAGAAAAACGTAGTGTTCGCCGGACTTTGCCACGGTGACCAGCGTTTTGAATACCTGTTCCGGATTCTGTCCCAGTGCCGCCGCCAGTTCTACGCCGGTGTGCTGTCCGGTTGCCTGTTCCCAGCTGCGGTGTACATAGGGAACTTTCGCCTTGTCCAGCATGCGGATCGCATTGGTTTTGATGACTTTTTCTTTTGCCATAACCGTTATTCTCCTTTGAGTGTTACGATGGTGTAGGGGTGATGCAGGGCGGTTGTCAGCTTGTCAAAGACGTCGCTGGTCTGCATGCGGATCGTAGAAGTATTTATGCAGGGGTGACAGCCGAAAGTGGCTTCTCCCAGCAGGTCGCGGTCTACGAGAAGCTGAACGCGGTTTTCGGTGTCATGCATCAGCCCGAAGATCGTGGCAGAGCCGGGAGTCAGTTGCAGCAGCTGTTCCATGGCATCTTCTGATGCAAAGGAAAGTCTGGCACAGCCCAGCTGGCTGGTGATCTCCTTGGTGCGAAACGGCTTGTCGGCGGGCATGAGCAGCAGATAGAAGTTCGTTTTCTGCCGGTTGCAGAGAAACAAATTCTTGCAGACAGGCGTTTGCAGTGCCGCAGAAATACTTTCGCAGGCTTCCATGGTAAAGGCTGCCGCATGGTCAGCCCGTGCAAAGGGAATGTCGAGCCGTTCCAGTAAGTTGTATACGGCGATCTCTTTTGGCAGTCTGCCGCTTTCGTCTGCGGGTCTGCCGTTTTGGATTTCCATTCAGAATTACCCTCCTGTCAAAAAAGCACATTGACTATGCCTGATGCCGTCAATGTGCTTTTGTTTCGTTTCAGCAGCGATGCTGCCTCGATATATTTGTGGAATTACAGGCTGAACATGATCTCGTTCATGATTGCTTCCAGCATTTCCTGACGGCCGCTGGTCAGAGAAGCGGTCACTTCGCCCTTTTCCAGAGCGTATTTTTCCAGATCTGCCATGGTTGCCTTGCCGGAGATGATGTCTGCACCGATGCCGGTATTCCAGCTTGCATAGCGATCTTCTACGAACTTGTCGATTCTGCCGTCGGTGATCAGCTTGTCCGCGATACGCAGACCCAGTGCAAAGGTATCCATACCTGCAATGTAGCTGTGGAAGATGTCCTCCAGTTCGAAGGAGCCGCGTCTTGCCTTGGCGTCGAAGTTCAGACCGCCGTTGGTGAAGCCGCCTGCCTTCAGTACTTCGTACATGCACAGTGCTGCATCATAGACGTTGGTCGGGAACTGGTCGGTATCCCAGCCCAGCAGCGGGTCGCCCTGATTGGCATCGATGGAACCGAACATGCCGTTGGTTCTTGCCACACGCAGTTCGTGCTGGAAGGTGTGCTGTGCCAGTGTTGCGTGGTTTGCTTCAATGTTCAGCTTGAAGTCCTTGTCCAGACCGTACTTCTGTAAGAAGCCGATAACGGTTGCAGAGTCGAAGTCGTACTGGTGCTTGGTGGGTTCCTTCGGCTTCGGTTCTACATAGAAGTCGCCGGTGAAGCCAATGCTTCTTGCATAGTCTACAGCCAGATGCATCAGGCGAGCCATGTTGTCCAGTTCCAGACCCATGTTGGTGTTCAGCAGGGTTTCATAGCCCTCACGGCCGCCCCAGAATACATAGCCCTGACCGCCCAGCTTTACAGTGGCATCAATGGCACTCTTGATCTGTGCAGCAGCATATGCGAAAACGTCCGCACTGGGAGAAGTGCCTGCACCGTGCATATAACGCGGGTGATCGAAGCACTTTGCGGTGC
Source organism: Ruminococcus callidus ATCC 27760 (assembly GCF_000468015.1). Taxonomy (GTDB): domain Bacteria; phylum Bacillota; class Clostridia; order Oscillospirales; family Ruminococcaceae; genus Ruminococcus_C; species Ruminococcus_C callidus. The sequence goes on along the minus strand of NZ_KI260469.1, from coordinate 1,856 downwards.
CCCACAGCAGCTTCTTGCCGGTAGCGTCCTGCTTTTCCTTGCACAGGTCAACGATGGCTCTCAGCTTTTCGTTGGTTTCGCCCAGACTGCCGTATTCCGGAGAGAGATCTCTGTCGTGGAAGCAGTAGTAGTCAATGCTCAGCTTGTCCATGATCTCGAAAGCAGCTTCTACCTTTGCCTTTGCACGTGCAGTGACATCATCACAGCCCCATGTCTTGTTGGTGGTGCCGCAGCCGAACATATCTGTGCCGTCGCCGCCCATAGTGTGCCACCAGGACAGTGCGAACTTCAGCTGTTCCCGCATGGTCTTGCCGGCGATAACCTCGTCCGGATTATAAAACTTGAATGCCAGCGGATTCTTGGAATCCTTGCCTTCATAAGCAATCTTCGGAATGTTGTTGAAAAATTCACTCATCAGTAGTTCCTCCTGATTAATAATAAGGTGTGGTATATGGAAAGCGGATTCCGCTTTGCGCAACTTAATTGAATAATGAAATTTCGCGGTTGTCCTTTGCGAAATAATCCTCCAGCACGGCAATATAAGACCGGAAGCAGACCTTTCCGGAGAACGTCAGAACGTCATTTTCTGCCGGCACACCCAGCTGCTCCAGCTGTGCATCGGTCAGGTCTTTCAGATAGACGGTTTCCGTATCTGCCGGAATACCGACCGCGGACTTCTGTGCCTTGGTCAGATCCAGTGTTACATCATTGGAGATCTCCAGCAGCTGTGCAGTGATGTCTGCACGGGAAGCTGTCGTCCACTCTGCACTGCCGACTTCAGAGGGAACGGGGCGTTCTTCATAGACGGTACGGTCATAGCCGTTGGAGATAAATGTCAGGAACGGCAGGTGAATGTCCCGATCATTTGGCTCTACGTGTACTGCCACATTGCCGCCGGAGCTGTCGTCTGTCTGAATGATCTCATACCGGTATGCTCCGGAGGGAGAAGTGCCGTTTTCCAGCACAGTCTGCTGTGTACTCGGCGTGAAAAAAGACATGAGCATGAAAAATGCCAGTGACCCCAGAATATACAGCAACAGGTATATGACACCGAATACGGTCTTGGCAGTTTCCCCTGCACCGGACAGGAAAAAGATGATCAGGGAAGTCACTGCAATTGGCAGGATCAGTTCCCATTGCCCGAAACAAAGCAAAATCTGGGGCAATATCGCCGGCAGCAGCAGGATCCCCGTCAGGCGTGTCAGGATCTGAAACCGGCTGTACAGCATGGCACTGAGTGCCGCAAAAGATACCACACAGAGGGTCAGACAAAACAACACGGAGTTGGTGACGGAAAATTCGTAAAAGATCGCCAGATAAGAAAACCAGCACATCAGAGCCAGATACCCGACGCTGATCAGGGAAAGGAAGCGTTTCCGCCAGATCGAACCGGCAGAAGTCGTTTCCGCAGAAGCAGTAGTTGCACGCATGTATATTCACTCGCCTGCCCTCAGGCGGCAGACGTTTTCCTTTCTTTGCCCGAAGTGATTCCGGCAGAAATGTTCTGCACACGGCAACAAGGAAAAGGGAATTCTTCTGCTTTGTTTCACGCGTGCTTTGCAATCCTATTATAGCATTTTTTTTGCGTTGTGGCAAGTACTATTGCAAAAAAAATTACAACAATCGTATATAATCCTACCGGTTTCAGAGAAATCCCCTGTCATTTTCCATTTTCTGCATTTTTTGACTGCACTTTTGCAAATACAGTACTGCCTGCCGGATTTACGCGGCATTGCCCAAAGAATCTTTCACTTTTACAATTTATCAATATAAAAAAGTGGAAACCAGCTTGCAAGTCTGGCAAATTTATGGTACAATTACTTTAAGGAAACACTGAATAAAGCCCGCCTGACGGC
>NZ_KI260468.1:3112-3668 GCF_000468015.1 Ruminococcus callidus ATCC 27760 | reverse complement strand
AAAGAGCATACCAGTAGACGGTCTGCTCCCACTGTTAGTAGTTAAAAAGACTTAACCGCCACAAGTTGGGGAACTCAGGGGCGGTTATTTCTTTTTGTTTTTGCGGTGATTGTCATTACTATTTTTATGATTATAGTAAATATATACGATCAAATTTGCCAAGGATAGCAGAACACTGCAAATCTTCAGCAGATCACCAAAGGTGACATATTGATCCATCATACGAATCACCTCCCGTCTGTTCAAATGAGCAGTGGGAGCAAAAATCAAAAAAGACTTGACCGCCTACCGTTTCAGGTATGCCCTCAAATGGTAGTATACCACACTTCGACAAAAATGTCAAATGAGATTAGCCGCGTTTCCCACAAAAAAGCCCTTGACAAATGCGGCGTTCTGGCGTATAATAGAAATAGAAAGAGCATACCAGTAGACGGTCTGCTCCCACTAGTTGGTAAAAAAATAACCGCCTTTAGTTGGAAGCTGTGGGGCGGTTATTTCTTTTTGTTCTTGCGGTGATTGTCGTTACTATTTTTATGATTATAGTAAATGTATACGA
>NZ_KI260468.1:0-3012 GCF_000468015.1 Ruminococcus callidus ATCC 27760 | reverse complement strand
TTTGCCAAGGATAGCAGAACACTGCAAATCTTCATTCGACAAAAATGTCAAACAAAAACCACCGCATCACCTGCCGGAGAAATCCGAGGGAGTGATGCGGTGGTTTGTTTTCTTAATGCTGTTCCGCGGCTTTCAGCTGCCGCAGATAGCGGCTCAGAAAGGCGTAAAAGCTGCACACTGCCTCCTGCCCTCTGGCGTGGCGGTGCAGCTGTAGGATAATGGCACGCTGGCAGGTAGGTTCCGCAATAGGCAGCAGGCGAATCTGCTCCATGCTGTCCATGCCCCACGTATAGTGCGGCCAGAAGCCTACTCCCAGTCCGCTGGCGATCAGGTTTTTGACAGTGTCCGGACTGTCGCTCTCATAGATGATGTGCGGGACAAATCCCGCCTGCATGCAGTAGCGGTCACAGATCGTGCGGATACTGCGGGAACCGGACAGGCTGATGAAATCCTCATGGGCAAAGTCCTGTAAGCGGACGCTTTCTTCGCTGGCGTAGGGCGAATTGTGTGGAACTGCCAGAAAAATGCGTTCCTTAAACAGCTCATACCGTTCCTTGGTATCTGTGGGAATCTGAAAATTTTCCCGCGTGAAAACCGTGATGTCTGCGTCCTCGCACTGCGAGTTTTGAATCAGCCGGAAATGCAGCCCGTCATGGTCTTTTTTATAGGAGATCAGTGCCTGTGTCACCAGTGTGGAAGCCGCCAGTACATTCAGCCGAATGGTCTTTTCCCGTTCCAGAGCCATTTGCTGTAGTTGCGTAGGAATCTGGTGCAGAGTTTTCAGCACCGGTGTCAGAGCGTTCTGCAGTGCCTCACCGTATGTGGTCAGGGCAATGTTCCTGCCACTGCGGTAAAACAGAGGCACGCCCAGTTCCTTTTCCAGCCGGCGGATACTCTGGGTGAGCGAGGGCTGTGCAATGTGCAGCTGCTCCGCCGTGCGTGTCATGTGCTGGTTCTGTGCCACTGCATAAAAGTATTCCAGCTGTAGCAGTTCCATGGTTACTTCCGCAGGGTGTCGCAGCAGGTGCCGGCTCCGGCAAGCTTTTGCAGCTTGACAGCACACCAGCCGGATGCTTCCCGCCGTTCCAGCACGGCGAAGTCATAGGCAGTCACAGTGTCCAGCACTTCGTCTGCCCGTTCCGTGATGATGCCTGACAGGATCAGAATGCCGTTGTCTTTCAGGAACGACGGAAACAGCGGAGCCATGCCCTTGATGACATCTGCCACAATGTTGGCGGTGATGACATCATAGCCGCTGCCGATCGATTCCCGCAGGGCGGTGTCTGTGATGATGTTGCCGCAGGAAATGGTATAGTTTTCCGGATTCAGGTGATTTTCTGCGGCGTTTTCCTTGGCGATACGGGTGGCATTTTCCTCAATGTCTACGGCATAGGCTTCCTTTGCCCCCAGCAGCATGCCGCCGATAAACAGAATGCCGCTGCCGCAGCCCAAGTCCAGCAGGCGGGTGGCAGGGGTGATCTCATTTTCCATCAGTTCCAGACAGAGCCGTGTGGTGTGGTGCTGTCCGGTGCCGAAGCTGCTTGCCGGATCGATCTCCAGAATGGTTCTGCCGGCGGCTTCTGCGGTGGGTTCTTCCCAGCTGGGCTTGATGTACAGCTTGTTTCCCACCGGAAACGGCTTGAAATACTGTTTCCAGTTGTTCGCCCAGTCCTCCTCCCGAATGCCGGAGCAGACAGCTTCCAGTCTGCCGTACTGGTGTTCGGTGTCCTCGGCTTTCATCTGTGCCAGCATGGTTCGCAGAGCTGCCAGCATTTCGGCACCCTGTGCATCTTCCGGCAGGTAGACCGTGACACAGGTTTCACAGCTTGCCAGTTCCATGAGCCCGTCCTCCAGATAGTCCCACTTGCCGTCTTTCTGTTCCAGAAACTCCTGAAAATCCTGTGCGTCCTGTACCATGCAGCCGCGGATCCCCAGATCCTGCAGCCGGACGCTCAGCAGGTCAATAGCGGGCGTGGTGGTGTAAATATCAACTTGTGTCCAGTTCATGCGGTTTCTCCTTTTTGCAGTTCGTTTTGTTCTTGACGTTTACGGACATTTTCTTCCTGAATCTGCCGTCCCTCGGCAATGAGATATTGCAGCCGTTCCTCGTCCCGCTGTTTCAGGGCATCGCGGTAGTCCGTAAGGTTTTCGATCAGCAGATCGAGGTGGTACAGCAGGTTGTCCCGATTGTCCAGAAACAGGGCAGCCCACATAGACTCGTCCATGGTTGCCACGCGTGTCATATCCTGAAAGCTGCCGCCGGAGAAAGACAGGGCATCGTCCATGCAGAAGTCCTTGACATAAGAGCTGGAAACCACGTGAGCCAGCTGAGAAGTATAGGCGATCATGTTATCGTGCCACATGGGCGTGGCGGTGACGATCTTGCCGAAGCCCATCTGGTCTGCCAGTTCCTTGACGGTGTCCAGAGCCGCTTCATCGGTGCCGTCCACTGGTGTAACAATGAGGTTGGCGTTCTGGAACAGGTTGGGAATGCTGGCGTAGTAGCCGTTTTTCTCTCGTCCAGCCATAGGGTGTGTGCCCACATACCGCACATCGGCTTTCCGGCAGCGGTAGGTCAGATCCCGCACCATACGCCCTTTCAGACCACAGGTGTCTACCAGAATCGTGCCTGCCGGAATTTTAGGCAGGGCTTCCTGTACCATTTGAATGGCAATACGCTGGTGCAGGCAGAGAATGATCATGTCATAAGTGCCGTCTGTCATAGTGCCGGTGCCGTCGATCGCTCCGTCGGCAATGGCATCGTCCAGAACTGCCTGCTGTACGTCACATCCGTAAACGGCATGGGAAGTGGCTGCTTTTATCGATTTGCAGATAGAGCCGCCGATCAGTCCCATGCCAACTACTAAGATTCGCATGTTACGTTCCTCCAAATTTTCAGTATGGTACTATTGTAACACGAATTTGGGAAATCGTCAAGGCGGCGAGTTGCTTAGAGGATTATTATGCAAAAGATTTTGAAAGAACCCCTCCACCAGCTTCGCTGGTCCCCCT
>NZ_KI260467.1 GCF_000468015.1 Ruminococcus callidus ATCC 27760 | reverse complement strand
CAAAGTCGCCAGACGCTCTTTGTGCGGTGTTGCCGCTGATTTTTACAGTACGATCTCGCCCTTGCCGCCCTGCAGGGTGATCTTCTTGTCGGTGCCGGCCACAGAAACGGTAAAGGTCTTGTCGGTGCTGCTGGTTTCCACGGAGATGACATTGCCCTTGCGGGTCGCCTGAATGGTCAGCACCAGATTTGCCTTGGTATCGTAAATGGAAGCTTCTGCGGTCTTGCCGTCTTCCAGATTGCAGATCATCGCATCTGCACCTTCCAGATAGTCGTATTCGAACTGGTTCTCGAATGCACCGAAGGTGACGATCGAGTTCGGCTTTGCCAGAACCGGCATTTCCATAAAGGTGCAGGTTACAGCGTGATACTTGCCGCCCTCATAGGTCTTTCCGGTGATGATGTCATACCACTTGCCCTCCGGCAGGTAGAAGTTTGCCACGCCGTCCTCGCGGAATACCGGAGCACACAGCAGGCTGTCACCCAGCATGTACTGCTGATCCAGATAGCGGCAGGCAATATCGTCGGTGTAGTCCATGACCATCGGACGCATCATCGGGATACCGGTGGCGTGGGTCTTGACTGCCTGTGCGAACAGATACGGCATCAGCTTGCCCTTCAGCTTGGTGAAGAACCGCAGCACGTCGCAGGACTCCTCGTCGAAGTTCCACGGCACACGGTAAGAGGTGGAGCCGTGCAGACGGCTGTGGGTGGACATCAGGCCGAATGCACACCAACGCTTGTACACGTCCGGAGAAGCTGTTGCTTCAAAGCCGCCGATGTCGTGGCTGAAGAAGCCGAAGCCGGAGGAGCACAGGGACAGACCGCCGCGGAGGGTTTCTGCCATAGAGGTGTACTCTGCGGAGCAGTCACCGCCCCAGTGTACAGGGAACTTCTGACCGCCGACGGTGGCACTTCTGGCAAACAGGCATGCCTGTCCCTTGCCGTAGTATTCTTCCAGTACCTCGAAAACGGTCTTGTTGTACAAATAGGTGTAGTAGTTGTGCATGTGGATCGGATCTGCACCGTTGTAGTAAACTGCCTTGGTGGGGATTCTCTCGCCGAAGTCCGTCTTGATCGCGGTGACACCCATTTCGCACAGCTTCCGCACGCCGGCAGCGAACCACTTGGCAGCTTCCGGATTGGTGAAGTCTACGATCGCCATGCCCGGCTGCCACAGGTCGGTCTGGAAGACGCTGCCGTCCGGATTCTTGATGAAGTAGCCCTTTTCCATGCCGATGTCAAACAGCTTGGACTTCTGGGAGATATACGGGTTGATCCAGCAGCACAGACCAAGACCGCGGCTTGCCAGACGCTTCAGCATTGCCGGCGGATCCGGGAACTGATCCAGATCCCACTCGAAGTTGGTCCATTCGTATTCCTTCATCCAGAAGCAGTCGAAGTGGAACATTTGCAGCGGAATATCCCGTTCTGCCATGCCGTCGATGAACGAAGTAACGGTTTCTTCGTCATAGGTGGTGGTGAAGGAGGTGGACAGCCACAGACCGAAGGTCTTTGCCGGCGGCAGAGCCGGCTTGCCGGTCAGATTGGTGTAGTTCACCAGAACTTCCTGTAAGTTTTCGCCGCCGATGAAGAAGTAGTCCAGTTCCTCGCCCGGTACGGTAAAGGAAACCTTGTTGATAGTATCCGAAGCCACTTCAAAGGAAACCTTGTCCGCTGTGTTGACCAGCACGCCGTACTTGTTGGAGGTGATGTAGAACGGAATGCACTTGTAGCTCTGCTCGGAGCAGGTGCCGCCGTCAGAGTTCCAGTTTTCCACGTTCTGACCGTTCTTCACGAATGTGGTGAACTTTTCGCCGAAGCCGTAAACGCATTCGCCAACGTCCAGTGTCAGCTGTTCCCGCATGAAAGTGTTGTGTGCGTCCTGCGGGTAGTTGAAGAAGTCGTCGTCGGTCTGGACAGCCAGACGTGCGTCACGGTGGAACTTGTTTTCCTGAATATAGGAAGTGGAACGCCAGCCGCCGCCGGTGAGCCGCTTGCCGTCACGGGAGAACGAAACGTCCCAGCCGTCTGTGCCCTTCTTGATCTTCAAAGTCGTGTGACCGGCAGTCATGGAAACAAAGCCGTCTTCTTCGTGAATGTCGTCCGGCACATAGCCCTCCGGCAGGTTCAGTTCAAACTGCGGCTTGTTTTGCAGGCCGCCCTTGTGGTGGCAGATGTGCACACGGATCATGTCCGGTGCAACTGCGGTGTATGTGATCTCGAACGCAACACCGCCCAGTGTCATTGCACGGTTCCAGATCGCACTGGAAGTGGCAAAGATCTTGATGCTGTTTTTGGTGGTTGTGACATCGTATGCCTGTACCGCATAGGAAACGTCAAATCCTCTCTGGTTGAGCCAGAGTCCGTCAGAAAATTTCATGGAGTACCTCCTGCATAAAAATAGAATGTATTGTATTCCATGCGACTTTCCGGTACACCGGAGTGTCTGCCTGTGCCCGTACCCATCTACATGTAATCCCATTGTACCATATTTGTAATCGAAATGTCAATCTGTTTTCGGGAAAATCGTATATTTTTCCCCGAAATCGTATTTTTTTACGGGCTTTTCCGGACAGGGCAAAAATACTGCACAAAACCGGCAATGGACTTTTGTGGCAATTGTCAAAAAAGACGGACAGGAGATTGTCCCTGTCCGTCCGGAAATTTTTTGGTTTTATATGCTGAGCGAAGTGCTTACTTTGCCAGAGCCTGTTCTGCGGCAGCCAGCTTTGCAGCACAAACGAAAACGTCCATTGCTTTCTGGAGTTCTTCCTCTGTGGGGAATGTGGGGGAGATGCGGATATTTTCATCTTCCGGATCCACACCGTGGGGGAAAGATGCACCGGCACCGGTCAGAACCACGCCGGCTTCCTTGCACAGGGAAACGATGCGTTTTGCACAGCCTTTCTGGTTGAAGGAAATGAAGTAGCCGCCCTGCGGGTTGGACCAGTTGGCAATGTCCAGATCTGCCAGTTCCTGTTCCAGTGTGCTTTCGACGATCTGGAACTTCGGAGCGATCAGAGCCTTGTGCTTCTTCATGTGCTCTACCAGATTCTCGAACTTGCCGCCGAAGAACCGCAGGTGCCGCAGCTGGTTCATCTTATCGTAGCCGATCGTGGAGAAGCCCAGAGCCTTTTTCAGGTATGCCAGATTGTTCTGGCTTGCCGCGATGACTGCAATGCCAGAGCCGGGGTGTGTGATCTTGGAGGTGGAAGCGAACATATAGCAGATGTCCTCATTGCCTGCCTTCTTGGCTTCTTCCAGCAGGTTTGCCTGTACCGGCGGATTGTCGACCAGATGGTGTACGCAGTATGCGTTGTCCCAGAAGATACGGAAGTCCTTTGCCTTCGGCTTCAGGGCTGCAAAACGCTTTACCACTGCATCGCTGTATACCACGCCGCCCGGATTGGAGTACATGGGTACGCACCAGATCGCCTTAATGGTATCGTCTTCTGCCACCAGCTTTTCAACGATGTCCATATCCGGACCGTCTTCCTTCATGGGAACGTTCACCAGTTCCATGCCCAGAAATTCGCTGACAGCGAAGTGGCGGTCATAGCCCGGCACCGGACAGAGCACCTTTACCTTGTCATACTTGCCCCACGGCTTGCTGCCCATTACGCCGTTGGTCATGGCGAGGGACATTGCCCAGTACATGATGTTCAGGCTGGAGTTGCCGCAGACGATGACATCTTCCGGCTTTACACCCAGCATGGGAGCGAAGAATGCCTTTGCTTCCGGCAAACCGTCCAGACAGCCGTAGTTGCGGCAGTCCAGACCGTTTTCTGCCTTATAGTCGTCCTCGGACAGGCAGTTGGTAATGCCGTTGGTCAGATCCAGCTGTTTCGGCGAGGGCTTGCCGCGGGACATATCCAGTTTCAGCCCCTGTGCCTGAAATGCCTCGTACTGCTTTTTACAGTCAGCGGCAAATGCTTCCAATGCTTCTCGATTCATCTCTGCTACTCTCATGATTTCTCACCCAGTCCGCACCCCTGCGAACTCTGCTCCTTTTGCATAAATTTGGAGAAGCCGTTTTGGGAATCGGCTCTCCATTTTTGATACATCATATGATCGTGCGTGATGCAGGGATTCTCCCCCGCATACCGCAAGTATTATTATAGCACATCTCCCACTGGTGTGCAAGTGTTCTCCGTAAAAAAACACAAGTTAATTTTTCGAGAACGCCCCGGGAAAATCAGACAGTTTTCAGAATAAAAAACACCTCTCCGGAAATGGAGAGGTGCTTTATTCAGTGCTTCCTTAATATGTGCAGGTGAATCGCATATTGTAACTTCTTAAATCAGGCTCCCTTGAAAAGGGAGCTGGCAGCCGTAGGGTGACTGAGGGATTTTCACATAAATCTTTTACATTAAGCAAAAGATTCCACAGAACCCCTCCACCAGCTTCGCTGGTCCCCC
>NZ_KI260466.1:23002-25429 GCF_000468015.1 Ruminococcus callidus ATCC 27760 | reverse complement strand
GGCACGATCTTGAAGATTGACCGCTATGGGTTTTTAAGCGGCTCTACCTTTGAGGTGCAGGAAAGCTTCCGGTTTGGCAAATGGGCTGATTGGTACGACGAGTTGGAAGAGGAGTATTACACGCAGCAGGAAGAATTGCTGTTGGAGATGTGTAGTTGCTATGGTGTGACAGAGGAGGATGTTCTCTTGCTGTTGGATTATGGCTATTCCGCCGATGAGATCGAAGAGATGCTGTGCGACAGCAACTTGCTTTTGGAGACGCTTTGTGCGGTTCGGTGTGAAGAGGAGTTTTGCTGCGAATAGGACAAATCACACACTGCTGACAAAAAGAAACCGCTTTCCCACAAGGAAAATGGTTTCTTTTTTCGGAAACAAAATTTGAAAAATACAACCGCCCAAACAGTTGGATAAAAAAGAAAGGTGGTGTGACACATGAAAAACAGTAAGTTATAGCAGCATATTCTGAATTTGCAGACGTAAAGCAATATCCCAAATTCCAACGAGGAGGAAATCACAATGGCTATGAAAAACAAGCAAAAACACATTCCGCTCCAGAAAACCATCTGGTGCAAGATTCGCTACTGGCAGTTGCTCCACGACTGGACAGATGACGAGCTGGCGATGTATCTGAACTGTTCCACAAGAACGCTCCAGAACTACGATCATGATGCGAGAGGGCTTACGCTGAAAATGGTGGACACGTTCCTCTGCATCAACGATCTGACACTGGACGATCTATTGGCGGCGTAACACACAGAGCAGGCGACATATTAGAGCTTGTTCAGCATCTTGTTTCCCACGTCTTTTCGGCAGATTTTGCCGCTGACTGCGTCAAAAATCCTTGCCAGACACAAAGTATGCCTGCGGATTCTTTCCTTGTCATCGACAAAATCATGCTCGAAAATCCGCACGTAAAAAGACACTGAACAAGCTCTTGACCAGCCTGCACATTTTGAAAAGGAGCTTATGAAAATGAAAAAGACAAAACTGGTCATTCAGCAGGCAGAAAACGGCACATATTTCACCCAGGTGTCCAAGGGTGTTCGTCCGGACGGCAAGCGAAACCGCAGAATGTTTACCGGCAGCACAGAGGACGAAGTGTATTTCAAGGCGACAAAGTGGCTCAAGGGCATCGAAGAAGAGAAGCGAAATCCTTACACTGTGAGAGAAGCTATGCTGCAGTTTATTGACAGCAGAAGCAGAGTGCTGGAACCCACCACCCTGTGCTGTTATCGGGAAATGCTCCGCAACAAGCTGCAGTACATCATGGACATCAAAATCGAAGATCTGACTGCCCGTGACATTCAAATCGCCATCAATGTGGACGCCCAGCGTCTCGGTTATAAGTCCATCAAGAACGCAGTCGGATTCCTGCGCGCGGTGCTGAATGCCAATGATATTACCATCAAAATGGGCAGCATTCGCCTGCCGAAAAAGGAGGTGCGGGAACGAAGACTCCCGTCCGCAGATGTGATCTATGCTATCGTCAAGGGGACAAGCAGCGAACTGCCGGTATTGCTTGCCATGTGGCTGTCACTGCGCATTGGGGAAGTGGCTGGTCTGCAGTTCTGCGACATTGACCCGGTGCAGATGCGGCTCTATGTACGCCGGGAGATCGTCAAGGTGGACAGCGGCTGGGCAGAGATCGACCACTGCAAAACTGTCAAGAGTATGCGCTATGTCAATCTGCCGGCGTACATTTATGCACTGATACAGCAAGTGCCCCATCAGTCGGGAACCGATCATATTGTTCCGTTCACACCGAACACCATCCGCAAGCGGTTCAAGAAATTGCTGGAGGCACACGGACTGGAAGAGATCCGTTTTCATGATCTGCGGCATATCTTTGCCAGCACAACGGCAATGCTGAACATTCCAGAGAAATATGCCATGGAGATGGGCGGCTGGAGTACACCGGATGTGTATAAGAACGTGTACCAGGAAACCTTCGACAGCGAACGCAACAAGGCGGACAGCGTGATCGATGGCTATTTCAACGAGATTATTCAGAATCACTGAGGATTTGCGAGGCTTTGGGATAGAAGGAAAGGTCTGCCCTGTTGGGGGCAGGCTTTTCTTTTTTTGTTATGAAGTCAAGCTCTATTGAAAGAGGAGACATATAGGAACATCTGCCAAGAAAAATCACGCATATGAAAGCCCCCTCTATAGGGTGCAAATCCTTATTATACTATACTCAAATGCACCCTATATTGCGATTGCGAATAAAAATATGAGCCAAAGTTGCTTGACAATGGGTATGGCCGCAGCAGGTGAATGGCTGAGTTTCAATATATCGGAAAAAAAGAGTGGACAACCATTAATTGTCCGCTCTTTGTCTCATACAAATTCGATTTTCAAAGTCTTTCCAAGTGCAGTTGCAGGCAGCCGCAGTGTTTAGGCAACACCGCACAAAGCCCGCCTGACGGC
>NZ_KI260466.1:15543-22902 GCF_000468015.1 Ruminococcus callidus ATCC 27760 | reverse complement strand
CACCTTACGCACAAGCTTTGTGCGGTGTTGCCTTTAGGATATGGGGTACCGCTCTGTTACAACATACTGCCCTCACCCAACCGAATCACAATCACATCCTCAAGCGAAATAGCATCAATGCTGCATGGCACATATCCCCGCAGGTACGTTTTCAGCTCTAGCTTGTCGATTGCCTGCTGTATGCGGCTTGTCAGTTTTTCCGACCTTCTTTTGTAGCCAAAATCCCGCAGCAGCTTTCTCAGTTTCACTTTCCGGTATGCGATGCCGGAATACCTCAATTGCAGCCAGATCAGCTTAAAATAAGCGTCAAAGCAATCGGATTCTTCCTCGGAATAAAGCGAAGTATGCTCTATTTCCATTAGGATCAGTGCCGCTTCGTCATAGGAAACTGCATCCAGTTCGTAAATGTTCAGCAGATTCATGACGCTCTGCTTGAACTGCAAATATGTGCTGCCATATTCTGTCGGGATATGTGCCTTGTGATTTTCAAACAAGTCCCATAAAATCTCGTTTTCTCTTTGGTGAGACGTATTTTCGAGAAATAGATATACCGCAACATCGTCTGGCGTGATCCAATATGCTGTATGTGACATCAGTGATCTCCCTTACGCTGGTTGCAGGTTCTGCAAAGTACCTGTAAATTATCCGGAACACTCAGACCGCCTTTTGCCATGGGGACAATATGATCTACCTGCAAAAAGAGCCGTGTCGGAAATACTTCACCGCAGCCGGCACATACATAGCTGCCGTCATCATTTCTTGCAGCAGCAAAAGCGTCTTCCTTTAGTTGCAAGCCAATTTTCGGATACAGTTCAATGATCTTCTGTAGGGGTAACTGTTCGAGATTTCGCAGTTCTGCTTCTGTCTGCGGTTCTGCTGCTGCAATTTCAATGTCTCCGTCCAGCTTGTCCAGTTCCAGATCGATCAGCTTCTTAAAGAAGTACGGGTTGGTATAGTACACAGGGAGCAGGCTGCCCTCTTCCGCCCAAAGGCTCTGAATATAGGCATTTTTCTCGCTTCTACGCATATCTTCGTCGTAGATCCTTTTTGCGATTTCAGAAACATCCAGCTTTTTTCGCTCCATTTCATCGATCGTCACAAACAGAGGTGCAACAGCCTTCTGTGCATAAAACTTCAGCAGATGCTCGATGTCGTTCCGATTGCAGGAGGGAATCATATTTTCGTCAAAGTAGCTTTGGAAACAATGCTCGGTCATGTCGTCCAGCGTTTCTTCCGGAATGGTTTCACCCTCAATGCTGTAATGCTCCATCAGATTGGGCAGGTCACGGATCAGGCTCTGGTAGGCATTCTGTGTGCTGTTGTATACCAGAATCTGGTGATTGCATTCCAGCGTGGACAGCATATACATACCAAGAGGAATCAGTTCGATTGCCGGCGTGCTGTCCAATGCGGACGTATCCACGGCAGCATCTGCCATTCGTGCGAACTCTTCGATCTTTGAAATTGCGATCAGCCGGATCTGCTGCTTTTGGGTCTCGGCAAGGGTCTCTTTTTCGTGATACTCTGCCTCCGTAAGTGTTTCCGGATTTACCCATGCGATTTTATCGTTCCAGTTATCAATAAAGGTGACAATGTATGCTTCCTTTGTACCGCCAGCTTTAAGACCCCGAAGTGCCCTTCCAACCATCTGCGTCATCAGTGTTGTGGAAACGGTGGGGCGTGTCAGAAATACCGTATGGGTCTTTGGCAGGTCTGTTCCCTCTGTGAGGATATTGACGTTGATGAGTACCTGGATTTCTCCATTGCGGTATGCTTCGATTTTGCGTTCGTTGTCTGCATTGGAAATGGTGATGCCTGTTATCATATCCTGTACTTCGGAAATGATAAACTCTGATTTGATACCGTATTTTTTTCCCTTTTCGTTAAAAAGTGCATTTAAGGTAATCGCGTGATTTTTATTCAGTGCAAAAACAATGGTAGGCCCGTATTTTTCATAGTTATTTATATATTCATCAACGATAATTCTGTTACGTTCCTTACTTCCTGCAATATCATTAACGATATTTTCTGGCAGCATATCCAGATTTTCTATGCTTTTCAACGCCTTAACGCCTAAGTGCTCCGTAAACTGTAGATTTGTATTCCATTTTTTGAATTTCGGAGTTGCAAGGATACCCTTTTTTATAAGGGCATCGAGGTCAGTTTTGTACACAATATCATCTGTAAAGACTTGTTTTAAAGCACCCTGCTCGTCCTCCGAGGTACGGAACGGTGTCGCCGTGAGTCCCAGCAGCTTCATGGATTTCGCGTGATCTGCAACATACTGGATAATTTTCTTGTAGGATTTCGCCACGGCGTGATGTGCCTCGTCGATCACCAGATAGATTTCTTCCCCATTCAGCCAGTTTTTCAGTTTATCCAGACTGCGGATCATGCTGTCCTTGCTGGCAATAAGAATACGGTCGGTTTTCTGAATATGTACGGGCTTATCGTGCATTCCGGAAATGATGCGGTAATTGAAAACCGTGCGGTTTACCATTGTATCAGTATAGGCGTTTCGGGCGAAAGCCTCTGCCGCCTGCTCCAGGAGCAGATGCCTGTGTGCAAGCCAGAGAATCTTTTTGTTCTGGTCTACTGCATTCCGAAGCAGCCAATATACGGCTGTTAACGTTTTTCCGCCGCCTGTGGGCAAAACAAGCAGGGTACGGAATGACCCTTTTTTGTCCATGGCATCTAACTTCCGGATTGCCTCTTCCTGATGTTCATAGAGCTGTCGTGGATTCTTTCCCAGTGCCGGGGTGATCGTCTGGGCGTTGATGTTTTCAATCATAATTGGCATATTTTCACCTCAAAATATAAGAATTTTATAAGTTTACGCTACTCGACACCATTATAGGTAATGATAGAGATTGTTAAGGCAATCCCTCAGTTTTTTATCATAAGAAGTTATCCGGTTTGCTAACTCTGCAATTTTATGATTTTCCCGAATGGCAGCAATTTCTTCTGAGAAAAAGCATAGATTAACCTTTGCATTGTTAAAATGAAACCCAACATCAACTGCAAACTCGTTGCCTAAACGTTCATATTGAGCGTTTGCATTATCCTTTTCAGCAATTTCGCTATAGACAGAACATCTCAGGGAAAGTCCATATTCATCGATCTTTTCGAGCGACCTGTCAAATTTTTTGTGGAAGATCAATTCACAGATGCGATCGAATTTTTCAGCACAATCAGCATCTGACCGGGAAATGGCTGTCAAGGCGTTTTGTAAACCGTTTTCAGAAACATCGATATTTATGAAAGCAAAATAAACATTGACATCATCTTGTAAAAAAACACATTCCACAACGTTCTTTTCGGATAGATGTGAAATCCTTACGGTATCATTTTGATAGAATACATCTGGTAATTCCTCAAAATCTTCATTCCATTCCTCTCCATCAAAATCATCTTTCAAATCATAAAGATATTCTCTAACGTATTCTTTGTTGATCGGCTTTTCAAAGATGTTCATATTTTTCCTCCTGACATTTTTAAGGAAACACTGAATAAAGCTTGTGCGTGAGATGCGTCGTCAGATTTTTCGGTCGACAGATTGCATAGAAATTCCGCAGGCATACTTTCCGTATGGCAAGGGATTTCTGGGCAATATGACGAAAAATCTGCACGCAGATTGCGTGCAAAGCCGTCAGGCGGGCTTTATGCAATGTTTCCTTAGTAGATCACTTTAGTACTATCATTTCCTCAGGTGTTGCTATCATTATATCATGACAGGTGTACTATAAACAGTACTATGATTCTTTCATGTCCGTATACATTTCTGCTGTTTCCAAAGAAAGCCGTTTTAATTCATCGGCAACCCACTGTGGAGAAAGGATCAGAGCACCTGAACCGAATCCCATAATCCATGAAAGAAAGGTCGGACTTACCGCCGCCTTAAAAGTTGCCTGAAAGCATTCTGCATCTTCCGTCTCATGTAAAATCACATTGTCACCAAATCGATCCAGTATAATATTCAGATAGGATATATGAAATAAAGCTGTGATTTGCTCGATTTCACCATCAAACATAAAAAACATCGGCTTTACATATGCTGCGGCATTGAATCGTTCGTTGGGAATGCTTCTTTTTTCAGGGCTGATATGAATATCAGTCATCTTATCCACACGGTAATGAACATAGCCCTCATACTTGTGATGATAAGATATCAGATAATAATTTTCATTGTCAAAGGTCAGTGCGAGAGGATCAGCAGAATACAATTCGCCGTTCTTACGAAAAACTTTTTCTCTTTTTATATTATAATCAAAGTATCGAAACGTGATCCTGCGGTTTGCTGCAATGGCGTTGTGCAGCGTATCTACGTTGTATAAAATGCTTTCGTTCATGCTTTTGATACGATCGTAAATATATATTTGTCCTGAAAAACTCCGTGCTTGTGGTTTGCTTGCGAGCTGTTTCAGCCTTTTTATGATAGATTCACTTTTCTTTTTGGTAATAAATCTGGAGGACTGTATGCTGTCAATGAGAATTTTCAGTTCAGATGTTTCAAAAAGTCTGGAACCTAAAAAATACGCACAAGTCTTACTTTTTCGTATAACAATATCTATTCCGAAATCTTGCAGCGTACGGATATCGTCATAAATAGAACGCCTCGCAGCAGAAATTCCGTTCTGGTTCAGTTTTGCAATGATTTCGTTAACCGTAAGAGGGTGATCCTCGTCAGTTTCCTCATAGAAGAATTTTAGCAGATACAGAAGCTTTTGTTTTTGATTTTCTGATTTTGGCATATTATCGAACTCCTGTTCCGTTCAATTTTCGTGTGATGAAATATACAATACAGATCAAATATAAAAATTAAGATGGTCAGTGTTTTGCCGAATCGCCGGGGACGGGTAATCAGACTTGCATCCCCATGATTCCGGAGCAGGTCTGCAATGATCTCTGTTTTATCGACATAGTACATATCATTTCTGCGAAGCTTTTCAAAGTTTTCAACGCCGATGGGGAGCATTTTTCTTTCGGAACGCATGGTGTAACTCCTTTCATAGTCTTATAACGATTTCTCACTTGCATTTATTATATCATGAAACAGCGTGAAAATCAACTGAAACCATCCTCAAACAAAAATCCCGCCACATTCCTCACTCCTGCAAAAGCAAGACGAAACGTGGCGGGAACTTTTTGATCCAGGTATATTCCAGCAAGCCATACACCCCAAACCAACAAACAGCATCAAGGGGGAACATCACACAAGCCATCCACAGAACCGCACTTCATTTCTCATTTCCAGAATGTGCCCAGTGCTGCCTCCCGGGAGAAGTCCAGCATATACCGAACGGCATAGCCGCTTTCCCAGACAGACGCAATGATGATGATCGGCATCAGAACACAGGGAAGTCCGATGTAAGCCAGAGACTGCGGCTTTCAGTCCGTTTTTTTATCAGTGCAGCACAAAATGGCATATAAAACCGCTCATGCTATCCTGTGCGAGTAGTTGCAGAATCCCTTGCGTCATTCGAAGTGCTTAATAGCTTTTCCCTGATTGTGCTGTTACTTGACTTGACAGTCTAATTTTTCAAAAGGAAATCGATCACATTTATGATCTTGATCCCATCTTCATCCATCGGCATTTCATCCATTGTGATGATATACTTCGGATAGTTATCACGAATCCGCTTTAACGGCGTAATTTCTCTGTCGAATGTATCTTCGCTCATAACAGTAGCAGAAACCTGATAGTATGCTGTCTCTCCGCTGCGTTCTGCAACAAAGTCTACTTCCAGTTCACCCACTTTACCAATGCTGACATGGTATCCTCTGCGAATCAGTTCCAGATATACAATGTTCTCAAGGATATGTCCGATGTCACGTCTGCGATTTCCAAGCAGCAGTTGACGAAGTCCCATATCGACGGCATAATATTTTTCCAGAGATTTTAAATGCTGTTTTCCCTGTATATCATAGCGTTCAGCTTTGTAAAGAATAAATGCTTCTGTTAAAGCGGTTACATAGTTTTCAGCCGTTAAAGATGTGGTTTTTCGTCCAAATGAAGTCAGACTGTCTGCGATCTTCTTGGAGGATACAATATTGCCGATATTGTCGAACATAAACTTGATCACACTTTCCAATAAACTGATGTCATTGATTCGTTTACGGGAAGCCACATCCTTGATCAAAACTGTGTGATAAATGCCGTCCAGATAATCATGCCGAATGGCATCATCATCAATTTGTACGGCATATGGAAACCCGCCGTTCTGAAAATACTTCTGCCATGCAGAATGCTTTTCAAGACCGGATAATTCCAGATATTCCGCAAAAGATAAAGGCAGCATAGGAATCTCAATATATCTTCCAGAGAGAAGTGTTGCAAGCTCACCAGAAAGTAAGTATGCGTTAGACCCGGTAATATAAATATCCGTATTTTCACGAAGAAACAGCGAATCTACCGCTTTCTGAAAGTTCGGAACCGCCTGAACTTCATCCAGAAATATATAAGTCATCTTACCGGGAACCAGTCGCTCTGTCACATAAGAATGCAACGCATGATAATCCAGCAAACCCTCATTTTCAACATCTTCAAAATTGATTGCAATGATCTGTTCTTGTTCGACTCCAGTGTTCAGAAGATACGACTGAAACTGTCTTAGCAACGTTGATTTTCCGCATCTTCGGACACCTGTCACAACTTTAATGATCTGTTTGTCCTGCAGTTTTTTGATTTTATCCATATAGATCTTACGTTCTACCATACAATCACCTCTTTTTATAGTATACCATAAAATGATAGAAAAAATCAAGAGTTTTTCAAGTGCACTATAAAAACTTTTGACTGCAAATAAAGAGGTGGTATGCTTAATGCTATATTACATAATATCTCTCTTAATTTCTGTTGTAGCAGATGAGATTTTATATCTCTTCTACAAGTGGCTGAGCAGGAAGTAGCCCGACAACAGCACAACATTTTGCCTGATTCTTGTATGGGATAAGGCGAAAGCCCCCAGAGGTCGCAACTCTGGGGGCTTTCTTATTGCGTGACTGTATTGCCACTACATTATTTCTTTCCGTTCTCATTTTAGCACAATTGCAGTACCTTGTCAAGAACTTTTTCCGATGGAAAAGTTGCTTGCCGCACTTCCTTGTTGGGAATCCAGGCGGTTTTTGTATCGAAGTCGTATGTCAGATAGCCCAGATGCACCAGTAAGGTCAAAATATCATCTGCGGTTTCAAAAGTACACGTATCGTTCTGAAATGTTTTCGTATTGATGGAAATATGTTCTCCGGCAATCATTCGAATGATCTTATCCCGCAAGCCGTTCTCATTGCGGACGATATACATTTTCAAAGCCTCATAGGTTTCAGTCTGTGTCCAGTAACTGTCAAAGATGCCGTTCA
>NZ_KI260466.1:0-15443 GCF_000468015.1 Ruminococcus callidus ATCC 27760 | reverse complement strand
TGACGAACTTCCCTCTCTGTAAAACCAGTGAATTTTGCGAGTGCATATTGATTGGTCATAGCTTATTCCTTGAACATGTTCAGTGCAGAATGTTGACCGTATTTCTTGATTGGGAGAATGCCTGTCATATAGGCAAGTGCCACATAGGGCTGCCCTTTCAGAAGATCCCGCAGAAAATCCAGATATTCCTTTGGAGCAGTTGCATTATCCCGATGTACCCGGAAAATGGAATCCCATTCGTCAATGATAAAGATAAACTTTTCCCGTTTCTGCGAAAAAATATCTTTTGATGTCCTTACCAAGTCTGTTTCATCAAACAATGTAACATCCGGCATTTCCATTTTCACATCAAACAACAATTCCTTTGTTAAGCGTGCCACCATGTCTTTTATCACAGGATATTTGCTGACAAACTGCTGGATATCGATATGAATCACATTGTACTGATTCAGGGCAATACCGCACAAAGTCGTCAGACGCTCTTTGTACGGTATTGCCTTATAGTCATACTCTTTCATTCCTGCCTGTTTTTATTGACATTTTTGGAAATCACAAAAGTCAGAATAACAAGCACAAGTGGAAAAATACAGCCTGCAAGCACGCCCTTGCGAATATCATCTCCTGCACTTTGTGAAATGTTTCCTACGATACCCGGACCTATTGCACCGCCAAGGTCGCCTGCCATGGCAAGAAGGGCAAACATTGCTGTGCCGCCTGAGGGCATTTTCCCCGAACAGATGCTTATGGTTCCAGGCCACATAATTCCAACGGAAAAGCCGCATATTATACAGCCTGCAAGCCCAAGCATGGGAATATCCGACAGGGAAGCAACAAGATAGCATATCAGGCAAAGCATGCCTGAGCCTATCATAAATTTTATTAGGTCAAGCCTGTCGCCGTATTTTCCATACAGTGAGCGACTTATTCCCATAGTCACCGCAAACAGGCAAGGCCCGGCAATATCTCCCATAGCCTTTGAAAGATCCAAAGCAGATTCCGCAAATGCAGATGCCCACTGTGCCATTGAAAGCTCCGACGCTCCCGCACATATCATCAGCAGTATGGAAATAATGAACACGGGGGTTTTTAAAAGATTTCCGATACTCATACCTTGCCCGTCCTCGGCAGGGTGTTCAATGGGACAGGTTATGAAATTAAACATATTATACAGCGGAATTATTGCCCAGATACAAGCAAGCCATTTCCAATTGCCTATACCGAACACCGAGAAAAATACTGTGGAAAGCAGGATAACTCCTACCGAGCCCCAACAGTAAAAGGAGTGGAGCAAACTCATTGCCGCCTCTTTATGCTCAAAGGGACAGGATTCAACGATAGGGCTGACAAGCACCTCCGTAAGACCGCTGCCCACCGCATATACAATTGTGCTGATGATTATTCCCATAAACGGGTCGGGCATTATCTGAGGAAGAAACGCAAGTCCCAGAAGTCCTGCTGCCGAAAACAACTGAGAACCCACAACGCATCTGCGGTAGCCTATTCTGTCCGCAAACTTTGCACAGAGAATATCCACAATAAGCTGAGTGATAAAGAATACGGATGATATGAGCGCAATTTTTCCGAGAGGGATATTGTAAACATTGTGGAATGTGAGAAATAGCAGCGGTGCAAAATTTGCTGTAATAGCTTGTGTAATAAATCCAAGATAACAGGCAATAAGAGTTTTTCTGTAATTCATCTTGACGTTCCTTTCGCTTTTTGATATAATTGTATCATATCATAACAAATGGCATATTTCAATGTACAATATCGCATTTTTATTACACTATATCGCAAAAATGGAGGATAAATTTGAAAAACCTAAACGACGGCTACGCAAAGATCATCACTGACGAAACTCTTCGTGAAACCATAAGTCACGGCAGTGAGGAATATCCCTTTCGATATTATTATGAGGATATATGGCTCTTTGACCTGCACTGTATTGACTGGCACTGGCACCCCGAGGTTGAGTTTGTGCTTGTAGAAAATGGGACGGCAGATTTTTTTGTGGGCAGCAGCAGATATGTGCTTAACACAGGGGAAGCAATTTTCATCAACACACAGGTGATACATCGGTTTGAGAGCAGCGAAAGTACAATTATTCCCAATATGGTCTTTTCTCCGCTTCTGATAGCCGCAGAAAACAGTTTGATATACCGCAAATATATAAAGCCTGTGCTTATGTCCTCGGTTGAATGCCTGATAATATCGCCGACAGATGAAAAGCAATGTGAGATGCTTGATACAATACGAAATGTGTTTGCCATACAGGAATCGAAAAGCATATCCGAACTGAAAACAACCGAACTTATTATGAAGCTATGGGGGCAGATTTACGAAAGCATAAGTTGGAACGACACTCAAAACATAAACAAAACCTCCGCACAGGCACAAGCACAGCTGCAGATAATGATGCAGCATATCCACAAAAACTATTATCGTCGGATAACCTTGGAAGACCTTGCAAGATCTGTTTCTATAAGCAAAAGCAGTGTGCTGAATATTTTTAAAAGCTATCTGCATACATCGCCCATTAATTATGCTCTGGAATATCGTTTGAAGCGTGCTGCCAAGTTTCTTACGGAAACTGAAAACAGCGTTTTCGTTATAGCTCAGACAGCAGGCTTTGAAAATGTGGGATATTTTTGCCGCAAATTTAAGGCACTCTATGGAATGACGCCTAAGGAGTACAGAAATCACAGGCGGTCGGAACGGAAATAATAAAAAGCAAAGGACTTGCTGCGATTGGCAGTGACAAATCCTTTGCCTTCTTTCTTTATTGGACAACGCTAGGCAACTCCAAAAATTCCAACAACTGGCACAAACTGCCCGTTTTCCACTTGCCATTTTACTTGCCATTTGCCCGTATTTACTTGCCATTTTGGGAAAAAACCTGTTTTTCGCAAAACACCCCAGGTAACGAAAAAAGGCTGAATTACGAGCTTTTTTCGTAATTCAGCCTTCTATAATTGGTCGAGGTGACAAGATTCGAACTTGCGGCCCCTACGTCCCGAACGTAGTGCTCTACCAAACTGAGCCACACCTCGATTGACGACTTCATTAGTATATCACATTTTCGGGCACTTGTAAAGCCTTTTTCACCATTTTCGAAAAAAGAAAAGTTTTGCATTGCTAAACAATCAATTTTCAAATCAAACTATAGAAAATTTGTCGAATCAGAGCACGTGAAAAGATAAAAGCAAAAGGCAGCCTTTCGGCTGCCCTCGCGGTGATTGTCTAGGGAAACACTGTGTTTGTTATCGTGCATTCGGCACATTGGTGCGGACGGCACTGATCACGGCATAGCTGTTCTTCGGCAGGATCACGGCATCCCCGTCGCAGATGCCGCTGATGACCGTGCTGAATGCATAGCGGCCGAATGCCTTGTCGCGGAGCGAAACCATTGTGGTATCCCCGCCGCGGTTCAGCAGGATCACAGCACTGGAGCCATTTTCCGGAATATAGCGGGCAAATCCCACAACATTGTCCTCCAGCACCAGAAATTCCATAGCACCCTCTGCAAATGCAGGGTGTTCCCGCCGGATCTTTGCCAGCTGGCGGGTGTAGTCGATGAGCTCGGTGTCCTCCTGTCCCCACGGATAGCAGCGGCGGTTGAACGGATCCTTCCAGCCCTGCAAGCCGGCTTCGTCGCCGTAGTAGATGCTGGGTACACCGGGGAGGAAGAACTGCAATACCATAGCCCCTTTCAGGAGTGTCTTGCCGCGTTCGTATTCCTCCGGCGACAGTTCATTCGATGCCATCCAGTCCTTGCTCTTGTCGTCGCAGGGCTGTCCGCCGAACCGGTTGATCGCCCGTTCGATGTCGTGGGTGGAAACGAAGTTCATCAGCACATCGACAGTGCACTTGGGATAGTTCTCCAGAATGCCCATGATGCGGTCGCGGAATGTGGTGGCAGCTTCGCCCTTCATGTAAGCAATAATTGCCTCGCGGAACGGGTAGTTCATCACGCTGTCCAGCTGGTCACCCAGCAGATACCGCCGCTTGACACCATACGCCTCCTTGTTGGAAGCGTCTTCCCAGACCTCGCCGATGACGATCTTTTCCTCGTCAAACTTCTTGACGCAGGCACGCAGGTTGTCCAGAAATTCGTCCGGCAGTTCGTCGGCAACGTCCAGACGGTATCCGGCAGCCCCCAGACTGAGCCAGTAGTCCAGTACGCCGTCATCGCCGCAGATGTACTTGGTATAGCTGGGGTTGTTCTCGTCCACGTTGGGGAGGGTGTCAATGCCCCACCACGACTCATACTCCTTGTTGCCCCAGAAGTGATACCAGGAGTAATAGGGGCTCTTTTCGGACTGATATGCACCGGGGGTGGGATAGCGGCCGAACTTGTTGAAATAGATGCTGTCTGCACCGGTGTGGGAGAATACGCCGTCCAGAATTACCGAAATGCCGTAGGTTTTGGCAGCCTTACACAGTTCCCGAAAGTCCTCGTTGGTGCCCAGCAGCGGGTCTACCTTCCGGTAATTGGCGGTGTTGTAGCGGTGGTTCTCGTGGGATTCGAAGATCGGGTTCAGATAGATGCAGGTCACGCCCAGATCTTTCAGATAGTCCAGCTTGCTGCGGATACCGTCCAGATCGCCGCCGAAGTAGTCGTTGTTCCAAACGTGTCCGTTCTGGTCGGGCTTGTAGTAGGGGAGTTCTCCCCATTCCCGCATCACGCGGTCAGAGGGCACATTGTCATGCATCTTGCCGCTGCTGCAAAAGCGGTCGGGGAAGATCTGATACATCACGCCGCCCTTGAGAAACTGGGGTGTCTGATAGTCCTCGCTGTAGACTGTCAGCTGGAACATTTCTCCCTGATCCAGTGTGCCGTGGCAGGCATCGCCCCGCTTGATATAGTGCCGCACACCGTTGGAGGTGTAGGAGAAATAGTAGTAGTGTACGCCGGAGTACTTGGGAATGAGATCTGTGGTGTATGTGACATAGCCGTTTTCGTGTTCTTTCACGTTCATCGGCAGAAAACGTTCCTTGAAGCCGGTGCGGAAAACCACCAGCACCGGAGAAAAGTCCAGCGGCGTTTCTTCCGGCAGGCGAATGGTGAACTGACAGCTCTGGTTTCTGGCAATGGCACCGAAGTGCGACTTATACGCCGAATCCCAGCTGTTGTAAAAATAACGCATACAGAGATGCTCCTTTCTTTGTGAAGTGAGAATATGCAAATTGTAATTTCGCGGACACCGCACAACCCGTTCATTCAAGAAAACGGAGCAGGGTTTGTGCTGCTCCGTTTTCGTCAGATTATATCAGTTCCGGGAAAGATTCCCCAGTCCTCAGATATTCCAAATATCCTTTGCGTACTCGTTTACAGCACGGTCTGCGGAGAAGATGCCTGCGTTGGCAATGTTGTGCAGGGACATCTTGGTCCATGTGTCCTTGTCGGTGTACAGCTTGGAACTGTGTTCCTGTACCTGACAATAGCTGTCGAAGTCTGCCAGAACCATGTACGGATCCAGTGTCCGCAGAGAGTCTGCCACTTCAGTGAACTTGCAGCCGTTGATGCCGGCATACATGCGGTCGATACAGCTCTTGATGACCGGATTGTTGTTGTAATAGTCCTCCGGACGATAGCCGCGGGCCTTGAGGGTGTTGACTTCTTCGGTCTTCATGCCGAAGATGAGGATATTTTCCGGACCAACTGCATCGCCGATTTCGATGTTTGCACCGTCCAGTGTACCCAGTGTAATGGCACCGTTCAGCATCAGCTTCATGTTGCCGGTACCGGAAGCCTCTGTGCCTGCCAGAGAGATCTGCTCGGAGATGTCGCAGGCCGGCATCAGCAGTTCAGACATGGTAACACAGTAGTTTTCGAGGAAGTATACAGACAGCTTGTCGGAAATGCGGGGGTTCTTGCGGATCTCCTCGGACAGAGCCCAGATCATCTTAATGATCTGCTTTGCCAGATAGTAGCCCGGAGCAGCCTTTGCGGCGAAGATGTAGGTCTTGGGAGTAAAGTCCATATCCGGATTTTCCAGCAGGGCGTTGTACTGTGCCAGAATGTGCAGAGCATTCAGGTGCTGCCGCTTGTATTCGTGCAGACGCTTTACCTGAGCATCGAAAATGCTGTCGGTGTCCAGAACCAGACCGCTCTTTTTCTTGACATACTTGGCGAAACGCTGCTTGTTTTCCTTCTTGATCTTCCGCAACCGTTCCAGAACGGCCTTGTCGTCTGCGAAAACGTCCAGCTTTTTCAGCTCGCTGCCGTCTTTCAGGAAGCCGTCGCCGATCTTGTCACGCAGCAGCTGGGTCAGACCCGGATTGGACTGATACAGCCATCTCCGGTATGCGATACCGTTGGTGACATTCTTGAACTTGTTCGGCGTATCCAGATACTCTTCGTGGAATACGCTGTCCTTGATGATCTCCGAGTGCAGCTTGGAAACGCCGTTGACACTGTGAGAAGCCATGACGCACAGGGTAGCCATGTGGATCTGGTTGTCCTTGATGATAGACATGCGGGTGGTCTTTGCACTGTCGCCGCCGTTGCGTTCCATCAGACCGGCACAGTAGCGGTTGTTGATCTCCACGATGATCTGGAAGATACGCGGCACGATCTGCTTGACCAGATTCACGTCCCACTTTTCCAGAGCCTCTGCCATAACGGTGTGGTTGGTGTAGGCAAAGGTGTTGGTGACGATGTGCCATGCACGATCCCATGTATAGCCGCAGTCGTCCAGCAGCACACGCATCAGTTCCGGAATTGCCAGTGTCGGGTGTGTGTCGTTGATGTGGATCGCTACCTTTTCATGCAGGTTTTCCAGTGTGCCGTATACGTTCATGTGGTGGTTGACGATGTCGCCGATAGCTGCGGCACACAGGAAGTACTGCTGACGCAGACGCAGGGACTTGCCCTCCAGATGGTTGTCGTTAGGGTACAGTACCTTGGAGATCGCATTCGCCATGGAGTTGCGGGACAGAGCCTGTTCATAGTTGCCCTCGTTGAATTCCTTCATGTCAAAGCTGGGTGCCTGTGCCTTCCACAGACGCAGGGTAGAAACGCCGGCACTGCCGTAACCGGAAACGTACATGTCATACGGGATCGCGATAACGGTGTTGTAGTTGACATGGGAAATATAGTGATAGGAATCCTGCCAGTATTCCTGTACGTTGCCCTCGAAGTGGACTTCAATGGCTTCGTCCGGCTTCGGGTCCAGCCATACGCTGCCGCCCGGCAGCCAGTTGTCCGGTTCTTCGGTCTGCCAGCCGTCTTCCAGAATCTGCTTGAAGATACCGTACTCATAGCAGATCGAGTGACCGGTTGCAGGGATTTCCTGTGTTGCCATTGCGTCCAGATAGCATGCTGCCAGACGACCCAGACCGCCGTTGCCCAGACCAGCGTCCGGTTCGCACTCGAAAATGCTGTCCAGGTTGATGTGATAATCCTGCAGGATCGCACGGACATCATCTGCCAGTTCCAGATTGTACAGGGTGGTCTTCAGGGAACGACCCATCAGGAATTCCATGGACAGATAGTAAACGTTCTTTCCGCCGACGGAATTGGTTTTATTGATAAAATGCTGCCGCTTGTGCTTCAGCTTTTCGACCATCAGGGCAGACAGCACCTGATAGATCTGCTTGTCAGAAGCTTCGTCCGGAGAAACGCTGCACTCCAGCTGAAGTCGGTCTACGAATTTTTGTTTTAATTCTTCTCTCTGGGGATTTTCTGTTGTTTTTGCTACCATAATATCCTCCTCAATGCATTTGGCATAGGCGTGCCATTTATTAGTGCTGGCTTCGATTTGCCATACTGCGGACTGTTCCGTTTCCTCTGGAACATCCCCTACTATTTATTATACCGGATTTTGGGCAAGGTTGCAATAGCTTTTTTCACGAAATATTTGAAAAAACAATGGCGGGATTCGTCATATGTGATTGAAAGAAGTTGCACGCGGGTAAATTCGGACAGCCATTCGCCGGAGATGCCGCTGCAAAATTTGGAGAATCAGAAAGCAGTTTGAACAGACTTCCTGATCCTTCCTTTTACTTTTCGGATATTACATAAAAAGTGATATAAAACTTCACAGATAATCAGTATAATAAAGTTGTATCAGAGTAATTTCCGTGATTTACACCAAAATATTCTTTTGATTGTGGAAACGATTGAACAGTTAAAAGTGGCGGAGTTAGTGGAAATTGCTGTAAAAAATGTGGTATGTATATCGTTTTTGTCGATGTTGCTGCCACGGTGCAAATCTGCACAGGGAACCGGTTTTCCCGTGCAAAAAATCTGAGGAAACGCCGCATAAAGTTTGCACGAAAGAATGCAAAACAGACTGCGTGCAGCGTTCCCGCAATGAGAGGAGTTTTTTTATGCAGACAGAAAAGACAAGACACCTGCGTACAAGAGTCATCAGTGTCTTGCTGGCAGTCCTGATGATCGTGACCTGCCTGCCGTCGATGCTGTTTCCGGTATCGGCGGACAATAACGGACGATCCGGCGGACCGCTGGTACTGACAAACGCCAGTGTCGAATTTCGGGACAGCAAGTATAATCCGATTGATGAAGTGAATACGGGAGATGTGTTCTATCTAATGTCGACGATCTCCGGAAACAACGTCAATGAAGGAGAGATGGATTCTTATCGGATCGAGATCACCGACAAGAATCTGCTGCTGCCGAACTTTGCCGGAAACGGCTTCAGGGACGGAGCCGTTTATAATGGGTATACCCTGCATGTCAACAGCGACGGCAGCCGGTATATCGCCTTTGATATTGACAACGGTCAGACCAAACAGGTCCGGCTGCAGGCGAAGTTCCAGAACGGCAAGACCCCGGGCGGAACGATCTCGACCGTAAAGATCGTACAGGACAGCACAGGCAAGAATGCCAGCAGTACAATTACTGCCAGGGCAGAACGGCAGTGGAGTGCGTCCAAGTCGGAGGACAGAAACGCCCTGACAGCAGCACAGCTGGCTGCCGGCACCACGGTAAATTATACCCTGAGTGCTTCGGCGAACAACGTCTCCAAGAAAAACGGCGTGGAATGGGTGCAGTCCCTGAAATTCGAGGATACCATTTCACTGTCGGAAATGACCTTTATCGGTGATGCACAGACCGCGGTGGAAAACGCCGTCAAGTCTGCCGTTGCGGCAAAAGGCTACACTGCCGGCAACCTGAGTGTAACGGTCAGCGGCAGCACTGCCAAGATCAGCTTCACCGTGGACAGCAAGAACACCAATGCCGAGATGCCGGCGGTTAATCTGAACGTGGCACTGCCTCTGAACAGCAGCACCGTGAAGATGAACGGCACCGCGGACGGCAAGGTCACCAACAGCCTGACTGTTTCCGGCAAGCCCTACGGTGACGATGCCAGCTACTCGACCATCGGCGGAAACAGCGTGGAACTGAAGGTTTCTGCTCCGCAGGGGCCGAAGTTCAGTATTGGAAAAACCGTAAAAAATGGAAAAGCATACTACGTGAACGGGGATACTGTAGAATTTGAGATCTCCGCTTCGAATACCGGTGATGCTGCCGGGGATATTACCCTGAAAGATAACGTTCCGGACGGCATGACACTGGAGAGCATCACAGCCGCAGACGGTACTGTTTCCGGAAACAGCGTGACATTCCAGAATGTCGCTGCCGGTGCAACGGTGACAGCAAAGGTGGTCTGCAAGGTTTCCAAAGACCAGACTGCAAACCTGACCAACGAAGTGACCGACGGCAACAATACAGCCAAGGCAACGATCTCTGTCAAGGAAGACAAGGCAGTGATCGAAACGCCGGTAAAAAGCGGCTATGTAACTTATAATGGTAAGAATCTGGGACAGAAGTACTACCCCGGCATGGCCGGACAGATTGCGACCTATACCATTTCTGTTACCAACTCCGGTGCAAAGGACGCGAAAGATGTTCCTGTTGCAGATGATAACCTGTCGAGCAAGCTGGAGAATATAACTTATAAGGTAGACGGTGTTACAAAATCAGCCTTTCCGAATGAAATTGACGTTCCGGCAGGAAAAACGGTGCAGATCACGGTGACTGGTACAATCAAAAGCAGCGTGACCGGAGAGATCTCCAATGTGGCAAAGGTAGACGACAAGTCTTCCAATAAAGTGAAGTTTACACCGGATACACCGAAAGCACAGCTGGGGATTACGAAGACGGCAGATGTCGGCAATTACACATTTGGCACTGCAGAAGATGTTGTTTATACAATTACAGTAACAAACAACGGTGAAGCAGATGCTGAGAATGTGAAGATAGAGGATATTCTGCCAAATGATATGGCATTCCGTGAGAATAGCGGCGTATATGGTGTGCTGACTTTGGCAGACGGTACAACAAAGGATATTACTACTGTTGATACAAAAACATTGACTGCCGGCGGAACGGTTACTGTTCCAAAAGGAAAGTCGATTACGTTGACAGTATATGCAAATGTGGAAGCTTCTGCAACAGCTGCAACACTGACAAATACCGCAAAGGTGTATGAGGGTGCTGAAGAAAAGGGTACTGCGACGCATACTATTTACGGCGGTGAAGATTTAAGCAAATATAGCTTGCAAAAGAAAATCATTGCAGTAAATGGTATACAAGCAGATGATACAACAGAAATTGTAAATGGTGATAAGCTAACATATCAGGCGACTTTTACCAACAAGGGAACCACGACCATGGAAAACCTGTACTTATATGATTATGGTACAACGTTGAAGTGGGAAGCTTCTGATGTTCTGAAAGTCGTTGCAATTAACGGCAATGCGTCTGACTCCAGAATTCAGACTGTTACTGTAGAGCAAGATAATAGATCTCATGGAGGCTATGCGGCTGAAACCTTTAATATTATGGGAATCAAGCTGGCGGCTGGCGAATCAGTGACAGTGGAATACGTGGTACTTGCAAACGATGTCACTAATAATAATGACTACAATCATGAAAAAAATGGAATTCAGGGGTTTGGTGGTATTTATGATCTGAATAATAGTGCATTGATGCAGACATTAAGTGCATTTGAAACAAAGTTCGGAACACAGAGTGGTGTCTATAACTATACCGCAGTAGGCGGTCTGACTGTAAACGAACACGGAAGCAAAACTGTAACTTGGTATGCACATGACATGATTTTGAATCCAGTAAGCAATACTGTTTTTGAGGCGAAAAAGTCACTGACAAATAGTGCGGACAAAACGACCAATATCGTTGATATGACAGCGGCAGATCTGGAGCAGAAAACATTTAGTTACAGCTTGGCACTTTCTGGTTCAAATAATGACTATGCTGGGAAAACGATCGTTGTAGAAGATACGCTGCCGGACGGCATGGAATATGTGCCAGATAGTGTAGAGGGAACTGCAAATTATACAGCTTTGAGTGGCATTCAGGCAACTCAAGTTGGACAGACGCTGACCTTTACATTTGTTTCCACAGAAAAATTTGCAAATCAGTGGGGCAGTGGCGTAAAGTTGACTTACCAAGCCAAGCTGACCGCCGACAAGGCACAGGAACTGGCAAACAGCACGGCGAAAAAAGTCACACTGACAAACACCCTTTCCAAGGTGACAGTGGTGGAGGGCAAAAATGACGGCAGTGACCGTGTGATCTCGCCGGAGGATAAGGTGGACATCAGCTTCACCAAAACCACCCCTGCCCCCGGCTTCGCCAAGCTGGCAGTAGCCTCCTTTGCAGGACAGACCTATGATGACACTGCTGTACAGCCGGTAGGAAACGGCTACATCACCGCCGGTGATACCCTGATCTGGCAGACTGTGCTGTACAACGGCAGAGGCAACTCCACCGATGTGGCAGACCTGAAACTGGACGGCGTGACACTGACCGACAATCTGCCGGCAACCTACCAGTTCAGCAACAAAACCGGTTTGCAGATGACCTATCAGGTGCTGGATCTGACGTATAACAGCGACGACGGCAGTTCTACATTTGAAACAGATGCCAACGGCTTGCTGAAAAACGGCACACCGGTTCCCAGTGATGCCTATAAGCCCGACGGCTCGAAACTGATTATCTCTGTAGACAAACTGGCAACTAAACTGGAAAAGAACAAGTGCATCGTCTTCCAGTTCGCCACCACTGTCAAGGACGGACAGGAAAGCGAGGGCGTTATCACCAACACCGGTTACGCCACCGTTGACCAGCCGTTCTCCGCAGAAGATACGGTTGCCGGCGAAAAGCAGGACAACCAGATCTGGAGCTATGCAAACTATAATATCGTTGGCCTGACCACAGAGTCCTGGAAAACGATTACCTATGAGAATAATGGACACAACGGCACACCTCATACTGACCCGGCAACCGATACCGGTTACAGCCGCCAGCCCACGCACAACTACGTGCAGGGCATGCAGGGCGAAGATGTGACCTATGAACTCCACATCAAGAACAACTCTCCGGTAGATCTGGAAAACATGACCATTATCGACCGTCTGCCCTATGTGGGTGACTTGGGTCTGGTTTCCGGCTATGAGCGTTTCTCCGCATTCGGCGTGAAACTCAAGAGCATTGATTCTGTTATGGTAGGCGGAACAGATGTAATTGATAAAACAGCACGTAGCTATTCCACCGACAAGACCTCCGTCCTGAATGAGTACTCCAAGGACTGGCTGGGGCAGAACGATGTCATGAACTGGACAAACATCAAGTCTGACGATACCGTAGACTTCCGGATCCAGCTGCAAGATACGACCGTCGAGGTTGGCGAGGAAGTCGTTGTCAAAGTTACTGCAACCGTTCCCAGCTATGTGGCAAAGACCGGCGAAGAAAATATCGCGTGGAACAGCTTCGCGTACTCCTATCAGAATACCGACATTCTGGGCGATACTGTCATGGTAGCAGAGCCGGCAAAGGTCGGCGTCTGGGTACAGACACCGGACACCACCGTTGATGTGACGGTCAACAAGACCTTGACAGAAGCAGAAACCAAGGACGCAACGTTCTACTTTGCACTGTTTACCGATGAAAATTACACCACACGGTTGAGCGATGTGATTTCCGCCACCATTCCGGCAGGACGGACCGCGGCTTCTGTCACCATGAAGGACGTAGACCTGTCCTCGATCAAGCAGCAGACCAACAACGCCAACAACGTTTACCTGCTGGAAACAGATGCCAAGGGCAATCAGATTCGCAACTACACACCGGCATATACCGGCAATAAGATCTCCACTGATGCCACAACGAACCAGACTGTCGGCGTGACCAACACCAAAAATACGGGCGATATCACGCTGACCAAGACACTGGCAGGCGTGGAAGGCGGAAACGTCACCGGCGACACCTTCTATTTTGCCCTGTTCACCAAGAATGCGGCAGGCGATTATGTTCGCTATGAGGAAGCACCGGTGCAGTCCCTGACCTTTACCGAGGCAGACTCAAAGAAAGTTACATTTGAAAACGTGCCCAAGGGTATGGATTTCTACGTGCTGGAAACCAATGCCAACGGCGTTCCGACTTATACAGGAGATTCTGGTACTTACACTGCGGATAGTGGTATCCGCTACTCTTTCTTACCGGTAACACGGTCGGCAGTACAGGCAGGCGGTACTACTACAATCACTAACTTTGAACAAACCCAATACAGCATCACCGTCAGCAAGGTGCTGATCGCAGATGATGTCAAGAGCACACCCGTATTCTCCGTGGGACTGTTCACCAAGAACGGAAACGATTACACACAGGTCGGCACAACTCAAAAAGTCGCTGCCGGTTCTGAGGTGAAATTCAGTACTGAACTGAATGAACAGAACAAACGGTACGATTTGAAAGAAGGTATCCCGTACTACATTTTTGAAATGGACGGTGACAAGCGTGTCGAAAACGGTGCTTCTTTCCAGATGCCTGTTGTTCTCGATCCCAAGAATTCCACTACGAAAACAAATACGACATTCTACGTTTCTTATGACTGCTGTGATGACCACAATCAGGTTGCGGCACTTACCCTGACCAAGGACGCACCGCAGGCAAACACCATTATCACAAACACCACCAAGAATCCGGCTCAGATCAAGGTAACGAAGATTGCTACCGAGGACGGCAATCCGGCAGTTGACCATGCAATTGAAGTTGGACTGTTTACGCAGGACACAAATGGCAGCTATCAGCAGGTGGAAAAGAAGAACATCAACATTGCTGCCGGCGACAAGGGCAAAAAGTCTGTTACCTTTGACGGATTGGACAGCAGCAAGACCTATTACGTCTTTGAGCTGGACGCAGAAGGCAAACGCGTGGAAAATGGCAGCACAACCACAGTAGGATCGGCAGGCAGCAGCAAGACATTCCTCGCTACCTACTCCGGCAACAGCAGTCGGGTAGACCTGCTGCCGGGTATTCCGGGCGAAAAGGTCATTACTGATGCCAATACCACACAAGTGGAATTGTCCTTTGCAAAAACAGATGTCAAGGGCAGCGTTATGAAAGGCTGTGAAATGACACTGACCGGTCCTGGCGGCTACAGCAAGACATGGACATCTGATGCAGATCCGGAGAGACTCACAGGACTGGCAGAGGGTGAATATACCCTGACAGAAAAGCCCATGACAGGCTATGCACCGGTAAGCATTTCCTTTGCAGTCAATGCAAACGGTTATATTGTCACCACAGATGCACAGGGCAACCCGATCACCGGCAGCAATTTCTCACTGACGGAAAACGGACTGACTGTCATCAACCGGTCGCAGATCAGCGTCAGCAAGAAAGACATCACCTCTCTGAAGGAACTGGCTGGTGCAAAGATCACCATTACCAAGACAGACGGCAGCTGGAACGAAGCTCTGGTAGAACTCTCCAGAACGGGAACCACCTTCACCAAG
This sequence comes from Ruminococcus callidus ATCC 27760, assembly GCF_000468015.1. Classification (GTDB taxonomy): domain Bacteria; phylum Bacillota; class Clostridia; order Oscillospirales; family Ruminococcaceae; genus Ruminococcus_C; species Ruminococcus_C callidus. The sequence goes on along the minus strand of NZ_KI260466.1, from coordinate 653 downwards.
TCGGACAGCGTGGACGACGAATCTCAGTACCAGCTGACCAGCAAGGAACTGACCTTTATTTCTGACGGCAAAAACAAGACCGACATCATCGGTCTGCCGGACGGTACCTACACCATGACGGAGGTAGTTGCACCGGACGGCTACAACAAGGTAAGCACAGACTTCACCTTTACCATTAAAAACGGTGTAGTTGATGCAACGGGAACCACAGAATATGACGTTTCTGGCAACGACATTACCATGAAGGACGGTCAGAAGCCCAGCGTGACGATCAGCAAGCAGGCAGTCGGCGGCGGAGAAGAACTCACCGGAGCCGTACTGAAACTGACTGCACCGGCAGGAACAGACCTGAGCAAAGTCAAGGGCTCCTACAGCGACGGCAGCATTGCTGGAATCGAAACCAGCGGCAACACCATTACATGGACTTCGGACAACGCCAAGGGCGGTGTGACACTGGCAAATCTGCCGGCAGGCGTGTACACGCTGGAAGAAACCACCGCACCGGACGGCTTCACCAAAAAGACTGAGGCGATGAACTTCGAGGTCGGAGCTGACGGCAAGGTCGGAACGGTAAACGGACTGACCAAGGACGACAACAAGATCGTAATGGAAGATGACACTTCCAAGCTTACCATTGCCAAGAAGGACATCAC
>NZ_KI260465.1:37678-40347 GCF_000468015.1 Ruminococcus callidus ATCC 27760 | reverse complement strand
GTCGCCAGACGCTCTTTGTGCGGTATTGCCTCAACATTTTATTTGTATTTCTGCGTTGATTTCCCTGCTATAAAAAGAGCGTCCTGCAACCACAGAACGCCCTTGGATTTTCTGTTGGAGATGAGTCTTAGTTCTCCACAACCACCTTGTGGAATACCTTTTTGCCCTTTCGCAGAATGGTTTCTGCTTCCGGATAGATCACGCTCTTGGGGTCGGTGACCTTGGTGTCATTCACAGAAACGCCGCCCTGCTGTACCAGCCGGCGTGCTTCGCCGTTGGACGGGGACAGTCCGCAGCGTACCATCAAGGTCAGGATCCCGATGCCGCCGTCGGTGAGTTCCTCTGCTTTCAGAACGGTGGTCGGCATATCCGCATTGTTTCCGCCGCCGCCAAAGACAGCCTTTGCCGCAGTCTGTGCCTTTTCGGCTTCTTCCTTGCCGTGCACCAGTGCAGTCAGTTCATACGCCAGCAGTTCCTTTGCCTGATTCAGCTGCTGTCCCTCCAGTGTGCGTTCCATTTCCTCGATCTGCTCAATGGGAACAAAGGTGAGCAGCTTCAGGCACTTGATAACGTCCTGATCGGAAACGTTCCGCCAGTACTGGTAGAACTCGTACGGTGTCGTCTTTTCCGCATCGAGCCATACCGCACCCTTTTCGGTCTTGCCCATTTTCTTGCCCTCGGAGTTCAGCAGCAGGGTAATGGTCATTGCGTAAGCGTCCTTGCCCAGCTTCCGGCGAATCAGCTCCGTGCCGCCCAGCATGTTTGCCCACTGGTCATCGCCGCCGAACTGCATGTTGCAGCCGTAATCCTGAAACAGCTTGTAGAAGTCGTAGCTCTGCATGATCATGTAGTTGAATTCCAGGAATGTCAGACCGCGTTCCATACGCTGCTTGTAGCACTCGTGAGAGAGCATGCGGTTTACGCTGAAGTGAGCACCCACGTCGCGGAGCACGTCCACATAGTTCAGATCCAGCAGCCAGTCGCCGTTGTTGACAACAATTGCCTTGTTTTCCGAAAAATCGATGAACCGGCTCATCTGCTTCTTGAAGCAGTCCACGTTGTGCTGAATGGTTTCCTTGGTCATCATTTTCCGCATGTCGGTTTTGCCGGAGGGGTCGCCGATCATTGCCGTGCCGCCGCCGATCAGAACGATCGGCTTGTTCCCTGCCATTTGGAGCCGCTTCATCAGGCACAGTGCCATGAAGTGTCCCACGTGCAGGCTGTCTGCGGTGGGATCGAAGCCAATGTAAAAGGTTGCCTTGCCGGCGTTGATCAGTTCCTCGATCTCCTTTTCATCGGTCATCTGGGCGATCAGGCCCCGTCGTTTCAGTTCTTCAAATACTGTCATGTTCTTTCCCTCTTTCCCCGAAGGGTACAAAAAAGCCCTCCGGAAACTATTTTTCCAGAGGACGATGTTTTCACCGTGGTACCACCTCAATTTATCAGAGCGAAAGCCGCCCTGACCTCAAAGACGCTGTAACGGGCGTGCCCGAACTCCCCTACGCACGACGGTTTCAGGAAGCCTGCTCCCAAGTGTATTCTCTGCGGTGACGCTCCCCCGTTCCACCAACCCGAGGGCTCTCTGTGCCGGCACGAATGCAGATACTTCTCTTGCTCTACGCATTTCATAATGTGTTTATCATACCATATTGTCGGGCGGTTGTCAAGGGATTTTTCTGTAAAAAATCCAGAACACCTACTTGACAAATTCCAAAAAATCGTCTATCATAGAAATAGAAAGAGCATACCAGCAGACGGTTTGCTCCCATAAGTACTTACTATGAAAAATAGCCGCCTTATGTGGAAGTGGGGCGGCTATTTCCATTTATAGCGGTAAAACATGCTTGACACGACACCATTCCGGTGCTATAATAAAGGCATACGGGGCATTAGCACAGTTGGGAGTGCGTCACATTCGCATTGTGAAGGTCAGGGGTTCGATTCTCCTATGCTCCACCAGAAACCCACCAAAATTCCAAGAGAATTACGGTGGGCTTTTCTATACCATTTCTTACATCAAAACTTGCGATGCATAATTAGGAAGAAAAAATGAAATTCAAAACGATAAACACCATAATATGTTCCGCCACAATGTCAGTTATTACAGTGTCAGCTATATTTCTTGCGGAAATTATCGGTATCGCAAACGAGTTATTCCGATTGCCATATTTGTTGGTTGTAGCAGTAATATATGCAGCTATGCTGTTAAGTGAAAGTAAGAAGCAGCTTCTGTTGAAATGGGTTTTGTCACTGTCCTTTTCCTTTTTTTGCTTCGAATATTTTTGGCAAACACACTATTCTATCAGAGCGTTAAACTGGATAATAGAGGGATATGGAACACAATCTGCCGGCGGCAATTTTTCAGGTTTTATAGTTCTTATTCTTTTGCTAGTCCTTTGCTTTGCAGGCATGATATTTGCATATTCTAAGTCATCTGAAAAAATCAAACGATATATAAAAGTGCAGTCATTGACAGGCATATGGATTTTCATGTTAATGATTATCGTAGTCGCATACTTGGAAACCCAATTTCCAGCATATCACGATGTATTATCGTATCATTAAACACCACACAAAAAAACGGCTCTGCCACAGGAATTTCCCTGCGGCAGAGCCGTTTCTTGTTTTCAGCGTATCTTAGGCAATACCGCACAAAGAGCGTCTGGCGA
>NZ_KI260465.1:29239-37578 GCF_000468015.1 Ruminococcus callidus ATCC 27760 | reverse complement strand
CTGTCGCACAATCTTTGTGCGGTATTGCCCTTACGAAAACCAACGATTATGTCTGTTTACCGTCCGCTTTCTTTTTCTTTTCAATTTCCGCCTTTTTGGCTGCAAATTCCTTGTCGTCCAGAATGCCCTGCTGGTGGAGTGCCTCCAGTTTTTCCAGCAGCTTCTCCGGAGAGTCGTCATTTGCCTTGTCCTTGGTACCGGACTTCAGCTTCACGCGTTTTTTCGCCTGCTGCTGTTCCCGTTCCTTTTCAGCTTCGATCTCTGCCAGCATTGCAGCATACCGCTTGCGGTCACCGAACCAGAACAGCACGATCAGGATAATGCCGCCTGCCAGTGTGCCCATGCCGATCCACCACCCCGGCGGTGTGTAGGTCATGGTCACGGTATGTTCTCCGGCAGACAGCGGCACACCGATCATGGCATCTACGATTGCTACCTGATCGACCTTCTTGCCGTCTACCTTCACGGTCCAGCCCGGCTGATCCGGAATGGAAGTCATCATGATCTGACCGTCTTCTGCGGTAATGGTACCAGTCAGCTTCCGGTCGTTGCTCTTTTTGGTGTCGATCTGCCACTGATTCTGCTTCAGAATGTCAACATCTTCTTGGAATACGTCCGGATGATAGGTGTAGAACAGGAAATTCTTGACAATGGTGAACTTTTCCTCATTGGCAATGGTCATACGCAGGGTGATCTTCGTGCCCGGCTCAAAGGTACCCAGACGCAGAGCAATGTAGTTATCGCCCTCGAAGTATTCGCCCATAGACTGGAAGCCGCCGTTGTTCTTGGCATATTCATCGGCATCTTTCCAAGTGAAGTCGCCGCTGTTAGATTCCTTCCAGCCGTTTTCTGCCTCGCTCCATTCGCTGTCGTTCCATGTGGACATCCACAAGTTGACTTTCTTCTGGAACTCGGTCTTGAAGTAGATGTAGATCGGTTCGTTGGACTCTGCCACCAAGTGGAAGTCCACAGTGGGGTCGCCGTCGCCGGTCACGTCATACTTGGTCTGTTCGCCGTAGGGGCTTGTGGTGATTGCATCGCTGACGATCGGATTTTCTGCCAGATTCAGCGGTGTGTAATACTCGTGCCAGCTCTGGAACTGTCCGTTTTCGTCAAATGTGGTCTGTCCGCTCATGGTGCTCATGAAGATGTTCTGGCTGTTGAACGGATTGTCGTTGCCCAGATGATCGATCTTCTGCACATCCTCGTCTACCATGTAGCCGATAGACAGAGCGTTGGTATTTTCATAAGCGGTAATGGTCTTTGCAGTACCATTTTCGTTGGTATAGTCGTATGCCCAGCGTGCTTCATATGCCGGATTCAGACGGCGGTTCTGATCACCGCTTTCCCCGCGGTCCAGCACATACTTGATGCCCAGCAGAGAGTCCGCAATTTCGGTGTTGCCGTCATAGCGGGTATAGTAGCTGTGCATGCAGTAACCCAAGGTTTCAATGAAATTGATGGCACGGGTGTTCATAACAGAACTGGAGTGCGAGATACCTTTCAGTCCGAATGCCGCATTATCGTTGACACAGCGGAAGAATGTCTTTTCCGCACGGTAGAAGCCGTCGTCCTTTTCCTCCAGCATCTGTGTTGCCGCACGTCCGTTCTGCACGTAGTTCTGATAGGAGGCACGGGTGGAGTATGCCACTTCCTTGTCGATGTCCTTCATGGAATCTACAGCGTTATAGGTTGCTTCGCCGCCTACCATGATCAGCATCATAGTGGTCAGGGCAACGCTTACGCCACGCTTGCCCTGCGTGATCTTTCCGCCCAGCATGAAGTACAGCAGGATCAGGTAAATGCCCATGAGTGCCGCAGAGATCCAGACAGCACCCTTTGCCATCTGGTCAAATTTCAGACCGGCAACAATGGCAATGATGACCGCCATTATCACTGCCGATCCGATCAGGTGCTTCTTTTCGATGCCGTCGCGGTTTGCGAATGCAGTTGCCGCCATGGTCAGGAACACAAAGGACAGCAGGAATGCATAGCGGAACGGCAGCCAGTTCGGCACCTGTCCGCCGTGCCACATCATGTCTATCGGTGTGATCAGCATGCACATTACCATCACAGCGATCAGCAGAGAATACCCGATCTTCTTTTTCCGGTTGACCTTTTTGTTCAGGTAGAACAGAGGCAGCAGAACCAGTGTCAGCAGACCGCAGTAGATTTCCGGCTTGCCCTGTACGTTTACAGAGTCATACTGTGCCGGCAGCAGCTGCGGGAACATGTCCAGCAGGTCGCACAGGAACACCAGCAGCGGCGAATCCTGTGCATTTTCCAGCAGTTTCTTGCTCAGCGGGAACGACTGGAACCGGAAGCTGTAGTCCGGATCTGTGAATTCGAACTTACCCAGTTTCAGAGCGTTGTACACCGGCAGCAGCATGAATGCCGCACATGCCAGTGCAATGACGGAAGAATACGCGATCCGTACAAACGCGGTGAAATAGTCATAACCCTTCCGCTTCTTGTCCGAGCCGAAGCACAGATAAAACAGGAAGTACAGGATCACGAAGAAGCAGATCATGTAGCCGATATAGAAGTTTGCCACACACATCAGTGCCAGCGGAATGATGAAATTCAGCCGGCGGCCGTCATCGACCAAATATTCAATGCCCAGCATGATCAGCGGCAGGAATACCAGACCGTCCAGCCACATGGGGTCGATCAGCTGGATCACGCCGTATGCCATCATCGCATACATGGTGGAAAAGAGCAGTGACGGGTACGGCTGTACGCCGCGGCGTTTCTGTAAGAAGTAGTTAAATGTTGCACCGGCTGCACCCAGCTTGCACAGCTGCATGATCAGCAGGCTGCTCAGCATGAATTTCTCCGGCAGGAGCATGACGATCAGCGTGAACGGGCTCGCCAGATAATAGCCAATAATGCCCATAAACTCGCCGGAAAGATTTCGCGACCAGTTGTAGAAGATGCTGCCGTCACCCCAGAACGCATCACGGAGTGCCTCGAAATAATACACATACTGTCCGTTCAGGTCCAGACAGAGCACGGATTCTTCGCCAAAGGGGTAGAGTCCGAAAAGGGCGTATGCCAGATAGGTCAGCACAGCCGGAATGGCAAAGGCGATGAGATAGATCCGGTTCCGGACGATCCATCTGCCGATTGCAGAGATGACACTGCCGGCACTGAAACTGCGTTTCGCAGTCTGTGGGGCAGCTTGGATTTTGGTGGTTGCCATGAAAGTCCTCCTTAAATGATAAGATGATCGCCGGATCCCAGCAACAGAATCCGGAAAGTGTGTTCCGCCGTTCCCCTCCTGCGGACAGAACAACAGATACCAACATTATAGCACAATCTTTCCCGTTTGGCAAGCCCTTTTTATGCAAAAAACACGGAAAAGTACGAAAGCCATATCCCAAAATCCATAAAAACCACGAAAGCCGCCTGCCCTGCAAAATTTCCCTGCAAATGCAAAAATGCCCCGCACAGCACAACGCTGTACGAGGCATTTTCAAGGGAATGCTATTCTTCGTGCGGTACCGCTTTATGCAGTCTGGGCAAATTGTGAACGATACAGATCGGCATAGAATCCGTTCCTCTCCAGCAGTTCTTCGTGGGTGCCCTGCTCGATGATGTCCCCGTCCTTCATGACCAGAATCATATCGGCATTGCGAATGGTGGACAGCCGGTGGGCAATGATAAAGCTGGTTCTGCCCTCCATGAGGTGATCCATTGCCTTTTGAATCAGAATTTCTGTACGGGTATCCACAGAGGAGGTCGCCTCGTCCAGAATCATGACCCGATTGTCCGCCAGAATGGCACGGGCAATGGTGAGCAGCTGTTTCTGTCCCTGTGAAACGTTGCTGGCATCTTCGTTCAGTTCCATCTGGTAGCCGTCCGGCAGCTGGCGGATAAAGCTGTCCGCATGGGCAGCCTTTGCGGCGGCAATGACTTCTTCATCTGTCGCGTCCAGTCTGCCGTACCGGATATTCTCCATAATGGTACCCTGAAACAGCCATGTGTCCTGCAACACCATGCCGAAAGATTCCCGCAGCTTGTGGCGGTCGAAGTCCCGCACATCATGGCCGTCCAGCAGGATCGCACCGCCACTGACATCATAGAACCGCATCAGCAGCTTCACCATTGTGGTTTTTCCGGCACCGGTGGGGCCTACAATGGCGATCTTCTGTCCGGACTTTACCTTGGCACTGAAATCGTGGATCACGCACTGCTCCGGCTGGTAACCAAAGGAAACATGCTGAAAATCAACATTACCCTCCACGTTTGCCAGTTCCAGCGGGTGCTCTGCTGTCTGCACTTCTTCCGCTTCTTCGAGGAATTCAAAGACACGTTCGCTTGCCGCAGCCATAGACTGCACCTGATTGAGTACCTGTGCGATCTGCTGCATGGGCTGGGTGAAGTTCTTCACATACTGGATAAACGCCTGAATGTCACCAATGGTGATCGTGCCGCGAATCGCCAGCAGACCGCCGGACAGTGCCACAGCGGCATAACCCAGATTGCCCACGAACATCATGATCGGCTGCATCAAGCCAGACAGAAACTGGGATTTCCATGCGGAGTGGTACAGGGTATCGTTGGTTTCCTGAAACTGCTGCACCATGTCCTTTTCTTTATTATACGCCTGAATCACTGTGTGGCCGGCATAGGTTTCTTCCACTTGTCCGTTGATGTGTCCCAGATATTCCTGCTGCTGCTTGAAGTACTTCTGGGATTTTTTCACCACCAGAGAAATCAGAGTTACGGAAATCGGGAGAATTACCACAGCGATCAGAGTCATCAGCGGCGAGATACGAAGCATCATTACCAGTACGCCGACCATAGTCGCCACGGAAGTAATGATCTGGGTGATGCTCTGGTTCAGGCTCTGTCCCAGTGTGTCCACGTCGTTGGTGATGCGGGACAACACTTCGCCGTAGGTACGGCTTTCAAAATATGCCATTGGCATGCGGTCGATTTTTTCCGAAATGTCTTTCCGCATGCGGTAGCAGACTTTCTGTGTGACACCGGTCATCAGCCAGCCCTGCACAAAGCTGAACAGAGTACTCAGCAGATACAGTCCCAGCACAAACAGCAAAATCTGTCCGATCTTGGTGAAATCAATGCTGCCAGTTCCCTGAATCTTCGCCAGCAGTCCGTTGGAAAGTTCCGTGGTCGCCTTACCCAGAATGTCCGGTCCGATCACGCTGAACACGGTGGAGGCAATTGCACACAGAATTACCACGGCCACTGCGGCATGATATTGCTTCATATATGCAAACAGTTTGCCAATAGAGCCTTTAAAGTCCTTCGCCTTTTCTACCGGCATCTGTCCGCGTCCGCCCATACGCCGTCTTTCATTCGCCATCTGTCATCGCTCCTTCCTCCGGTGTTTCCTCCAAGCCCAGTTCCGACGGGGAAAGCTGGGACTTGGCGATCTGCTGATATACCTCACAGTTCTTCAGCAGTTCCTCATGGGTGCCCTTGCCGACAATTTTGCCTTCTTCCAGAACCAGAATCTGGTCAGCATGGAGAATGGTGCTGATTCGCTGTGCCACGATGATCATGGTGCTGTCCTGCACCTGTTCTCCCAGTGCCTTTCGCAGAGCCGCATCGGTTTTCAGATCCAGTGCGGAGAAGCTGTCGTCAAAGACGAACACTTTCGGGTGCTTGGCAATGGCTCTGGCGATAGTCAGACGCTGTTTCTGTCCGCCGGAAACATTGGTACCGCCCTGTGCAATGGTACTGTCAAACCGGTCGGGCTTCTCTTGGATAAATTCCATTGCCTGTGCAATTTCCGCCGCCTGCTGTACTTCTGCATCGGAAGCGTCCGGATTGCCGAACCGCAGGTTGCTGGCAATGGTACCGGAGAACAGCACGCCCTTTTGCGGAACAAAACCGATCTGCTGCCGCAGTTCTTCCAGCGGCAGGTCACGCAGTTCCACGCCGTCCAGCGTAATGCTGCCTGCTGTGACATCGTACAGACGGGGAATCAGGTTCACCAGTGTGGACTTGCCGCAGCCGGTGCTGCCGATGATCGCCGTGGTCTGGTTGGGCTTTGCCGTGAAGCAAAGGTCTGTCAGAGCGTTCTCCTCCGCATGCGGATAGCGGAAGCAGACATGATCAAAGGTCAGCACGCCCTTGCTGTCCTGCAAATGTTTCGGCTGTGCTGTTTCCTGTACAGAGGTCTTGGTTTGCAGCACTTCGTCAATACGTTTGGCTGCCACAGAACCACGGGGCAGCATGACGGACATCATGGTCAGCATCAGGAACGACATGACGATCATCATCGCATACGTAATGAATGCAGTCATAGAGCCGACCTGCATAGAGCCGCCGTCAATGCGGTGAGAACCGACCCACACGATCAGAATGGTCAGGCTGTACATGATCAGCATCATCACCGGCATCATGAAGGTCATGACACGGTTGACAAACAGGTTGGTCTTGGTGAGGTCGCGGTTCGCCTTGTCGAAGCGTTCTTCCTCGGTCTTTTCCCGTCCGAACGCCCGAATGACGGACAGTCCGGTCAGGATCTCACGGGAAACCAGATTCACCTTATCCACCAGCACCTGCATTTTCTGGAACTTCGGCATAGCGATCGCCATCAGCACGCCGACGATTCCCAGAATTACCAGCACTGCCAGTACAATGACCCAGCCCATGCCGGCTCCGGTGTGTACCACTTTCAGAACGCCGCCAATGCCCAGAATCGGAGCATACAGCAGCATTCGCAGGAAAATCGCCGTAACCATCTGCACCTGCTGAATATCATTGGTGCTTCGGGTAATCAGTGAAGCAGTGGAAAACTGATCCATTTCCGCACTGGAAAACTGCATGACACGGCTGAACACCTTGCCGCGGAGATCACGTCCGACACCGGCACCCACGCGGGAAGCCACATAACAAACACAAATCGCCGCAGCCATCATGGCAAATGCCATCGCCATCATCTTGCTGCCGGTTCGCCAGAGATAGCTGGTCTGGATCTTGTCTATGTCCAGCCCTGCGTCTTTGTCACACTGCACCGCATAGGCAACGCCCATAGACTGTACCAGCGAATCCCCCATAGTGTCCAGCATATCTTCCAGCTGGGAACGCATCTGGGTGACTGTATCTTCATTGAGCTGTCCGCTCTGCTGCATTGCCGCAAACACGGGGCGGACATCGACACAAGTCACTGTGGACGAGTTGCCGTCGCTGTCCTCCTCTGTCCGCTGAAACGGTTGCAGTTCTACGCCCATGGCAGCACCGAGTTCCTCCACGGTCATCTGCTCCATCTGAGCCGCCGCGTTGGGATCGGTCTGCTGCTGTGCCAGCATCTCCCGAAAGCTGTCCTCACTCATCATGGACATCTGATAGTTCAGCAGCACCGGTACCAGCAGGTCGCTGTCCAGTTCGTCCAGATCTTTGCCCGACAGACTTTCCTTTCTCTGTTCTCCGTCATAGGCATTCTGCCACTTCTGTTTTTCGCTTTCCGTCATGAAAAGCTGGGCGTTTTCGAATTCTTCTGCCGTGATCTGTTCCGGCAGAATGTGTTCCACGCCGCTGTTCTGGATTCCGGTGTCAATAATATCCGAAGTGTACTGCGGCAGGGACAGGTCACAAAATGCCTGTACCACCAACAGCACCAAGATCAGCAACACGGAACTCCAGTAGGGTTTCAGATTTTTGAAAAGTTTACCCATTGGTCGCGCTCTCTCCTTTCATTTCCTCCAGTTCCTCTGAGGCCGCCGCATAGAGCCGCTGAAGCAGTTCCATCAGCTGGTCGGCTTCTTCCTGTGTAAAGCGTTTCTGAATCCCCCTGTGAAAATCCTCCAACAGCTGATTCGCCCGCTGCACCTCTGCCTCGCCGGCAGCCGTCAGTGTCACATAGGTATTCCGCCGGTCAGTGCGGCATACTTCGCGGCAGATATAACCGTCGTTTTCCAGCCCACGCAGCGTGCGAGAAACTGCCGGCTGGGGCACGTGCATCTTCTGTGTCACCATAGACACCGTGCTGCCCTCCGGATTGGTTTTCCGCTGTCCGGCAATTACAAACATCACCATATACTCCTGTCGGGACAGCGGCAGCAGCGAAAACAGATTCAGACTGCGAAACGCATTTATCACCCCGAAAAATGTTTTTGCATCACACTTCAAGTGTTCCACCTCCTATTTGTATTCAATAACATTGTTATGAAATAACTTTGTTCTATTATAACGCATGCTATTTATTTTGTCAAGGGGATTTTGCAGTTTTCATCTGCCTGACACAAAAAAAGTGCATTCCGCCAAAGCACAGCAGAATGCACGAAAAAGTTTTATTCAATTTGTTCAGAACCACAAAAATCCGAACGAGTTCTTAAGGCAATACCGCACAAAGATTGTGCGAC
>NZ_KI260465.1:24286-29139 GCF_000468015.1 Ruminococcus callidus ATCC 27760 | reverse complement strand
AGCCGTCAGGCGGGCTTTATGCAGTGTTTCCTTACCCCAGCCGCTTTTTCAGATCTTCCCAGACGCGGCGGGAGATCTCTGCGGTATGGTCTGCATCACCGTCCGGCAGGGACAGATTCCGCAGCACGCAAACAGAAATGACCAGATCTGCCAGAAACAAAACGACTACACCAGTCACCAGTTTTCCGGAAACATAGCCGGGAATCCGGTGAAACAGCATCATCAGAAACGGATTGATGCGATAGAGGGCAAATGTGCCCAGCAGTCCGAACGGCAGCATGGTTTCCAGACAGATCCGTCCGTGAATGTTGAACTTCATGTCGTGATAATCCCACCAGCGTGTGTGGAACACTCGTTCCATGAGGGCACTGACTGCGTATTCCAGCAGACTGCACAACAGAATGATCGAGAAGAACACGTGCCAATAGCCGTAGTGGCTACCCTGAAACAGCAGGGTGATGCCCAGCATGCCGGCTCCATAAATCGGACAACAGGGCCCCAGCAGAAAGCCGCGGTTGGTGAGATGCCGTTCCCGCACGCCCATGTACAAGACTTCCATAAACCAGCCCATGGCGGCATAGGCGAAGAAAAGGGCAGCACATTCTGTTAAATTGTATACCATCTGTCAGACCCTCCTTTTCCGGAACAGAGCTGCCGCTGCATGAACCATGCCCGCTGCCGTTTCCAGCGTGGAGCAGTACTTGTCCGCAAGGCAGACGATCACCGCTTCTCTGGAACGGGGCACGAACCGCAGCGTCAAGGGCCACATGTGTGTGGTAATGATATGCTGCACCTCTGCATTGACGTGAAACCGCATTGCCGCATTTTTGCAGGCAATGTGCGGGTGTGCAAAGCCGTGGAGCACACCCTCGTCCACATGGTTGTGCCAGTCGTACAAGTAGAAATCATGGAGCAGTGCCCCGAGGATCAGATTTTCATAATTTACATGGATATGCAGACCAACGGCAATGACACAGCTGATCCGCACTACCGAAAGGCAGTGCTGCAATGTGCTGGTCGTTCCGTGCTGAACATACTCGTCCATGGAGCAGACCGCATTGTCCTGCAAATATTTCTGCATTTTTGCCTGTGCCAGTTCCAGTGTTTCTTTTTCCTGTAAAGACATAAATTCCTCCTGCCGCAAAGATCGCAGCAATTTTCTCCGGTACGTTCTCCCACCGGTATCCCCCTGTTTTCCTCAATCTTATCCTATTACTTCTGTTCTCCTACATTATAGCGGATTTTTGCCGTATTGTCAACAAAGTCTGCGTTATTTTTTTCGATAATTCCGCCAAAGAACAAGCCGGTTTTCGCTGTTCCCCCGTAATTTTGACAAAATCTCGATTTTTCCGTTGCATGCAGCAGCACTTTATCGTACAAATATGCTAAAAAGCACTTGCAATTCCGCAAAAAGCATGGTAAAATAGATAACGAACGCAAAATCCAATTTTTTCAAGGAGGTTTATTTTGCAACATTTTCCATTCTGGCTGGCACTTGCCGCGGGGCTGGGGACTGCCTGTCTGCTGGGCGGTGTTTCCGCAGCGGCGGAGGACTTCTCTGCCGTACCGGTGGCAACCGCAACCACCCAAGGCACATGGGAAACCCGCGGGGACGGCAGCCGCTGCTATTACGATGCCGACGGGACACCGGTCACCGGCGAAGTCACCATAGACGGCACCGCCTATCTGTTCGACTACACCGGCACCCAGAAAACCGGCTGGCGGACAGTTGACGGAGAACGCCGGTACTACGATCCGGAAACCGGCGAATTGGTTCTGGGCTGGGTGGAGTCCGGCGGCTACCGCTATTACACCGACGACAGCGGGCTGAAAGAAACCGGCGAACAGGAAATCGACGGACACCGCTACAGCTTCTCGGAAACATACGGCATGCAGGACACAGGGATACACGCCTTTTCTGACGGCAGCCTTTCTTATTATAATGTAGAGGGCGAGATACAGACCGGCTGGCAGACGGACGGCAGCAGCAGCTACTACTTCAGCGAGGACACCGAAACCGCCCTGCTGGGGCTGCAAGAGATCGACGGGGCGTTGTATTATTTCGGTGAGGACGGCAAGCTGGTTCGCAGCCGCACCGTGACGCTGGACGGCGTGGTCTACCGTGCCGATGCCAGCGGCAGGCTGACCACCGAACTCACGCCGATCACCGGCACGGCACAGGCGACTGCCGCACAGATGACCGCCTATCTCCGTACAGTGAATCCCAATGTGGCACAGAGCGTACTGGACATGATCCCCTGCTACCTGAGCGAGGGGGCTGCCGAAGGGATCCGCGGGGACATTGCCTTTGCACAGTCCTGTCTGGAAACGGGGAACTTCACCTTTCGTGGCTCGGCGGTGACGCTGGAGCAGAACAATTTCTGCGGCATGGGCGTGACCAGCAACGGAGTAAAAGGCAATTCCTTTGCCACGCCGCAGCTGGGAATCCGTGCACAGATCCAGCACCTGAAAGCCTATGCCAGCACGGCAGCCTTGCAGCAGGCCTGCGTGGACGACCGCTTCCGGTATGTGCAGCGGGGCTGTGCCCCCTATGTGGAGTGGCTGGGGATTCCGGAAAATCCCAACGGCAGGGGCTGGGCAGGCGGTGCCGGCTACGGGGCAAAGATTCTGCGAATCCTGACAGCGATTCTGCAAATGTAAGAAAATCGAAAACCGGCTCCTGCATGGGAAATGCGGGAGCCGGTTTTTGCTATGTTGTTATAATGCGTTGTTACTTCGCAAGGACTTCTTCCCAAGAGGTGTTGTGTCCTGCCCCGTGGAGAGCCACGTAGTACATGATGTAGAAGCTGTCGGTGGAATCCACTATGCCGTTGCCGTCTACATCAGCGGCGGCGATCTGTTCAGCTGTCAGTCCGCCGTCATTGCCTACGGCAACGTTGGCGATATAGAGCATGGTGTAGAAGATGTCGGTGGAGTCAATGCCGCCGCTGTTGTCCACGTCGCCCTTGGAAAGAGTGGGTGTCGTCGGCGTGGTGGTTGTTGTAGCGGTTGTTTCTGCTGTAGTCGTTGTAGTTTCGGTTGTTGCTGTTATTTCTGTTGTAGTCGTTGTAATTTTTTCTGTGATAGTTGTGGTTTCGGTTGTGGTGGTTGTTGCTGTTGTAGGCGTTGTAGTTTTTGCTGTGGTGGTTGTCGCCGGTGTTTCTGTTGTTGTCGTTGTAGTTTCTTCTGTGGTAGTTGTTTCTTCGGTGGTGGTTGTGATTTCAGTTGTTGTGGTGGTTTCTGTCGTTGTGGTTGGCTTGTCCAGTGCTACAAAAGGAATGTCATTTTCCTTAGCATAGGTTTCTGCATAAGAACCGGTGTAGCCGTATATTGTCAGATTGCTGCAACCTTCAAAAGCCTCCACATCAATACTTGTCACGCTGTCTGGTATTGTGATTTCTGTTAAACTGGTACAGCCGTGAAAAGCATATGCTCTGATACTCGTCACACTGTCCGGTATCCTAATTGCCGTCAAACTGGTACAGCCGGAAAAAGCACTCTCTCTAATTTCCGTCACACTGTCTGATATTGTAATTGCTGTCAAACTGGTACAGCCGGAAAAAGCAGCCCCTTTAATTTCCGTCACACTGTCTGGTATCGTAATTTCTGTCAAACTGGTACAGCCGGAAAAAGCTAACCATCCAATACTCGTCACGCTGTCTGGTATTGTAATCTTAGATACTAACGTTCCATTTACATAGAGGTTTGCCCCCATACGCAATGGATTTGAAAATTCAGAGTAGAAATCAATCTTGCACCAAGAATCCAAATCAGAAATAAAAACATTCTTTAAATTGGTACAGCCTTCAAAAGCACTCTCTCTAATTCTAATTTCCGTCACGCTGTCTGGTATCGTGATTGATGTCAAACTAGTACAGTTGTAAAAAGCACAACATCCTATTTCCGTCACACTGTCCGGTATCGTGATTGCTGCCAAACTGGTACAGCTGTCAAAAGCATTATCTCCAATACTCGTCACACCGCTGGGTATCAAAACAGCACCTGTACAAGTCTTTCCATCAATCAAAATATGATTGACAATTACCAATGGATCTTTCGCTTGTTTGGCTGTTAACCAAGGGGTTTCACCAAAAGCATCAGATCCAATAGATGTCACGCTGTCCGGTATCGTGATTTCGGTCAAACCACTACAGTTAGAAAAAGCATCATCTCCAATGCTCGTCACACTGTCCGGTATCGTGATTTCTGTCAAACTGGTACAGTAAAAAAAAGCATGCTCTCTAATACTTGTCACGCTGTCCGGTATCGTGATTGTCGTCAAACCGGTACAACCGGAAAAATTACCATATCCAATTTCCGTCACGCTGTCCGGTATCGTGATTGCTGTCAAACCGGTACAGTTGGAAAAAGCACAATATCCTATTTCCGTCACACTGTCCGGTATCGTGATTGCTGCCAAACTGGCACACCTGGAAAAAGCATTAACTCCAATACTTGTCACGCATTTTCCGTCAATCTCAGCCGGAATTTCTACAGATTCAACATCTGTATTACAACCGACTATGGAAACCGAATCATCATCGTTCTTATAGTACAAATCCCCATAAGTTCCGTCATACACATTCGCACTCGCCGACAGCACCGTTCCCACGCTTTCCAGCACGCTCTGCACCCCAGACAGCCCCACACTGCCCAGACAAAGCACGCCGGCGGTCGCCGCGGCAAGCACTTTTTTCCACAACTTCATCTTCATTCCTCCGTTTCTTTTTCGTTGCAAAATACTTACAATCACAGTATACCATATCTTTCAAGAAAAGTCAACTCTTTCACAAAAAAACATGAAAAGCAATTTTTATGACAGCCTCCCCTGAAAGGGGAGGGGGACCGCCGTT
>NZ_KI260465.1:20236-24186 GCF_000468015.1 Ruminococcus callidus ATCC 27760 | reverse complement strand
ACTGCCAGCTCCCCTTTCAGGGGAGCCTTACTTGCCAAACTTCATAATTTTGCACAATTTAAATCAGTACACTTTTGAAAATTGATTTTCACAACAAAAAACCGGCTTCTACCCCCAGAAACCGGTTTTACAAATTGATTCAAGACATATCCTGCATTTCTGTCCGAGCCAGCGTTTCCACGATTTCCCGTGCCTTTGCCTCCGGCAGAGCCGTCAGCTTGAACCGCTGCTGGCGGGGCCCGTTACAGGTGATATACAGATGACAAACGCCGTACATCTTCTGTGCGGGTGTCTGCATCAGGTCCGTGCGGACAATGCGGGCGTGGTTCACCGTAATGGTGTGGAACGTGAACCAACTGCAAAAATGCATCTGCAAATACTGGTCGTCCATGGTGACCGATTCTGTGAACATCGCCACAATGCGGATACACAGCAACCACACCAGCGGAATAATCAGCATCACGGAACAGAACCGAATGATCGCCCCCAGATTCGGCAGCAGCCACAGCAGAATAAACCGTGCCGGCAGAATCGCACAAAGCCCGATCACCGGCGGCCACACAAAGGACCAGAAAAACCGGATATTGGAGCGTGCATGAAGTTTCGGGTGCTCCATGACCGGCACCGTGTGCAGCTTTTCCAATAGTGCCTGTGAGCCTTTTTTCCGAATCAGCGGAATCAGCACCGGCAGCGTATCCCGCCGGCTGCCGTAGCCGGGGCAGCGAATGTGGAGGGATACCATACCGAATATCTTCATCAGCAGATTCTGCCGCAGGTCGGGGAAAATAATGGCGTTGTCCCGCAGATGATACCGCCGGCGGGTGAGGATTCCCGTATGCACCGAGATGAACTCCTCCCCGAACCGCATGCGGAATCTGCCGTACCGCAGCAGGTTCCGCCCAAACGAGATCAGCCACAACGCCAGAATCACAATGCCGATCGTAATGGCGATTCGCGGCACGCCGTGGAACGCTGTCGATGCTCTGTCGGTGGCATCTTCCAGAATTTGCTGTGCCTGAAACTGCTTTACCAGATCGGAAGTGATGCGTCCACCCTGAAAGCAGATGGTGGCAATGTATATCGCACCGGAAAAGCTGCTGGAGAACAACGCCGAGAACAACAGCATTCGCCACGCCGGCGTGTGATACGCCACCGCACCGGTGCTGCCATTTTGCAGCACGGGAATGTGCTGCCGTAGCCGGTGCAGATCCCGCAGATACAAGGTCAGGTGCATATCCGCTTCCGGCACAGCACCGGCTGCGGTGCTGATCTGCAAACAGGCTGCCCGCAGAGGGCGGAGGTAAAACGGGTGTTCCTCCACTGTGGAGGCAATACGTTCCAGCGGGATCTCCGTCCCCCGCCGCAGGAGGATCCCGCTTTGGGAACGAATGGAAACTTCGTCGAAATAATATGTGCAGGCATGCCAGCGAAGCGTACCGATGCCCAGAATCAGCAGGGCAACCAGCAGGTCAAACCACGCACCGGCTCCCCAGTCGATAAGTTTCTGAAGTGAGAACGGATAGAACCGCAGGCTTCGCAGCAGCGGGAAAATCAACAGCCACAGGTTCTTGGCACTGTAGCGTAAAATCTTGATCGGGTGTTCCCGATACACTGCCTCACCGGCAGTCCCAAGCCGCATCATGGGCTGCTCCTTTCCGGCGGATCTTCCGCATTGCTGCCAGTTCCTGACGGCGGCTGCACCGCACTTTCAAACGCATCGAACTGCGGCTCCTGCGGAATGTCTGCGGGATTTCCGGCGACAGGCACTTCCAGTGTCCGCTGGCTGTGGCTGTAGACCGTCTTTTGCAGAAACGCCTGTATCTCCGCCGCGTCAGAACTGCTCAAAAACGACAGAATGACCGTGCCGCCATAGGCATGCAGCGGGATAAAATTCATGCCGGTGGCATCGGCAAAGGGTGCCTGAAAAATGCTGCTGAACTGCAACGCCTGTGTCCGCATGACTTGCTCCTGTATGAAAAAAATGCCGCATTTTCGGGTGATATGAGTCGCCGATACACAATAGGTCACAGTGCAGAACCACATAGGCAGCAGCAGTGTGGACAGCAGGATCGCTGCTGCCGCCAGCACTGCCGTCAGTGTCCACAGCAGCCAATGGGGCAGCACTGCCAGAAAGTACCATACCAAACCGATCAGCACCGCCGTCACGATCGGTGTTGCAATTTGCAGCGTATATTGTGCATGTTTATCCGCAGTATACTGCTTCATGGATTCCTCCTACAGACATAATCGGGGTTCCTACATTCATATACATTAGGGTGTGTTGACACTAAGCCTGACACGTGTCTTTTGGGGTGATTTTTCCCCGTTCGTCGTTAAAAATCCTTGCCGTGCGAAAGCACGCCTGCGAATTTTTGCCTAGAACGGAGAAAAATCACCTCACAAAATTCGCATATCATTATAGTGTCAACACCCCCTAGTAGAGCGATCTGCTCTGTTTCTATTATACCCCGAGAACACATTTTCGTCAAGAGAATGCGAATAGATTGCACACAAATCCTTTTTATTCCTCATAGGCAATACCGCATATAAACCGTTTTGTGCAGACAGATCATGATAAACTATAGATATACTGTCAGGAGGAAAATTATGCTGGAACGCGTAGCATCATACATCTGGGGGACAGGGCTGCTGGTGCTGCTGCTGGGGACAGGGCTGTGCCTGAGTTTCCGGCTGCGGTTCTTCCAGTTCTGGGGCTGGAAAACCATTCTGCGGCGGACGTTCGGCAGCCTGCGTACCAAGTCCGGCAAGGGCGGCACTTCCCTTACCCAGTTCCAGACCTTTTCCACTGCTCTTGCCGCCGCGATGGGCACGGGAAACATTCTGGGCGTGGCGGCGGCTCTCTGTCTGGGCGGTGCCGGTGCAATTTTCTGGATGTGGGTATCCGCCCTGCTGGGCATGGCTCTGACCTACAGCGAAAATGTACTGGCTCTGCGGTATGCCCGCACACTCCCCGACGGCACCAAGACAGGCGGCCCCATGGCGTATCTCCGGTTCGGGCTGCACAGTCCCGTTCTGGCAGTATTTTACAGTCTTTGCTGCATCGGTGCTTCGCTGGGCATGGGCAACATGACACAGAGCAGTGCCATTTCCACCCTTGCTGCGGAGGCGTTCTCCCTGCCGCCGCTGTGGACAGGAATCGGTGTCACGCTTCTGCTGGGAATTATTTTGCTCCGCGGCACACGCTCCACCGGCAAGGTCATTCAATGGCTCATGCCGGTGCTGTCGGCGGTGTATCTGCTGGCGGCACTGGGAGTGATCTTCCGGAACGCCGCCGCACTGCCGGCAGCATTCGGGCAGATTTTCCGCGAAGCATTCGGGCTGCATGCCGTAGGCGGCGGAATCTCCGGTGCTGTTTTGCAGCGTGCTGTGCAGACTGGTCTGCGGCACGGGGTATTTTCCAACGAAGCCGGACTGGGGAGCAGTGCCCTTGTCCACGCCGGCGGCAGTTCCGAAGATGCCCAGCTACAGGGCATGTGGAGCATGGTGGAGGTGGCGTTGGATACGCTGGTGTGCTGCACGCTGACGGCTCTGGCAGTTCTCACCAGCGGAGCCATGACGCAGGCAGACAACGCCGGCAGCATCATTTCCGCCGCATTTTCGGGCGTTTTCGGGCAAGCCGCACCGGAACTGATGGCAGGCATCACCGCACTGTTTGCGTTCTGTACGCTGATCGGCTGGTGCTGCTGCGGGGAACAGGCGGTGCGGTATCTGGGCGGCGAAGCGTGGCGGCTGCCCTATCGGGTGTTGTTCTGTCTGGCGGCAGGCGTAGGGGCTGTGGTTTCCCTGCGGTCGGTGTGGGCACTCTCCGACATTGCCAACGGGCTTATGGCAGTGCCGAACCTGCTGGGGCTGCTGCTTCTGGGGAAACAGATCGGGACACAACGAGAAAAATAACCAAAGGCAATACCGCACAAAGAGCGTCTGGCGAC
>NZ_KI260465.1:0-20136 GCF_000468015.1 Ruminococcus callidus ATCC 27760 | reverse complement strand
TCTGTCGCACAATCTTTGTGCGGTATTGCCCAAAAAAATATTCCCACAGGGAGCACCCCGTGGGAATATTTCTATTTACAGCAATATTTCAAAGTCTGTATCAACATGCGAAGACCTGCAATCAGCCCAGAATTTCCGTCCAGGTGGGCTGCAAGCCGGCACCCTTTTCTGCACAGTAGCGGAGCAGTTCAAAGAGATCGGTAGAATCTACGCTGCCGTTACCGTCAATGTCAGCCGCAAGCAGTTCCTTGCCGGTCAGCGTGCCCTCGTTTCCGGCACCGACATTTGCCGTGTGCTGCAACAGTTCGAAAACATCAGAACTGTCGAGTTCCTTGCTGCCGTCGCAGTCGCCCCGCCCCATCAGCTGTATGGAGCCGTCCGACTCTGCCGCTGTATTGGGGACAGATTCATACATGATATAGGAAACACCTACTCGATCGATTTTCTCTCCGGCTTCCACCATGAGAGAAACTTTCCGCAGCAATTGATAACGCTGCTGCATGTCAAGAAATTTCTTGGGAATTATAGTACACGTGCCTTTTTCATTTTGTTCGATCTCCACATCAAAGTCCAGATCCAGATCTTCCGGTGTCAGAGCAGCTCCTTCTTTCAGAGTAACGCAACAAATACCAAAACTGTCTTGACAATCCCACATTGGTGCGATATTGTTTTCCTTTAAAGAAACGCCCCAGACTTCCTGCTGTACCGATACAAAACCGGACAAGGTCTGGAGGAACTGACAAAGTTTTTCCTCGTCCAGACGATACGATGATGTGCTGAATCGCAGCGTATATGCTCCGTTTCCCTCTGCGGTCATAGTCAGCTGGCGTGTTTCCGATTCTTCGGTACTCAATGCCTGATCGGCAGTCGGCTCCTCTGCATTTTCCTTTTTGGTCAGCAGACCGCAAAGCTGTTCTGTCAGTTCCCGCACATCTGCCACGTCCTGCTCCAGCTGAATCCGATATGCATACTCGTTGAGCTGAATCAAATCATCTTGTTCCGCCGTTGCATAGAAAATGTTGTCATACATGCCTACTGGTGTGGGATCTTTCAAGCCATAGTACATGCTTTCGCCCTTTTCCACATATGCCGTCTTGTCATTTTCCAGCATCTGCAGCACCTGTGCCAGCGGCACTTCAGCTTCCCCATTCATATGCATGGGGTATGCTGCTGCCGGCATCGTCATTGCACTTCCCAACAGTGCAGCTGCACAAACAGCAGAAATTATCCTTGTTCTTCTTTTCATAAAAATCGACCTCGCTTTCTAAAATAATAATATGCTATTGAAAATAAAAAGGAAAACCTTTATAAAAATTATATCATTTTTTCGGGGGGGTGTCAAGCCTTTTTATATATTTTGTACGATTTGCACAATAAAAATTGTAACAACTTACAAGAAAAAACGGTACGTCTGTTGCCAGTGCGTACCGTTTTCTCATAAGGTTATGAAAGAGTTCTAAAAGCGGGTGAAATCTCACCCTGAAAGGAAAGCAAATGTTGTGTGGGAAGTAGCATTAGTCCCGCTTTACGTGGAATGCTGCCATGCCCGGATATACGGCACTGTCGCCCAGTTCTTCTTCGATGCGGAGCAGCTGGTTGTACTTTGCCACACGCTCCGAACGGCTGGGAGCACCGGTCTTGATCTGGCAGGTATTCAGTGCAACTGCCAGATCAGCAATGGTCGTATCTGCGGTTTCGCCGGAACGGTGAGAAGAAATTGCAGTGTAGCCTGCATTGTGAGCCATCTGGATCGCTTCCAGTGTTTCGGAAACAGAACCGATCTGGTTCAGCTTGATCAGAATGGAGTTGCCGCAGCCCAGTTCGATGCCCTTCTTCAGACGTTCAGTATTGGTAACGAACAGGTCGTCGCCAACCAGCTGTACCTTGCCGCCCAGCTTTGCCGTCAGCTTCTGCCAGCCTTCCCAGTCTTCTTCGTCCAGAGCGTCTTCGATCGAGATGATCGGATACTTCTCTACCAGATCAGCCCAGTGCTGAATCAGTTCGTCGGAAGTAAAATCTCTGCCGGACTTCGGCTGGTGATAGAAGCCCTTGCCCTTTTCGCTTTTCCACTCAGAAGAAGCAGCGTCCATCGCGATCATGAAATCCCTGCCCGGCTCATAGCCTGCTGCCTTTACCGCTTCCAGAATGGTTTCAATGGTTTCGTCATCGCTGGACAGGTTCGGAGCAAAGCCGCCCTCGTCGCCGACAGAAGTTGCCAGTCCCTTGGACTTCAGGATCTTCGCCAGATTGTGGAACACTTCTGCACACCAACGCAGGGCTTCCTTAAAACTGGGAGCACCTACCGGCATGATCATGAATTCCTGTGTGTCTACCGTATTGGTGGCATGAGCACCGCCGTTCAGAATGTTCATCATCGGAACCGGCAGACGAGTGCCGGATACGCCGCCCAGAAAACGATACAGCGGAATGTCCAGTGCAGTTGCTGCGGCTCTTGCTGTGGCAATGGAAACTGCCAGAATCGCATTGGCACCCAGATTGGACTTGTCCTTGGTGCCGTCTGCGGCGATCATTGCCTTGTCTACTGCGTACAGATCAGATGCGTCCATACCAGTGAGAGTTTCGTGGATAACGGTATTGATGTTTTCTACAGCCTTGGTCACGCCCTTGCCCAGATAGCGAGCCTTGTCGCCGTCACGCAGTTCCAGTGCTTCGAATTCGCCGGTGGAAGCACCGCTGGGGGCAGTACCTCTTGCAACAGTACCGTCAACCAGTGTGACTTCTGCTTCTACAGTCGGATTGCCTCTGGAATCCAGAATCTCTCTGCCGACAACTTTTTCGATCTGCAAATAACTCATAGTAGAATACTCCTTTACGTATCGCGGAAGCACTGTACAAATCCCGCCTTTCGGCTGTGTACACAAGCTTTATACCGTGTTTCCTTCTCCATTACGCATGTTCATTTTGAAGTTAGTTATCTCTAACTAAAAACATTGTACCACAGAACCTTCGCCTTGTCAAGTATCCGACGAAAATTTTTCTACGGAAACACTGAATAAAGCTTGTGCAGTATTGCCTTCATGTGATACTGCCTGAAGTATGTGCAGATGTCGTAAGTTTATACCGTCGCTTCCAGAATTTCGCAAACCGTCAGCACTTCGCCGTCCACGGTAAAGCGGACTTCCAGACCGGCGAACGGGAAGCCGTACACCCGATCGGCGTCGTGCTGGTAGGACGGACGGGGGTCTTGTGCCAGCACCTCGGTCAGCCCTGCCCGCAGGGATTCCGGCACTTTCTCCAGCCAGACTTCCGGAAAGCGAACTTCCAGACGATGAGCCGCTGCCGGCAGAGCAAAACCGCCCCTGGCTTCGGGGTGGCTGTCAATGTGTGGCAGGTACGGCTTGATGTCGTAAATGGGCGTGCCGTGCATCAGGTCGGCACCGGAAACCGTCAGGTAGGGAGCATTCGCCCCGTGCAGCACGATTTCTTCCAGCTGCACCACCGACAGCCCCAGCGGATTGGGACGAAACGGTGAGCGTGTCGCAAAAACGCCCATGCGGACATTGCCGCCCAAACGGGGCGGGCGAACGGTAGGCGACCACTTCTGCCGCACCGCCTGCGAGAATTCCCAGATCAGCCAGATGTGGGAGTAATCCTCCAGCCCCCGAAATGCATCGGGATTCCGGTATTCCGGCTCCATGACAATGCGGGCATGCAGACTGTTGACCAGTCCACTCTGGCGGGGGATACCGAACTTGGTGGGGAAATCGTTTTCAATATGAGCAATAGGTTTCACAATAACAGTCCTTTCTGCGGAGATGCTGCTGCATCACGGAGTTATGCCAGATCTTTCTTCTGGAAGATCCGGCAGCTAAAGACATAGCACAGTCCGGAAACCACCAGCGACAGCACCGGCATGGCAATCGCCGCCGGCAGCAGCATTGCGGAAAATTCCGCAGGCAGGGTGGCAAGATTGTCTGTCATTTCCTGCATGAAAACGCTGCCCGCACCCATGAAAGCACACGCCGGAATCACATAGATCAAAATGGAGATCAGCCGTGCGTATTCCGGCGGGAACCGGAACAGCAGCAGTGTGGAAACGCTGCCCATGAGCAGCACAACCCAGAACACGAGCCATGCGGCAAACAGCATGTTGCAGAACGCCTTGACTTCAAACGTCCGCAGCACCAGACTGACAAGGGCTGCCAGCACGAGATACGCCAGTGTACTGCCACATACGATCAGCAGCTGCAACAGGAATTTCGACCGCACCACGTCTTTTCGCGTAACGGGCATCGTCAGTGCAAAGCGGTTCCAGTTGCAGGAATGGTCATAGGAAAAAGTGCTTGAGGTCTGCGAGTCCATCATCACCAGCCAGAAGCCCATGTAAGACCAGCCGCTCTGGATATTCACGCCGGAAACAGCCGCCATAAAGACGTACAGAATGAGGAAAATTCGTCCGCCTTTCCATATGGTATAGAAATCTTTCAAAAGCAGTCCTTTCATTTGCCCTGCACTCCTTTCACATACAACAACAGGATCTCGTCCATTGTGACCTGATCTATGACAGCCTCCGGATACTTCCGCAAAATTGCCTCCCGATCCGGCACGAGCACATCATAGGAATAGTCCTTTTTCCGCCACGCCAGCACCTCTGGCGATTTCAGCTTCTGGAATAATGCTTCTCCGCAGCGGAGAATGCCGTACTGCCAGAGCAGTTCATCCTTGGGCTTGGAAAGCAGCAGCTTTCCCGCATGGAGAAATGTCACATAATCCGCCACCTTTTCCAGATCACTGGTGATGTGGGTGGAGATCAGAATGGCATGCTCCTCGTCCTGCACGAATTCCAGAAACAAATCCAGCAGGTCGTCCCGCACCACAGGATCCAGTCCGCTGGTAGGCTCGTCCAGGATCAACAGCTTCGGGTGGTGTGCAAATGCCAGCACCAGCGAAAGCTTCATGCTCATGCCGCGGGACAGTTCCTTGACCTTCTGCTTGGGCAGCAGGGAGAACTGCTGCAACAGTTCCTGAAAATAGGCTTCGTCCCAGTTGGAATAGATGCTGCGGCAGATCTTCCCCGCCTTTTCCACCGTCAGTTCCGGTGAAAAGCAAAGACTGTCAAACACCACGCCGATCTGCTCCTTCATGGCAACGCTGTCTGTGTTCAGCGGTTCGCCGCAGAACAGCACCTCTCCGCACTCCCGCCGGATCAGCCCCAGAATGCCCCGAATGGTAGTGCTTTTTCCGGCTCCGTTTTCGCCTACTAAGCCCATGATCGTTCCACCGGCAATGGAAAAGCTGATGTGTTCCAGCCGGAAATTCACATAGGAACGCCCCAGATCCCGTACTTCTAAAATATTCTGCATGGCTATTCTTCCTCCCGATAAAAAATGGTCAGTGCCTGCACCAGCGATTCCAGCGAAATGCCGCTGACGCGGGCAATTTCCGCCGCCGCCAGCAGGTGCTCCTCCGCCTTTCGCTGCTGTTCTTCCCGATAGATCTCCGGATTCTGGTCAGCCACAAAGCTGCCCCGCCCGACTGTCGTTTCCAGAAATCCGTCCCGCTGTAGTTCCTCATACGCCCGCTGCACTGTAATCACGCTGACATGCAGGGACTTCGCCAGACTTCGCATAGACGGCAGCGATTCGCCGGCATGCAGCGTGCCGTCCATGATCTGGGCTTTCAGCTGCTCCGTGATCTGGGCGTAAATGGGCTTGCTGCTGTTGCCGCTGATGATAATTTCCACTGGCTCCACTCCTTTGTACCAATTGTACTGGTTCAATAAGTACATTATAGCACACAAAAGCTTGTCTGTCAAGCCGGCGGGAAAACTTTTTGGCAATACTGCACAATCTGCAAAGCCCACAGAAGCCATACCACATTTCCTGCAATTTTTTTCGCAAATCCCTTGCAAAATCTTCTGTGGTATGGTATGATAAATGTACGACCACACTGTCTTTATCGGTGATGGTCATTTGACATTGAAAATACAGATGTAAAGGAGATACTCCCTATGCAGTATGGTTATTTTGACCTGAAAAACAAAGAATACGTGATCGACCGACCGGATACGCCGGCACCCTGGGTAAACTACCTCGGTTCTCCGGAATACGGTGCAATGATCTCCAACAACGCTGCCGGATATAGCTTTGTCAAGTCCGGTGCAAACGGCAGAATCAGCCGTTTCCGCTTCAACTCCATGATGGCACTGCCCGGACGCTACATTTACCTGCGGGATAACGACACCAAGGATTACTGGTCTGCTACATGGCAGCCGGTAGGCAAGCCGCTGGATTCCTACAAGAGCGTCTGCCGCCACGGTACTGCTTACACCGTAATTTCCGCAGACTATGCCGGCATTTCCTCCGAAGTCACTTATTATGTACCCATCGGGGCAACTTATGAGGTATGGCGTGCAGTCATCACCAACAACAGCGACAAGCCGAGAAACCTGTCCACATTCGGTTTCGTAGAGTTCACCAACGACAACAACTACGAACAGGATCAGGTCAACCTCCAGTACACCCTGTTCATCACCCGTACCAGCTTTGAGGGCAACAAGATCCTCCAGCACATCAACGAAAATGACGGCAAGGACGCTACCGGTTCCAACCACAGAGAGCGTTTCTTCGGCATGGTAGGTGCTCCGATCTCCGGCTATAACGGCAATCTGGACAGCTTCATTGGTCCGTACCGCACCTATTCCAACCCAATCGCTGTAGAGCAGGGCAAGTGCACCGGTGAGATGAACTACAACAGCAATGCCTGCGGTGCTCTCCAGAGTGACATCACCCTCCAGCCGGGCGAATCTAAGGAACTGATCTTCGTACTGGGGCAGAAAGACAATGCACAGGCAAACGAAATCCTCGCTTCCTATGAAGCTGCCGGCAAGGTCGACAGCGAAGTAGAGGCTCTGAAGGAATACTGGCACAGCAAGCTGAACCATTTCCAGGTCAGCACACCGTCTGATGCGTTCAACAACATGATCAACGTCTGGAACGCTTATCAGTGCTTCATCACCTTTATCTGGTCCCGTGCCGCATCGTTTGTATACTGCGGTCTGCGGAACGGCTACGGCTACCGCGATACTGTACAGGACATTCAGGGTATCATTCATCTGGATCCGGAACTCGCCGCAGAAAAGATCCGCTTTATGCTGTCTGCACAGGTAGACAATGGCGGCGGTCTGCCGCTGGTCAAGTTCGACCACAACGCCGGTCATGAAAACACACCGGACGATCCGGAATATGTCAAGGAAACCGGTCACCCGTCCTACCGTGCAGACGATGCTCTGTGGCTGTTCCCCACCATTCGCAAGTATGTGGGCGAATCCGGCAACAAGGCATTCTATGACGAAGTGATCGTCTATGCAAACGGCGGCGAAGATACTGTTTACAACCACCTGAAGCGTGCGATCCGCTTCTCCATGGAACGTCTGGGCGACCACAACATGCCGGCTGGTCTGCACGCAGACTGGAACGACTGCCTGCGTCTGGGCAAAAAGGGCGAGTCCACTTTCGTGGCATTCCAGCTGTACTATGCAATGTCCATGATGCATGAACTGGCAGCAGAACGCAAGGACAGCGAGTATGTTTCCTATCTGGACAAGGCTCAGAAGGCTCTGGGCGAAGCACTGGCTGCATGCTGGGACGAAGACCGCTTTATCCGCGGTATCCGCGAAGACGGCGTAGTAGTTGGTGCCAAGAAGGATCCGGAAGCTTCCATGTGGCTGAACCCCCAGAGCTGGAGCGTCATTTCCGGCTTCGCTTCCAAGGAACAGAGCGACAAGGCAATGCAGTCTGTAGCAGACATTCTGGACACCCCGTATGGTGCAAAGCTGCTGGATCCGCCGTATATCGACCACTATTTCGACGGTGCCCTGATGCACATCTTCAATCCGGACACCAAGGAAAACGGCGGTATCTTCTCCCAGTCGCAGGGCTGGCTGATTCTGGCAGAGAGCCTGCTGGGACACGGTGACGATGCATTCCGCTACTTCGAGGAAAGTTCTCCGGCTTCCATGAACGACAAGGCAGAACAGCGTGTACTGGAACCGTATGTACACGGTCAGTTCACCGAGTCCACCGCTTCCCCGTATGCAGGACGTTCTCACGTACACTGGCTGACTGGTACCGCTTCCACCGTTATGGTTGGCTGCGTAGAGGGTATCTGCGGCATGCGTCCGGACGCTGACGGTCTGCACATCTGCCCGTCGATTCCGGCAGCATGGGACGGCTTCACCATGGAAAAACTGTTCCGCGGCAAGCAGCTGTCTATCACGGTCAAGAACCCGAACCACGTACAAAGCGGCGTGGCTTCCCTGACACTGAACGGCAAGGCACTGGACGGCGACTATGTACCGGCTGACGCACTGGCTGACAAGAACGAAATTGAAGTTGTTTTGGGCTAATTTCCCGAAAGGCAACTCTATAGCATAAATAAGCAATGCCCTTTCCGCAAAGGAAAGGGCATTTTTGTTGGAAACCATTATGTTCCGCAAAAAGTGCAGTATTGCCTTTACAATTTTGTCGCTTCATGGTATAATAAAGGCAATCTACACGAAAACAAAGGAGCATGCTATGAGATCCGCCAGAACTGCAAAACATATCATTATCGGACTGCTGCTGTTGGGAATTCTTCTCGTGGGCGGGTGGTATTTCCTATACCCCTACTCATTGGGCAGCCGTATTTCCGCAAGCGAACCCCTTTCTCTCTCAGTCAACATTACGGGCGTGACTGTCACCGGAAAAGACACCGTTGACACAGTGACCTATGAATTCCAGCCGGACACGCAGGAGTACAAGGCATTGGTTTCCCTGCTGAACGACTACGACTATCACCGCAGCTTCCTCACTCTGCTGCCACTGGAGGACTACACACCGGAAAGCAACACCACCACATTCCAGCTGCAAAGCACGGACAGCCAGTATCTGCTGACCGACAAGGGCGGCTTCTCTGCGGAGCCGGTTTCCGGCGGAAAATCTCTCGTCTACGCAATAGGGTATCTGGGCAGCGGCAAGGCGGAACAGCTTACCGCGGAATTGCAGGCACTGCTGAAAAGCTGCACGCCGGTGGAAACGCATGATGATACGGAAATGGGAACGACATAATGCAAACGGCAGGGAACCGATCAAAGTTCCCTGCCGTTTTTAAAGCCCGTTTACTGCACCGGCAGCGTATCCACCAGATGCACCAGAAATTCCATCAGCACAGTGGCATCTGCACTGTCAACTTCCCCGTCCTCATTGCAGTCCGCATTCTTCTTTGCCGCTTCGTTCAGCGAAACCGTTCCGGCACTCGCCTTTGCAAGCAGTACTGCGTCCTGAATGTCAATTCTGCTGTCCAGATCGACATCACCGCAAAGCCATTCTTCCGACAGTGCCACAAACGGAATCTCGTTCTCTGCCGCATACTGTTCCGCAGTAGAACCAGCATAGCCATAGATCACCAGATTTTCATTGCGGTTCGGATCGGTTTCCAGCCAGACGGACACATAGCCCAGTCCGGTATCCGTCAGGTCAACATCACGGGAGAGAATGGTCACTTTCTCCAGAGTCGAATCACTTTCCAAAGCATTGTCACCGATCTCCTCCACCCCTGCCGGAATGATGAGTTCTTTTACGCCGGCATCATAAAATGCGTGATTTCCAATGGTTTTCAGGCTGTCCGGCAAGGTGATCTGGGTGCAGTGGGTATTCTCAAATGTACTGTCCCCGATAGAAACCAAGCTGTTTCCCAGCTGTACCGTTTCTGCATCTGCAAGTCCGAGAAATCCCAATGCCACGTCCAGTTGTGTCACCGTGTCGGAAACTGCAATGTGCTTGATACCAGTAAACGCTGTCTGCACTGCATAAACCTCCGGCATCAGCTCTGCGAGCACTGCGTTCTTTTCCTCGCTGCCCATTGCAGAAGGGTCATGGCCATTTGCCTCCAGCAGTTCCGTCAATTCGTTTGCTGCCGCATTCAACCATGCATGATATTCTTCCCAAGGATAAACACCCTTTTCTATGGTGCAGGTATCCCCCTGTATTGAAATCTCCACACCGTCCGCCGTTGCAGATTCCCATGTGCAATGCACCGTATCCCCGTCAACTGTCCATGTCATGGTATCTCCCAATGTGCCGGTAGCTTCCTCTGCGGAAACCGGCAGCCCTGCCGTTCCGGTCAGCATTGCCAATACCGCCAGAAGTGCAGTCATTTTCTTGCACGCTTTCATACGATCACCCTTTCTTGTAAATCCCTGCATAGAGCCGTCTATGCATCGTTCCTTGTTTTTACATGAAATCTGTAACTGAAAAATCCAATTTCATGTGATTTTGCACTTATATTTCATACTATATCATATCCGTATTGCTTTGTCAACTTTTTTTGCAGAGAATTCATAAATTCAGCAGAGCAACAAAAAACGCACCACTTCTGGTGCGTTTTTCTATAGGCAAGTTGAAAAGTACGCTTATCCCTGCCACGGAGCAGCATAGACGGAATCCACGCCCAGATATTCCTCCAATGTCAGGTCATATTTCTGGATTTCCTTTGCAATGTCCACGCCCACATAGCGGATATGCCACGGCTCATACTGATAGCCGGTGACATCTTCCTTGCCCTGCGGGAACCGGATAATGAAGCCATAGTCTGCACAGTGCTGTGCCAGCCACGCGGCTTCCGGCGTATCGCCAAAGGCATCGTCAATAGTGTTGCAGTCAATGGTCAGTCCGGTCTGGTGCTCGGAATAGCCTGGACGGGCAGAAAAGCTGTCCGCCTGTTCCGAACCGTAGAGATCGCAGTAGTTGTTATAGATCTTCACCTGATAGGCATAATCCCGATAATCGGAACCAATATACAGATCCAGCCCCTCCTGTGCCGCCGCGTCACTTAGCTTCTGAAACGCGTCCTTGGTAATGGGCTGCAAGCCGGGATCATAGTCGGCAGACAGCGGATAGGACTTGTTGACGATCAGAATGCCGTCTGCATAGGTTCCCTCCTGCCGCTGTTCCAGATGCCGCACGGCGATCTGGTAATTAGTCTTGCCGTCAGTGATCTGGCATCTGCCCTGCTGTACGCCGGTGACTGTGCCGCTGCTGTCCACTTCTGCAACGGAAGTGTCACTGCTGTTCCAGCTGCCGTCTGCTGCGGGGAGCTGTGCTGTGCTGCCCTCCAGCACCGCCAGAAATCCCTGTGCATCGGTATTAGCCGGCGTATCGGGAGCATTGGTTCCGGCGGCAGTGCTGCTGTCAGAAGCGCTGTTCTGCAAGGCAGAGGATTCTCCAGCGCGGTTCAGTGTGTTGGGGATGAACAAGAGCCACACAGAAAACCCCAGCACTGCCAGACAGAGCAGCAGTGCAATCAGGCATAACTGTTTTTGCCGTTTCCGGCGGTGCTGTTGGTTTCTACTCATATGAAACATCCCTTTCTCTGCGCGTTATTGTGCACGATAGATCACCGTGCTGTCAGTGAGATCATAGCCGCTCAGTCCGCTGGTGCCGTCAGAAGCTTCGCCCGCAAAAGCAAAGCGATATGCGGTGATCGTCTTCACCTCTGACGGATTGATGGGTTCGCTGTAGCAAAGCACATCTGCGGCGCTGTCCGCATCCCAATAGGCCTCTGTCAGCGGCACATACTGCCCGATGGTGTCTGTTCCGCAGACGGGCAGTGCATGGATACGCCGCAGCATCTCCTCCCCTTCTGCATTCTGTACCAACTCATCAAAAATCTTTCTGCCGTCTTTCAGCGTGATGACATAATCGACTGTGTGGCTCTCGTCATCCCATTCTGCCGGAGCTGTGATCGTTGCCGAAAGTTCCTGCAAGTTCACTGTGCCTCCGTCAAAATCGGCTGTGATGGGCGCTGCGCTGACAAAATCCAATGCCACACAGGTGTGCCAGCTGCCGGAGATCACGCCGTCTGTCTCCGCGTAGAGTTCCTTTTCCCGGTCGCTGCACTTCTGCGCCAGTTGGCTTTCCCGGCGATAAGCTTTCCAAGCGTTTACATCAAAACCTGCCGGAAGCTCGCCGCTCCCCCAGTCTTTCAACGCATCTTCCCCGAAGTTCTGCCGGACATACTCCTGTAGGAACTGGTCGTCATAGGCTGTTAGCTGTTCCCAGATCTGAGAGACCTGCGCTTCAGTATAGAAATTTTCAAAGGTCACATCCAGGACTTTTCCCTGCAGACCGGTGCGGTTGATGCGGAGATTGATATAATACGCCCCGTCCTTTTCCCGGACATCTGCCGTTCTGCCATAGCAGTCCAGCACTTCACTGCTGCCGTCTGCATTTTGTAAAGTCAGCTGATAGGGCAGCGCCAAGCCGTCCTGCAACGCCGCACCGTCTATGGCAGTCACCTGAAAGCTCAGCATTGCCTGGCTGTCATCGCCGTACATGCCCAGCAGCTTAAACTGCACGTCCTCGTTGGTGCTGTCAAACTCTGCCGCCGGCGTAGTGACCAGAGCCGCCAGCTTTTCCGGATCTTTCGGTGTTTCTTCACCGATCAGGCTCTGGAAGAATGCGTCCAGTCCGCCGTAGCCGGCTGCTGCTACCAGCGTTGTGCCGCCAGTGACCAGCACTGCCGCTGCGGCGATGCCTGCCACCCACTTGGTTATGTGCATGCGATTCCGCTTCGGCTGCGGAGCAATACCAGTTTGTTCCTGCACCCGTTTCCAAATTGCATCGGTATGAATCGGCTGGGTTTCCAGCTTCGGCACACCATTTTTTTCTGCTGCATAGTGGTCAAACCAATCAAAGCAATTCCATTTCATGAGATAGCTCCTTTCCCCATGGCGGTGAAGCGAACCTGCTGCACTGCCGGTGTGTCTTCATACGCATATCCCCGTTCCACCAGTTCCTGCTGCAACTTCTTTCTGGCACGGCTCATTCGCATTTTCACTGCGGATTCGCTCATGTGCAGCATGTCGGCGATCTGACGGACGGGTTCATAGCAATAGTAGTACCGCACCAGAATCTCCCTGTCCTTTGCGGAGAGGGTGTCCAGTACGTCCTGCAGCAGTTCCCCCAGAATCTTCTGGTCGATGCTGCCTTCTACATCTTCTTCGCTGCCGATCTCCACCAGATCTTCCAGATTCACGGTTTCGTGATAGCTGCGGATCCGGTTCTTCGCCCGATTTCGGGCAATTGCCGCCAGATATGCCGTCAGCTTTCCGGCTTTCAGCTGGTCGGTATGTTCCCACACCGCCAGAAACACATCTGCCGTCAGTTCTTCCACGTCCGGTTCTGCCAGATACTTTCCGATAATATTGCGTATGATCGTTCCCACATAGGGGCTATAAGTTGTAATCAACTCCTCCAGAGCCTGCGGCTGGTGCTGTTTGAGTCTGCGTATCAGAGAACGTTCCTGCACGCTGGTTCACTCCTTTCGTATGTTCCGAACGGCCGTTCACCTATAACAACACGCATTCCGCAGAAATGGTCACATGATTGGTGTTTCCCTATTCCTCGTCTTCCTCGTCTTTCTTTTCGTCCTCTGCTGCCGGCATATCGGCGTGACCGATATGGTGCAGCTGGCTGTGTGAAATGGTCTGCTCATAGTCTGCCACTTCTTCCGCCTCGTCCTCGTCGTCATCGTCCAGAATGCTGCGGTAGCCGTCATCATATTCCGGTTTCTCCTCTGCAGCTTCGTCCTGCTTGCCACGCTGGGAGAGCGGGATCTTGTGCTCGGCTTCGGCTTCCTGCAAGGCTTTCTTTTCCTCTGCTGTCATCATGTTCCGGCGGATCAGGCGAATTGCGATCAGCAGCACTGCCACCAAAACCACCGCCAGTATGCCCCACAGCATAACAGCTTTCCAGTTGACGTTCATTGCCTTGAAGCTGATCTTCACGTCGCAGTCCTTGACATAATCTGATGCTGCACCGGTATAGCCGATCAGCAGGAAGCCGTCCAGAGCCTTGACTTTCAGATTGTCGCCGGAGTCTGACGAAACTGTCACATAGTCCTCGCTGTCGTCATCGTCAGCCGGAGAGGTACAGCCAAAAGCGTACTTGCCCACAGAGGAAACCCGCTTCGGCAGCTGAACTTCTTTCAGGTTGTCGTCACAGAAAAAGGCGTAGTCCCCGATTTCCAGATCGCCGCCCTCGCCGCCGTCCTCGTCAGAGGCACCGGAAAAAGTGACAGAAGTCAGACCAGTACAGTCGGCAAATGCAGTCGTTCCAATGGTGGTAACTGCTTTCGGAATAGTCAGGCTGGTCAGCCCGCTGCAAAAATCGAATGCCATTTCGCCGATGTACTGTAATTTCTCATCAAAGTTGATCTGCTGGAGGTTGCCTGCTGCAAAGAACGCACCGGCATAGACCACCAGTGTGCTTTCCGGCAAAGTAAAGCTGGTATCCGTCCGCCCTGCGGGGTAGAGATACAGAATGCTTTCCTCTGTATCATACAGCACGTTGTCCACTGCCTGATATTTGGTGTTGCCGTCCTCTACCGCAATGGTTTCCAGCGACGGGCATGCCACAAAGGACATAGCTCCGATATTCTCCAGATTCTTCGGAACGGTAAAGGACTTCAGGGACATGCAGCCGTAAAAGGTATAGCCGCCCAGTTCCGTCACCTTTTCCGGAATCTGCACTTCGTCCAGAGCCGTGCAGTAGTAGAACAGCTGGTCGCCCAGTGTTTCCACTGTATCGGGCAGCGTCACCGTTTCCAGACTGGTACAGTAGCCGAATGCCATATCGCCGATCTCCGTGGTGTCCTTGCCCAGCGTCAGGTCAGTCAGTGCGGTACAGCTGAAAAATGTGCCCTGCTCGATTTTGGTCACAGCGTCCGGTACAGTCACTTTGGTCAGTGCGGTACAGCCGTAAAAGGCAGCCGAACCGATCTCGGTCACACTGGCGGGAATGGTCACACTTTGCAGCGACGTGCAGTTGGCGAAAGCTTCTTCCCCGATCGATACAATGTCATAGCCGTCGATTTTCGGCATGATACTGATATGAGTCGCCGACTCCACACAGTCAGTGACAGAAACTGTGGTATTGCTCAGCTTTTTATAGGTCAGCGTGCCGTCATCGAACGTGTCACTGCTCTCGGCAGTAGTGGTTTCTGCCGCCCATACCACGCCGCCGGCAGGCAGCAGAGCACAGACAGCAACCGATGCTGCGGCAAGGGCAGCAGCACCGCGTTTGAATGCAAATGGAAATGTAGACTTCATGGATTTCGGGTTCCTTTCTGCGGCAAGTGTGCCGGTATCACTTTTTCTTTGTTGCCGAGGCATGCCGACTGGTAGGCCGGATCTTATTCCGACTCTGGTGCACAGCGATCAGCGTAACAATACCGCCGGCAACGACTACAGTGATCCCGCCGCCGATCAGCCAGTATTTATAGGTGTTTGCTCTCCAGTGCTGCATGTACTTCCGCACCGCTTCGCTGCCGTCGTTGTACACGTACAGCTGGTCGATCTCTTTTGCCTCGTTATCTTTGGCATCGGACGGCGTATAGTATCCGATCGCCTGTTCCCCGATCTCTGTAATGCTTTTCGGCAGATTCATCTGCAATAGTGCCACACAGTTATAGAAGCACTGGTCGCCGATCGTGGTCAGACCGTCCGGCAGTTCCAGTTTTTTCAGCTTGGCACAGGAATAGAAGCAATGATTCCCCAATTTTCGTATGGTGGACGGCAGTGTTGCCTCCTCCATGGACAAACAGTAGGCAAATACTGCCCCGTTCAGTTCTGTGATGCCCTCCGGCACAGTGATGCTTTTCAGAGCCGTGCAGTAATAGAAGCAGTCCTCTCCGATCGCAGTCACCCCGTCAATGTTGATCTGCTCCAATGCTGTAGAGCCGATAAAGCTCCAGTCCGCCAGCGTGGTACAGCCCTCCGGCACGGTGTAGCTGGTTTCCGCCTTTGCCTGCGGATAGCGGAGCAGCGTTTCTCCGTCTGCGGTAAACAGCACGCCGTCCTGCTCCTGATACGCCGGATTTTCCGGTGCAACGGAAAATGCCGTCAGTGCCTGACAGCCGTCAAACACATAATTTCCCAGCGTGGTGCAGGAAGCAGGCAGGGAAACGGTTTCCAGCACCTGACAGTTCTGGAACGCATAGTCCCCGATGCTGACAATGCCCTCGGACAGGGTCACTTCCTGTAGTGCAGTGCAGCTGTAGAACGCCTCGCTGCCAATGGTCTGGATATTGGCGGGCACCGTAAAGCTGGGAAAATAGCTGCAATTGTAGAACGCCGCCTCCGGCAGTTCTGTCAGCGTGGAGGGAATGTTCACCTCACTCAGCATGGTGCAGGATTCAAAAGTACCCTTTCCCAGTTCCCGCAGTCCCTCCGGCAAAGACACTGTACACAGCATGGGACAGTCCGAAAAGGCACTTTCCCCGATTTTTGTCACGTGGGACGGAATCGTCAGCGAGGTCAGGAACTGACAGTTCATAAAGGCGGCATCACCGATCTCTGTCACCGGTTTCCCGTCGATCTCCTCCGGCAGGTTCGCTGCTGTGGCAGAAGTGTCACAGGAGGTAATGGTCACGCCGGTGTCATTTCCCCGATAGGTGAACACATCATAGGCAGCATCGCCGGAAGTGTCCACAGAAATGCCGCTGTCATCTTCTGTTGCATTCTCCGTTGTCATTGCCGCCGCTGCCGGCACTGCACCCAGCAGTCCGGCACACAGCGTGGTTCCCAAAAGTCCGCAAATCAGCTGTTTCCACGTTCTCATTTGGTATCCTCATGGTCTGCCGCTTCCGGCTTTTCTTCACTTTCCACAGACTGGGTATCCTTTTTGGCTGCCTTGCCGGATTTCTTCTGCTTTCCGCCGCCAGCAAAGATCAGCACTCCGCCGCCGATGAGCAGTACCAGTGCACCGGCTCCCAGCAGGATCCACTTGCCGTATTTCTGCCAGCCGCTTTCGGTTTCCTCAACAGCAACAGCCGTATTCTCCGTATCCGAAACTTCCTCGGACATCACGCTGCGGAATTTGAAGTTGTTGGAATAGTCGTTTTCAGAGTCCTCTGCGGTGCAGTATGCCTCTGCCTGTGAACCGACCTTGCCGTAGATCACGAAGTCCTGTACCTTGGTCACCATATCGGCTTCATAGCCGAATGCACAGAATCCAATGGTGGAAACGCTTTCCGGAATGGTCACTTCTTTCAAACCGGTGCCGGCAAAGGCTGCCATTTGAATATCCGTCAGGCTGTCGTAAAATGTCACCTTGGTCAAGCTGGTTTCGCCGGCAAAGGCTGCCGCCTGAATCAGTTCCAGATCTTTCGGCATGTCGATTTCCGAAATGCCAGTGCAGTATGCAAAGGCATACTGTCCGATTTCCGTGACAGTATCCGGCAGATCCAGAGAAGTCAGTGCCGAGGAGGCAAATGCCCAGTCATCAATGTACAGCAGTCCGTCCGGAAATGTCACGTCAGTCAGCTTGGTATTGGAAAAAGCAGAGGTCCAGATCTCTCTGACAGTGTCCGGAATGGTATAGGACGTGCCCTCCATTGCCTGCGGATAGACGATCAGATCTTCTCCGTTTGCGGAAAACAGTACGCCGTCCGTCACCGTAAACGCCGTGTTGCCCTCTGCCAGCGACACCTGTTCCAGCACGGTGCAGCCGTAGAAGCAGGAACTGTTGATTGTGTCAACCGTTGCCGGAATGGTGATCGAAGTGATCATATCCTTGGTGGCAAATGTGCCGCTGCCCAGTGTGGTAACGGTGTGCCCGTCCAGCTTGTCCGGTATCGTAACGGCAGTTTCGCTGCCGTTATACTTGGTAATGGTGGCGTTGTCACCGTCCAGCGTATAGGAATAATCCCCGCTGGTCAGCGTTTCTTTGCTGCTCTCATCGCTGGATAAGCTGTCTGCGTCGATCACGCTTTCTTCGCCGCTCTGGGCAGAGGTTTCTTCCTCTGCCGCAGCCGACAGTCCCAGTGCCTGTGTCATCATGACGACTGCCGCAGTCAGCAGCACGATTTTGGTATGTTTCATGTTTTTCCCGTTCCTTTTCTATTATTCCACTGTCACGGACTTTGCCAGATTCCGCGGCTTATCTACATCATTGCCCTTGAGCACAGAAGTATAGTATGCGATCAGCTGCAACGGTACCACAGCGATCATGGGCATCAGCAGGTCGTCAAATTCCGGCAGACCAAACTTCAGGTCTACTGCGTCCGGATCCACATTGTCGCTCTCACGGCACACCAGAATGACCCGTGCACCACGTGCCTTGACTTCCTTGATGTTGCTGATGGTCTTTTCCCGCAGTGCCTTCTGGGTCGCTACGGCAATGACCGGCATGTTTTCCGTAATCAGCGAAATGGTGCCGTGCTTCAGTTCTCCGGCTGCATAAGACTCCGAGTGGATATAGGAGATCTCTTTCAGCTTCAGCGAGCCTTCCATGCTCAGGGCGTAGTCCAGTCCGCGTCCGATGTACAGCAGGCTGTCGGCGGTGATGAGGGAGGAGGCAATATACTGTGTCTGCTCCTTGTGTTCCAGAATGCCGGTGATCACTTCCGGCGTTTCCTGCAAAAGCTTTACCAGACGGCGGCACTCTGTTTCGTCAATGTTGCCCACAGCCAGAGCCAGCTCAAAGGCAAACAGATACATCACCGCGATCTGCACCATGTACGCCTTGGTCGATGCCACGGCAATTTCCGGTCCGGCATGGGTGTAGATCAGCATATCTGCTTCCCGTGCAATGGAACTGCCCATTGCGTTGACAATGGCGAGAGTCTTTGCCCCCAGCGATTTCGCCAGCCGCAGAGCTGCCAGACTATCGGCAGTTTCGCCGGACTGGGAGATGATGATGACCAGATCGCCCTCTCCCACCAGCGGTTCCCGATAGCGGAATTCCGAAGCGATGTCCACCGTTACCGGCACCCGTGCCAGCTTTTCAATGACATACTTGCCCACTGTTCCGGCATGCATTGCCGTACCGCAGGCAACTACCTGAATATGCCGGAATTCCCGCAGCACCTCCGGTGTGATGCCGCATTCCTCCAGATTCGGCAAGCCGTCCTGAATCCGCGGCAGAATGGTGTTGCGAATCGCGTTGGGCTGTTCGTGGATCTCTTTCAGCATAAAGTGGGCATAGCCGCCCTTGCCGATCG
This sequence comes from Ruminococcus callidus ATCC 27760, assembly GCF_000468015.1. Classification (GTDB taxonomy): domain Bacteria; phylum Bacillota; class Clostridia; order Oscillospirales; family Ruminococcaceae; genus Ruminococcus_C; species Ruminococcus_C callidus. The sequence continues at coordinate 1,134 of NZ_KI260465.1, read as the reverse complement.
CCTCCACATCCCAGTCTGCGGTTTTCAGTTCCTTTTTCACCGGCTGCCCGAACGCATCGAAGATCTGTACGCCGTTGTCGTCCAGCACAGCAATTTCCTCGTGTTCCAGCAGATAGTAATCTCTGGTGTATTCGATGATTGCCGGCACATCAGAGGCAATAAAGCTTTCGCCCTTGCCGACACCCACGATCAGCGGGCTTTCGCAGCGGACAGCGTACACCTGCTCGGGGTGGTCTGCGAAGATAATGCCCAGCGAATAGGAACCTTCCAGATCGCGGACGGTTTCCGAAATGGTCTGAATGGGGCTGCCGTTATAGCGGTAGTCCAGCAGCTTTGCCACCACTTCGGTGTCAGTGTCGCTGGTAAAGGTCACGCCTTTTCCCGCAAGGAAGTCCTTGAGTTCCTTATAGTTCTCGATGATGCCGTTATGTACGATCGTCACTCTGCCGCCGCTGTGGGGGTGAGCGTTTACGTCAGAGGGTTCGCCATGGGTCGCCCAGCGGGTGTGACCAATGCCCACATGCCCGAAAGGTCTGCCCTCACGCTCCATTTTTTCCTCCAGATCTTTCAGTCTGCCCTTGGACTTCGCCACAGTGATTTTTCCGTCCTGAAAGACAGCAATGCCGGCAGAGTCATAGCCGCGGTATTCCAGTTTTCCCAGACCGTTCAGCAGGACCTCCGTACAGTCCCGTTTGCCCACATATCCAACAATTCCACACATCTTTTGTGCCTCACTTTCGTTTTCATGGCAGCTCCGCACCAAACCGGTGCAAAGTCGCTTCATATGCATCGTGTCCCAAATGACCGGACACTACATATTATGGCAACACTGCACCTAGTCTGCCTGCGAAATTTCTATGCAATCTGCCAAAAAATCTGACGATGCACCTTACACACAAGCTTTGCACGGTGTTGCCTTATCAATTATACCATAACCGCACTGGAATTGCAACTGATTTTTTAGTGAAAATTACGTGATATGGGTTTGTGAAACAAAGGGAATTCCGGCAATTCGACAGCAAAAACAACTTTTTCGATTCTGCGGAATTTTCAAAAAATCGCCGAATGCAGTTGCAGTCTGTCGAAAAATGTGATATACTAAGGGCAATACCGCACAAAGAGCGTCTGGCGACT
>NZ_KI260464.1 GCF_000468015.1 Ruminococcus callidus ATCC 27760 | reverse complement strand
GGCGTAGGGTCAGCGGCGACCCGCCGCCCGCCGCCCGCCGCTTGACTTTTTTTCTTGTGCATGCTATAATTTTTCTGGAAAATAGACTTTTGGAACGGAGGTGCTGCATATGCTGAAAACAGCATTGGTCACTGGTGCGTCCCGCGGGATCGGGGCGGCTGTGGCAAAGGGTCTGGCAGCAGACGGGTATCTGGTGGCTGGCGTGTACTGCCATAGCCGCGATGCCATGGAAGAACTGGCTGCCGCCTGCGGCGTGATCCCCATTGCCGCCGACCTGTCACAGACCGATGCCCTGCCCGAACTGGCGGGAACCGTGCTGGAACATCTGGGACATGTGGACGTGTTGGTCAATAATGCCGCATGCTCGTATATCAATCTGTTCCAGTGCCTGCCGCCGGAACAGGTGCGGCGGCTCTATGCGGTGAACCTGACGGCTCCGGTGGAACTTAGCCGCCTGCTGCTGCCGTCGATGCTCTCCCGCCATGCCGGCTGTATCGTCAATATCTCCTCCATGTGGGGCGAAACCGGAGCTTCCTGTGAAGTGGATTACTCCGTGACCAAGGGGGCGATTCTGGCGTTTACCCGTGCACTGGCGAAGGAAGTCGGTCCCTCCGGCATTCGCGTTAATGCCGTTTCGCCGGGGACGATCGCTACGGATATGGTGTCCCACCTGCCGCAGGAAACACTGGACGAACTGGCAGAGGAAACACCGCTGGGACGGCTGGGGAAACCGGAAGATGTGGCAGATGTCGTGCGATTTCTGGTGTCCGAACAGGCGGCGTATATCACCGGACAGGATATTCCTGTAAACGGCGGTTTCTGGTGCGGCTGACAGACGGCAGGAGAAGTGCCGATTTTCACCCAAATACGGGAAATTTGCCCTCTGCAACTTGCACAAAACCTTTTTTCGGGGCATGACTTTTTCGATAAAATCCACAAATTCCGTGAAAACTGCATGAGTTTTTGGCGAGAATACTTGCGAAAACCGCGGGTTTGTGCTATAGTATTGTTACGACAATCCCGCAGAAATCAGGGGAATTCTGACTTCTGCAATTCTTTTTTGAAACAAAGGTGATCTCACAAACATGAAAGAACAATTGACATGGTATGCACGCTTTTCTTCCCTGCGTGCATGGTTCTGTTCCGTGCATGAGAAACGTTCTTACAATACGCTGCGTTATCCCATGACCAACCGGCTGCTGATGATGCTGTATCCCATTTTCATCGTGTGTATGGCGGAACTGAATCAGGACAAATATCCCAGTAAGTTGGTGCTGTTCATCACCAACCACCCCACGATCATGCTGTTTAACGTGCTGATCGCGGCACTGATTTTTATCGGGGCACTGCTCCTGTTCAAGTCGGGCTGGTTCTCTATGCTGCTGGAAAGTATCCTGTATATGGCTCTCAGTATTACGGAACTATTCAAGTACAACACCAACGGCAACCACCTGATCATGACAGACATGAAGCTGTTCCGCAGTCTGAAAAGTCTGACTTCATTCGCCTATATCAAAATTACGCCAAGGCTGGTCTTGTACATTGCCATTTGTGCCGCGTTTATCCTGCTGGCATTCTGGTTCAACCCAAGACTGAAAATGCGGCTGAAGCTGCGGAAACGGCTTGCCCCCGGTCTGGCTTGCCTGATCGCCTGCGTCATGGTCGTTACCGTGCCGGCAATTTCCCAGCCGGTTTACGCCCTGTTCCGTCTGGACACCAAAGAGGCAGACAATACCTTTATCCTGAACGAAAAGTTCGACAACAACGGTTTTCTGGCGTTCTTTATGCAGACGGGTTCGGAGAACCTCTCCAACCAGCTGGAGGAGCCGGAGGATTATAAAGAGGACAGCAGCGACACCGTGAAGCAGTATCTGGCAACAGAAGTGCCGGATCTGGACTTCGATGACGGCGTGAAGCCCAACGTGGTGGAGATCATGTCGGAATCGTTTGCGGATTTCCGTGCCTTTTCCGATAAGCTGTCGGAACTGGGCTATACGAATCTGGATCCCTATTATGCGGGACTGGACAAAGCCGCTTCTATGGGAACAGAGGGGACACTGATCGTGCCGACTTACGCCAGCTATACGGTACGGACAGAGTTTGAACTGCTGTTCGGGCTGCCGGTGAAGTCCCTGAATGACCCCAACATGCCGCAGAGAATGATGCTGGAACGGCAGCAGCCCACAGTGCCTGCATATTATAAAAGCTGGGGCTATTCCACTGCCTATGTGCACCCATTCCAGAGCAGCTTCTACAGCCGGAAACGTATCTATGGACAGTTCAACTTTGACCAGATGATTTTTGAAGATGACTTCACCGTTCCGGTAACGACCTACGGGGAATATATCGACGACAATGTGGTGTACAACCAGATCGAATCTCTGATCGCATCTACTGACGAGCCGCTGTATGTGCATGCCACTACCATGCAGAACCATCAGCCCTATTCTGACGGGGACAGCGATGATGAATTTATCAACTACCTGAGCCGGATCCAGCATTCGGCAGACGGTCTGGCAGACTTTCTGGAACGGCTCTCCCAGATCGATGAGCCGACTATTGTACTGTTTGTGGGTGACCATTTCCCGTCCCTCCGCGGGGACGACGGCATCTACAGCCAGCTGAACATCACCAGCGAAAATTGCAGTACCCTGTACGAACAGCGATATATCCTGTGGAACAACTACGGACTGAACACCAGTTTGCTGCCGTCGAAAGCGGTTTCCACATACTATGCCCCGTATCTGGTAATGCAGCTGATCGATTCACCCCGTGACAGCTTCACCCAGACTATGATGAACGAAATGGAAACTGAGCCGGTGTACTCCACCAACTACATGCCCATGCAGGAGGCAGACAAAAAGCTGGATACGCTGACTTATGACCGGATCCTTGGGGACATCGTTTCCCCCAGTGCCTTAGATGTGCTGCCGGATCCTACAGAAGAAACCACGGAAACGACTTCGGACTAAAGGAGAATATGTATGGAACCGATTACAATTGGAAGCAAGGGAACCGCCTCGGTACAGGTAGATGAAACCAATCTGGCAGTTGCTGTAGGAAGCGGCTCGCTGCCGGTATTTGCCACCCCGATGATGGCAGCCCTCATGGAGGAGGCAGCCTGCAATGCAGTGGCTCCATTCCTCAGCGAGGGCGAAACCACCGTAGGCACCAAGCTGGACATCAGCCACGATGCGGCAACGCCGGTGGGGCTGACGGTAACTGCTACCGCAGAAATTACCGGTGTCAACGGGCGGGAGATCTCCTATCACGTTACCGCAGAGGACGGCGTAGGCGTGATTGGTTCCGGCGTGCACAAGCGGTTTCTGGTCGATGCGGAACGTTTCCTGAGCAAGGCACAGAAACGCGGACAGTGAGAATGGCAGAGCACATGTGCTGTGTCTGCCGATAATGAAAGTGTTGGCAAAGAATTTCGCCAAAGGCTGAATCAGACGCAAAAAGCGTTCAGAGCAGGTTCATTCATCTGCTCTGAACGCTTTTTTACATGAAATTGTGTTGCCTTAATAGTTTCCGGAGGTGTCTGCCATTAGCTTGCACTGAATGGAGAACTCCTCAAAGTTTCCGTCCGGCTGGTACCGGCGGCAGCGTGCCTCTATGGTGTCACCGCCTTTCAGTCCGGCAATGGCGGCATTCAGGGAGTCGTAGTCGTCTACGGCTTCGCCCTGTACCGATACGATAACATCATTCACTTGCAGGTCAGTGCTGGCAATGTCACAGTCATCTGCAATTTCCGTGATCCACACGCCGGACAGGTTATCCGGTACGGTTTTCATGCCGATCTCGTCGGCAAAGCCCTGCCGGACTTCTTCGGGGATCAGGGAAATAAAGGTAATGCCTACCCGCACACGGTCGGCAACATAGCCGTTGTCGATCAGATCCTGCACAATGGGCAGCACCTCGTTAATGGTAATGGCAAATCCCAGCCCCTCATAGCTGGAGCTGACGTATTTGGAGGAGGTGATGCCGATGACCTGCCCGTACATGTTGACCAGTGCACCGCCGGAGTTGCCCGGACTGATCGCGGCGTTGGTCTGGATACAGTTCATGTCGAATCCGGTGGCATCAGAGCGGATCTGTCGGTTCAGACCGGACACAATGCCATTGGTGACAGAGCCGGAAAGCCCTGCGGGATTGCCGATCGCCACAACGGATTCGCCCAGAACGACCTCGTCGGAATCGCCCATGACGGCGGCAGGGAAGTCGCTGCCCTCGATCTTGATAACGGCAAGGTCGGTTTTGTTGTCCTTGCCGATGACGGTGGCGGGGTACTCCGTTTCGTCGGACATGATGACACGGAAAGACTTCCCGTTAGTCAGGACGTGGGCGTTGGTGATGATGTAGCCGTCCTCGCTGGAGATGATGCCGGAGCCGGTGCCGCTAAGCTGTTCGCCTTTGGCATCGCCGTAGGTTTCGATTTCCACAATGGAGGGACACACCACAGAAGCAACGCCCTCTACGGTGTAGGCACCATCTGCATCGGTGTTTTCTGCGTTCTTGTCCAGTTCGGGTTTATCCTGCTGTTGAATGATCACCTTGCTGCCGGCGGTTTCGTCCCTGTCAGTGTCCGAAGCTGTGGCAGCAGCCGGTGCAGCACCGCCGCGGCGGTAGGAAACCACATCGCTGCCGATACAGTACAGCAGCAGGGCTGCCAGCAGAGCCGCTACGATTTTCAGCCAGAACGCTGTGCGGCGGTCTTTCTGTTCCGGTGTCAGAGGCTGTTTTTGCGGCGGTGCAGGCGGTACCTGCGGCGGAATCTGCCAGTTTCCCATGGTGGGCTGCTGGTTCTGGTACCAGTTGGGGATTGGGTTTTGCATAGGCGGGATCGGATTATTCTGCGGCATGTCCTGTGCCGGCGGTAATGGATTTTGCACTGGTGGAACGGGGTTGTTCTGCGGGGTGCCCTGTACCGGCGGTAATGGATTCTGCATTGGCGGAATCGGATTATTCTGCGGCATGCCCTGTACAGGCGGTAATGGATTTTGCACTGGCGGAACGGGGTTGTTCTGTACAGGCGGTAATGGATTTTGCACTGGTGGAACCGGCTGTTCTGTAGGCGGTGCCGGTGTTTCTTCCTGTGGGGGAAGCGGTTCGCCGGCAGGCTTCTGCGGCGGCTCAGTGGGAAAATTCGGGAACGGCTCCTGCATCAAAAATGCTCCTTTCAAAAAAACGGACAGTGTCCGCGATTGTCGCTTTGCCACTGTCCGTTTTTATCGTTTCATTATGGCAATACCGCACAAAGATTGTGCGACAGA
>NZ_KI260463.1 GCF_000468015.1 Ruminococcus callidus ATCC 27760 | reverse complement strand
ATACTTTCCCCACGTTTTCACGCTGGCAGGCACAGTGACTTCTGCAATGGCGGTGTGATAAAAGGCATATGACTGGATCGCAGTAACTGCCTGCGGAATGGTAACAGAAGTCAGACCGGCGGTATAGCCGATTGCAGCATCTTCCTGTGCAAAAGCAGAATCACCAATGCTGGTCAGTGTAGCTGGAAGAGATACCGTTTTCGCATTGGCACAATGATAGAACAGGCGGTCTCCCAGACCAGTAATGCCATTACTGAGCACAATTTCCTTGATCTGGCCATTTTGATAGAACACAGAATCATGAGAGGTATAATCGTAGGTTGCACCCGTTCCACGCAGCAGCAGTTTTCCGTTGTCGTAGAGAACATAGTAGATGTTTTCACCGCATTGTCCGGTTGCTAAGATTTCGCCTGCCGTCAAGTCATCTACCTTGGTCTGCAGTTCGGAAATCTGGCTGTTCATTGCATCCAGCCGCTTTTGCAGTTCGTCCAGTGTGGCATTTGTCTTTGCCATTTCGGCAAGCATCTCTGTCACTCTGCACTTGCCAAGGATGCACTTGCAGTAACCGCATTTGCTCTCATCTGCAC
>NZ_KI260462.1:10604-10927 GCF_000468015.1 Ruminococcus callidus ATCC 27760 | reverse complement strand
AAAGGTATGGTAATATACAGTTACCGAAAGGGAAAACAACCAAAAACGGAGGAAAAACACAATGGTAGCATACGGAATCGCAAAGGCAAGAGCAATGGCAAACAGAACGGACTGGAACGAAAGAACCGAAATCACAAAGGCGGTCATCACCTGGTTCGATGCGGACTACGAATACGAACTGGAGATTGAAAACGAGGACAGGATGGACAACGAGGAATTCACCGCATGGGTTGAGGAAAACGCAGAAAGCCTTGCAAAGGCAGATGCCGAAAGTCTCCACACGGTTTGCGAGGAAATCGACAGCATCGACTTTACGGAAAAGG
>NZ_KI260462.1:1965-10504 GCF_000468015.1 Ruminococcus callidus ATCC 27760 | reverse complement strand
AAGGGGCTGCGGCTCGTACAGCCGCTGTGTTGCCATGTCCGGCGTAGTTTTGTTTCCTCCGAGTGGGTTTTCCCTTTCCCACAAATGCCCCACACAGGGCGGCACAAGGGCTCTTGTTTCGTTGGTGTATGATACACAAGAAAGTGCCGAAATTCCATCGTTTTTTCTGTACGTTTAGCGGCTTGCTATCCCTCCGGAAGTATGGTAATATACAGTTACCGCAAGGGAAAAACAAAAAAACGGATGCCCTGAGCCGAGGCAGGATGCTGCCCGAGGCGAACGGGTATGCCGACACAGGATTTTAGGAGGCTGGAACACACAATGGCAAAAACATGGAAAGTAAAAGCGTTGACGGTAACAGGAACAGCAACCGAAAGGGTGGAAAATGGGATTCACATTTACGACCCTGGCAAACAGGAATGGCTGGTGATCAAAGAGTTTGACGACTTTGAAAAAGCCGAAAACTGGATGACGGATTACATCAGGAAAAACCACTTCTACTACGGCGATTTCAAAATCACACGATAAGCTTCCCTGCACGCTCCAAGCAGCCCCTGAATCAAGGGGCTGCGGCTCGTACAGCCGCTGTGTTGCCCTGTCCGGCGTGGTTTTGTTTCCTCCGAGTGGTTTTCCCTTTCTCACAAATGCCCCACACAGGGCGACGTGGAGCTTGCTTTTTTTGTTGGTATCATACACAATTTTCTGCCTTCCTCTTTGTGCAGAATATGCCGAAATTTTCGTTGACTTCTCTTTTGGTTTATGGTAATATACATCATGCCAAGAGGCAAAAGCAACGAAAACTGGAGGAAAAAACAATGTGGACAGAAGGAACAATTCAGGTAGGAACGAGCACTTTTCACTACTGGGTGAAACATTACGAGGAGCCTTCCACTTTTGGATATGAGGAAGGCAGAGCCTCGAAAATCTCCCTGCGGCGGAATGGCAAAACGGTGTTCAATTTCGACCGGGGCATGGATATTCCGCCGGAGGATGAAGAAACTGAAACTGCACTGGCGATCCTGCTGAAACAGTACAACTAATTCATCCAAAACCGAATCCCACAATCCGGAGCCGAAAGGCTCTGGTGGTCGTACACCTGATTTGGGTTCGTGTATGATACACAAGAAATCACAGAAATTTCGGCGTTTTTTCTGTTCATTTAGCCGCTTGCAATCTTTGAATTTGTATGGTAATATGGTTACAATGGGAATGGAATCTCGATTACAAAACTGCCCCATGAGGGCATTAAAATAAATGATGCAGACTTGCTTTTGGCAGGTCTTTTTTGTTTGGAGGTGAGAACAATAGCAAGATTTAAACCGACCCGTTTTATGGCGGAGGATTCCAAGTATAACAAAAAGGCGGCAGACTATGCTGTCTCTTTTATTGAATGCCTCAGCCACACCAAAGGCACATGGGCAGGAAAGAAATTCGAACTGCTGGACTGGCAGGAACAGATTATCCGTGATTTGTTCGGAATCTTGAAACCGAACGGCTATCGGCAATTTAATACAGCATATATTGAAATTCCGAAAAAAATGGCAAGAGTGAGCTTGCAGCTGCCGTCGCTCTGCTATTAACTTGTGGTGACGGAGAACAGCGAGCGGAGGTCTATGGTTGTGCCGCAGACCGACAGCAAGCCTCGATTGTTTTTGACGTTGCCGCAGATATGGTTCGTATGTGTCCGGCTTTGATGAAAAGAGTCCGGATACTTACTGCACAAAAAAGAATTGTATACACACCAACAAACAGCTTTTATCAGGTACTTTCCGCTGAAGCTTATTCCAAACATGGCTTCAACATCCATGGGGTCGTGTTCGATGAACTTCACACGCAGCCGAACCGAAAGCTCTTTGATGTTATGACCAAAGGCTCCGGCGATGCCAGAATGCAGCCTTTGTACTTCCTGATTACCACTGCCGGAACGGACACCAACAGCATCTGCTATGAAGTTCACCAAAAAGCAAAGGACATTCTGGAAGGCAGAAAGCATGATCCGACTTTCTATCCGGTTATCTATGGAGCAGATGAATCCGAGGACTGGACTGACCCAAAGGTGTGGAAAAAGGCAAACCCAAGTCTGGATAAAACCATTGGAATGGATAAGGTGGTGGCTGCGTGTAATTCTGCAAAGGAGACTCCCGGCGAAGAGAACGCCTTTCGGCAACTGCGTTTGAATCAGTGGGTAAAACAGGCTGTTCGTTGGATGCCAATGGAAAAGTGGGACAAATGCAAGGTTGCCTTTGATGAATCTGAACTGGAAGGAAGAATCTGCTACGGTGGACTTGACCTTTCCAGCACAACGGATATTACAGCTTTTGTTTTGGCATTTCCTCCAACTGAAGACGATGAACATTATTATATTTTGCCCTATTTCTGGTTGCCGGAGGAAACACTGCCCCTCAGAGTAAGACGTGACCATGTTCCATATGATGTATGGGAACGGCAAGGATACCTGAAAACTACGGAGGGCAATGTTGTCCATTATGGTTTTATCGAGAACTTCATCGATGAGCTGGGACAGAAGTTTCACATCAAAGAAATTGCATTTGACCGTTGGGGTGCAGTGCAGATGTCACAGAATCTGGAGGGACTTGGATTCACGATGGTACAATTCGGGCAAGGCTACAAAGATATGTCACCGCCTACCAAAGAACTGATGAAATTAACGCTTGAACAGACCCTTGCCCACAACGGGCACCCTGTTCTTCGGTGGATGATGGATAACATTTTCATCAGGCGTGACCCTGCCGGAAATATCAAGCCGGATAAAGAAAAATCCACAGAGAAGATTGACGGTGCGGTTGCCATGATCATGGCTCTTGACCGTGCAATCCGCTGTGGATGCGTTTCTGATGAGTCGGTTTATGATACGAGGGATATGCTGGTGTTATAGGTTTGATTATCTTTGCAAACTGGAATTTCTTGAATGGTCGGATATTCTCCGTTATGATCTTTTAAATATTCATTAATTTGATCTTGAGTAATATTCATATATGCAATTTGTGTGGAAATCTGCATTTCCTTATCTGTATAACTCATCTTCTCTAATCTCCTCCATTTTTTGATTAAATTCATCAATACTCATTTTCCAAATACCTTGCTCGGCACCTTGTGCCACTCGCTCATACTTTTCGTCCAGAAATCCAATTAGACTTGAATTACAAGAAAGGGAGGGATACTCGCTATAATATTCTTCTACAGTTTTCTCATCCTCCAGTAATATAAAATCAATCCTTAAATAATCAAGATTTGTATCAGAAACAATGCTTTGAATATAGGAATATAATTCCTCATTACTGTAACAATCTAAAAAATCAGAAGATAAATATAAAACAATTGTTGGATGAATGCTATATGCAGACATCTCATCATTGTATTCTTCAATTGTGATATTCGTATTCTTGATTTCTTTTTCTTTAAACGGAATGCTCGGAACATCTACATCAATGTAAAAATACAAATTGACATCGGCGAAGGTTTTTTCCACGATTTTCTTGTATTGGTCTCCAATGATCGATTGAATATAATCATCTTTTCCGCCACGTGTTTCAATCAGGCTATACACCTCAAACAATAAATCAGGATCATTTACTGGATATGCAATTGTTCGATGAGAATCCATGATAGTTTTCACTTCGAACTCTTCTCCATACTTTTCGTATAGCTGCTCTTTCGCAAATTTTGCTAAATCTTTACTGTCATAAATAACACAGCCTGTCAGCCAGATTGTATTTGTAAAAACAACAGCACATAAAGCTGCTATAGAAAAAAGATGATGAATGATGTTCTTTCTCACTCTTGCATTCTCACTTTCTGTAAAAATCACCGGAATTTTTGCGATGTAAATGGTTAATGCCCATCAGATCAGCTGTATAGCATTTCATATTTTACTTTAGTATAAATGAGCATTTCCAGCGACTTGCACAAAAATATGCCATAATTTCACATGATAATCCCGTTTTTAATTGCAGAGAGAGCATAAATGGTTGGGAATTGTTGTGCAAAATGACGGTGCATGCTCATTTATAGTTATTGATAAATATTTTCATACTCATCAATTTCCATACAAATATTATCTTCTGCAATTTCATGCTCATAGACGATATATATATCATTAACTTTTTGAACAGCATATGAATACCAATAATACTTATTTCCTTTTAGTATTCTTTTACGTATTCCAATCTGCTTACCTTTTTCAAGTTTGAGATAGTTTGCATTCATCTTGTACTTTCACCACCATACCCCAGATATTAGAATTTACCAAATTAACAAAGCACGATTTATAGAGTTTCTACCCTACATTCTGTTTAGTTTAGTATATTATACCACACCCCAACCCTCAAAGTCAAGAAAGGAGTGATTCTTATGGGTATTTTTACAGGACTATTCAAGTCCAGAGATAAGCCGACCAACAGCTACGATTCGCCGTCCTACACATATTTCTTTGGACGAGCCAACAGTGGTAAACGTGTTACCGACAGAACAGCCCTGCAGCATATTGCGGTTTATGCCTGCGTGCGGGTTCTGTCGGAGGCTATCGCACAACTGCCGCTGCACTTATACAAATACAACGATAATGGAAAAGAGCGAGTGCCGCAGCATCCGCTCTATTTTTTGCTCCACGATCAGCCAAATCCGGAAATGACATCATTTGTTTTCCGAGAAACCTTAATGTCCCATTTGCTGATTTACGGTAATGCCTATGCACAGATCATCCGAAACGGCAGAGGTGATGTTATCGGACTGTATCCCTTGATGCCGGATAAAATGAAGGTTGACCGTGATGAGAAAAACCGCTTGATATATATTTACAGCCGTTATGATGAAGCAAATCCGAACCTGAAAGAACAAGGTGATATCGTTCTCTACGCTGATGAAGTTCTCCATATTCCCGGACTTGGATATGATGGCCTGGTGGGATATTCGCCGATTGCACTTGCGAAAAATGCGATCGGCATTTCTATCGCCTGTGAGGATTATGGGGCATCTTTCTTCGGAAACAACGCAAATCCAAGCGGTGTGTTAGAACATCCTGGAGTAATCAAAAATCCCGATAAATTAAGAGATGCATGGCACAGAGCCTATGGCGGAAGAAATGCACATAAAGTCGCTGTTCTGGAAGAAGGCGTAAAGTTTACGCCGATCTCAATTCCGAACAACGAGGCTCAGTTTCTGGAAACCCGTAAATTTCAGATTGAGGAAATTGCAAGAATGTACAGAGTGCCGCTCCATATGATCGGCGACCTTGACCATGCAACATTCAGTAACGTAGAGCATTTATCCCTTGATTTCGTGAAATACAGCCTTGACCCATGGATTGTTCGCTGGGAACAAGGACTTATGAAAGCATTACTTTCAGATTCAGAGAAAGGCAAGTATTTCATCAAGTTCAATGTTGAGGGGCTTTTGCGTGGTGATTATGCGAGCCGTATGCAAGGCTATGCCACAGCAAGACAAAACGGCTGGATGTCCGCCAATGATATTCGTGAACTGGAAGATATGAATATGATCCCTGACGAATTGGGCGGAAATCTCTATCTTGTAAATGGTTCATTTACAAAACTCGCAGATGCAGGGGCATTTGCAAATCAAAATCAAGAAAAGGAAGAAGAAACCGAATGAAGAAATTCTGGAACTTTGTAAAAAACGAAGATACATCAGAAACAGAGCTTTTGTTTAACGGACCTATTTCGGAAGATACCTGGTGGGGCGATGAAGTGACACCTGCCCTTTTCCGTGACGAACTTTCAAAAGTCAGCGGAAATCTGACAGTCTGGCTGAACTCGCCGGGCGGCGACGTTTTTGCTGCAAGTCAGATTTATTCCATGCTGAAAAATCACAAAGGCAAGGTTACCGTGAAAATTGACGGTATTGCTGCATCAGCGGCTTCTGTTGTGGCAATGGCAGGCGATGAAACTTTAATTGCACCAACTGCCCTAATGATGATCCATGATCCCAGCACTTGTGCTATGGGAAACAAGGCAGATATGGAAAAAGCTATCATCTTGCTCGATGAAGTCAAAGAGAGCATTATCAACGCCTACGAAACCAAGTCCCACCTCAGCAGAAACAAGATTGCAAAGCTGATGTCCGATGAAACATGGCTCAATGCAAAAAAGGCTCATGAGATGGGATTTGTGGACGGAATTCTGTTTGCAGAGAAGAAAATGCCTGTTGTTCCCAAAGAGGAAGAACCGGATGAAGAAGAAAAAGAAGATACACTGACCGCAATGACCTATTCCAAATCGAAGAATCTATCTGCATTCTTATCCAAAGTATCTGCATCAGCAGAATCTGTTACAGGCACACCCATTGACCAGCTTGAAAAAAGGCTGGCACTTTTGAAATATTGATTGGAGGAATTGATTATGGCTATGACAATTCAGGAACTGAGAGAAAAGAGAAAGAAGGCTTGGGACACTGCCCGTGATTTTCTCGACAGCAAGAGAAATGCAAACGGCGTTCTCAGTGAGGAAGATTCCAAGACTTACGATGCAATGGAACAGACCATTGTCGATCTTGGCAAGGAAATTCAGCGTCTGGAACGACAGGCTGAAATTGAAGCTGAAATGAACAAGGCAACTTCCACTCCTGTTCTCGGCAAACCTGCAACTCCGAATGTAACGGAAAAGACAGGTACAGCAAGCGACAATTACAAAACGGCATTCTGGAACAGTATCAGAAACCGCAACTGGATCGATGTCCACGATGATTTGCACATTGGCACAGACGCAGAGGGTGGCTATCTTGTTCCAGATGAGTTTGAACGAAAACTGGTGGAATCATTGGAGGAAGAGAGCATTTTCCGCCAGATGGCAACGGTTATCAAAACTTCCAACGGCGACCGCAAGATTCCGATTGTGACTTCCAAGGGCGAGGCTGTCTGGATGGACGAGGAACAGCAGTATTCTCTTTCTGATGATACATTTGGGCAGGCATCGCTTTCCGCATATAAGCTTGGAACAGCAATTAAAATTTCAGAAGAACTTTTGAATGATTCTGTTTTTGACCTGCCGTCCTACATTGCAAAGGAGTTCGCAAGAAGAATCGGTTCTAAGGAAGAAGAGGCGTTCTTCGTTGGTGATGGCAAGGGAAAACCGACCGGCATTTTTAATGCTACAGGCGGTGCGGAAGACGGCACTTCCACCACAGGTGCAAGCATTACATTTGATGATGTGATGGAACTTTTCTACTCCCTCAGAAGTCCGTACCGCAAGAAAGCTGTATGGGTGCTCAACGATTCCACAGTGAAGGCACTTCGCAAGCTGAAGGATAACACAGGCAATTACATCTGGAATCCGTCCGTGCAGGCAGGTGTGCCGGATACAATCCTCAATCGTCCTTACAAGACATCCAGCTATGTGCCGGAAATCAAGGCAGGCAACAAGTGCATGGCATTCGGTGACTTTAGCTATTACTGGGTGGCTGACAGACAGGGACGTTCTTTCAAGAGACTGAATGAACTCTTTGCCATGACAGGTCAGGTTGGTTTTCTTGCAAGTCAGAGACTTGACGGAAAGCTAATTCTTCCAGAAGCTATCAAGACACTTACCATCAAGAAAGCGTAATCAGAGAAAGGGGTTGGAGTGGGTGGTAACTTTACAGGAAGTCAAGCAGTATCTGCGGATTGATTTTGAAGATGACGATACATTGTTGCTCTCCCTTATTTCAACTGCAAAACAGCTGGTAATGGATGTGGGAAGAATGGACGAGGAACGCTTTTCAGAAAACGAAGATGTGGTACGAACAGCGATGCTCTACACGGTTTCTTATCTCTATGAAAACCGCAATACTGCAGACTTTTCCAAGCTGACGTTAACGCTTCGTGCCATGCTGTTTGCACAGCGAGAGGATGTGATTTGATGGAAATTGGAACACTCAATCAGAGAATCGCCTTTCTGGAGAATCGTGTCGTTACCGATGAAATTGGCAATCACACCGCTGTGTGGGACGAAGCTTTTTCCTGCTTGGCAAGAGTGACTTTGAAATTTTCTGTGGAGCATACGGATGCTGGTGTGACCAAAGAAACACAAACGCTGGAATTCCTCATTCGGCAAAGTCGAAACTGGATGCCGTCTGTAACAGGCAACCGAATCTTGTTTCAGGGAAATATTTATGACATCACCGGTATTACACCGGATTATCTGCACAAGGATTATCTGAAAATTACTGCAGAAGCCAGAAAGGCAGGACAAAATGACCAGTATTGACAATCTTGCAGCGGAAATCATGCAGGGCTTGCAAGAATATGCAGACCTTGCAGATACCGCCATGAAAAAGGCTGTCCGGAAAACCGCCACGCAAGTGAAAAACGAGATTTCCGCCAATGCTCCGAAGGACACCGGAAAATATGCAAAAAGCTGGGCAACGAAAAAGACTGGCGAAAACAGTCACTCTTTGGAGATAACTGTCCACAGTAAGAATCGCTATCAGCTGGCACACCTTTTGGAAAAGGGACACGCTAAGCGTGGCGGTGGACGTGTATCCGGCAAACCGCATATTGCTCCTGCGGAAGAAAACGGTGTACAGTTGC
>NZ_KI260462.1:0-1865 GCF_000468015.1 Ruminococcus callidus ATCC 27760 | reverse complement strand
AAGAAAACGGTGTACAGTTGCTGGAGCATTTAATCGAGGGGGCTTTGTCATGACCTACGAACAGATCGCAGAAATGATGGAAGAGATGGGACTGCCTTTCGCCTACCATCATTTCGCCGAGGGTGAAAGTCCCGCACCGCCTTTTTTGCTGTTTTTATCTCCTGGAGAAAATACATTTTCAGCGGATAATCAAATGTATTTTAGTTTTAAGATGCTGGATATTGAACTTTACACAGATGTTAAGAATCTTGAACTGGAAAAGCAGATTGAAGAGGTTCTGAAACGTCATGAGATTTACTACACAAAATCAGAAGTCTGGATAGAGTCGGAAAGGCTCTATGAAGTGCTTTACGAAACGGAGGTTTAAGTCCTATGGCAAACAAAAAGAACAAGGTCAAATTCGGTTTGACCAATGTACACTACGCTAAAATCAAGGACTGGGTAACCGATGCCAGCGGAGCCAATCTGACACCGGTCTATGTGGATCCGGTGCGTCTGCCGGGTGCGGTTTCCATTTCCATTGATGCAAACGGCGAAAACGAAAATTTTTATGCCGACGACATCGTATACTACGTAATTTCCAACAATTCTGGCTATGAAGGTGATTTGGAAATCGCCTTGATTCCTACAGATTTCTCTACAGATATTCTGGGAGAGATCCTGGACAGCAACGGTGTTTTGGTGGAACGAAATGATGATGAGGTATCACAGTTTGCGTTGCTGTTTGAATTCACCGGAGATAAGCGGAAGATTCGCCATGTTCTCTATTGCTGTTCCGCTTCCCGTCCAGCAACAGAGGGACAGACTACCGAGGACAGCAAGGAAGTAAAGACTGAAACCATCTCCATCAAGGCTTCGGCACTGCCGAACGGTCTGGTAAAGGCAAAGACCTGTGAATCCACAGATGCTTCTACTTATGATGGCTGGTACAAGAACGTATACACACCGGCAGTCGGAACGGCTTCCAAGACCACTGTGAAAGCGTAAGGAGGGTGCAGTATGGCAATTCAGAAGAACATCACCATTGATGGTATTGATGTGCCGTTTAAGGCAAGTGCAGCAGTCCCCAGACTGTATCGCTTGAAATTTCGCAGAGATATTTATCAAGACTTTGCGGCACTGCAAAAGTCTGTGGGAGAAAATACAGAGAAATCTTCCGCACTGGACATTGAAAGCCTTGAGGTATTTGAAAACATCGCCTATATCATGGCAAAACACGCCGATGCAGCCATTCCGGCATCGTCGGACGAATGGCTGGAGCAGTTTAACACGTTCAGTATTTATGAGATTTTGCCGCAACTGATCAATCTTTGGGGTTTGAACGTAGAAACACAGGTTCAGTCTAAAAAAAACATCGCCCGATTGACCGACCGATGACCACACCGCTGTTTTTGTTGCGGTGCGTTCAGCTTGGTTTGTCAATGGGCGATTTGGATTTTCTGACCATTGGTCTGGTGAATGATATGTTCACCGAACGGGAGAATGACGAATACAAATATCATATGTTAGCGGATCAGAGTGACTTTGATAAATTTTGATAAGGGGGTGAGATTGTATGGCTAATCGAATCAAGGGCATCACCGTAGAAATCGGCGGCGATACCACCAAGCTGTCCAAGGCACTGGAAGGTGTCAACAAGGACATCAGGGGTACGCAGACGCAGCTGAAAGATGTCCAGAAACTGCTGAAACTCGACCCTACCAACACGGAACTTTTATCCCAGAAGCACAAGCTGCTGGCGGATGCGGTATCCGCCACTAAGGAAAAGCTGGAAGTGCTGAAAACCGCTGCAGAACAAGCCAATACGGCTCTTGCAAATGGTGAAATCTCCCAGCAGCAGTATGATGCTTTGCAGCGTGAGATCA
>NZ_KI260461.1 GCF_000468015.1 Ruminococcus callidus ATCC 27760 | reverse complement strand
GGGCATCGTCATCGATTTCCTTTTCCGTAAAGTCAATGCCGTCGATTCCCTCAAAGGTCGTTCCGTTTTCCTCCGCATCTGCCTTTGCAAGGCTTTCTGCGTTTTCCTCAACCCAGTCGGTGAATTCCGCATCGTCCATTCTGTACTCGTTTTCGATCTCCAGTTCGTATTCGTAGTCCTCATCCACCCAGGTGATGACCGCCTTTGTGATTTCGGTTCTTTCGTTCCAGTCCGTTCTGTTTGCCATTGCTCTTGCCTTTGCGATTCCGTATGCTACCATTGTGTTTTTCCTCCGTTTTTGGTTGTTTTCCCTTTCGGTAACTGTATATTACCATACCTTTCGGCGTATAGCAAGCGGCTAAATGTACAGAACATAAGGCATTATTTTCGCTGTATATTTGGTGGATCTGACACTGGATAAACTTGCTTTTCTATGGTAAAATACAGTACAATGGAAAAGACATCTCGGAAAATCGCAGCCACCAACCAAGCCCCCGCACAGTTCGCCTGTGTGGGGGCTGATTTTGACTTTGAGCAGTTTTTCGGCAAGTGCTCTGAAAGCCCGCACAGGGCAAACAGGGCGGTTACATGGGGAACTTTCGGTGCATTACAGACAGGATTTTCTCCCGTTCCTCCGTGGAAACGCCGATGCTTTCCAGTGCCTGCCGAATACCGCAGTCCGGGCAAATGGGCGTTTGGTTGTCCGTTCTGGAAAGTGCCGGCACATCGGAGTAGGGTTTTCCGCAAAGTGGGCAGACCGCCGAAACTGGCTTATCCGTTTTCATGGTGGTACACCTCCCGTTC
>NZ_KI260460.1 GCF_000468015.1 Ruminococcus callidus ATCC 27760 | reverse complement strand
CTTTGTCTTACGATATCTGCAACAGTATTAATGTCGCCTCTTAGTTCATTTTGATCCAAGAAAAATTTTTTTAATTGCTTCCCCTTGCTCGTCTGTCAAATCACTTTCGTAATTTGTTGCTTCATACTCTTTTTTCATGTCTCCTATTATATCACTTTTTCGCTATGAACACAAGCTCTAAGTTTTCCGAATTTGAAAATTGCTTTCTTGACAAATCCGGCGTTGTATGCTAAACTATAAGAATGAGTGTATGTCAACTGCCGGCAAATGCCGGATAATTTTGAAAAAAAGGTGGAACTGTAACAATGAAATTAGGTATGGTCGGGCTGCCCAATGTGGGAAAAAGCACGCTGTTCAATGCTCTGACAAATGCCGGAGCAGAATCCGCAAACTATCCGTTCTGCACCATTGAAAAAAATGTGGGTATCGTTTCTGTGCCGGACGCTCGTCTGGACAAGCTGGCAGAAATGTATGAACCGGACAAGTTCACACCGGCAACGCTGGAATTTGTGGACATTGCCGGTCTGGTAAAGGGTGCCTCCAAGGGCGAAGGTCTGGGCAACAAGTTTCTGGGCGACATCCGCGAAGTCGATGCCATTGTACACGTGGTTCGTTGCTTCGAGGACGACAACATCATTCACGTAGACGGCAGAATCAATCCGGCTTCCGACATCGAAACCATCAATCTGGAACTGATCTTCTCCGATATGGAAATGGTAGCACGCCGCATTGACCGCACCAAGAAAGCCCTCAAGGGTGACAAGAAATTACAGGTACAGGTGGACTTTCTGGAGCGTTTGCAGGCACATCTGGAAGAAGGCAAGTCTGCCCGCGGTTTTGATTTCACCGAGGACGAGTTGAGCTGGATCCACGACATGCCCCTGCTGTCCGCAAAGCCGGTCATCTACGCTGCCAACATGAGCGAAGAAGATTTCCGCAACGGCGTGGACAAGAACGAGCATTATCAGGAAGTCAAGGCAATTGCCGAAGCCGAACATGCCGCAGTGCTGCCGATCTGTGCCAAGATCGAAGAAGACATTGCCGACATGGAAGCAGACGACAAGGCAATGTTTTTGGAAGATCTGGGACTGGAAGAATCTGGTCTGAACCGTATCATTCGGGAGGGCTATTCCCTGCTGGGACTAATCTCCTACCTCACTGCCGGCAAGCAGGAAGTCCGTGCGTGGACCATTACCAAGGGCACAAAGGCTCCGCAGGCTGCCGGAAAAATCCACACGGATTTCGAAAAGGGCTTTATCCGTGCGGAAGTCGTTTCCTATGATGACCTCATGGCATGCGGTTCTATGGCGGCTGCCAAGGAAAAAGGACTGGTTCGTCTGGAAGGCAAGGACTATGTCATGCAGGACGGTGACATTGTGCTGTTCCGGTTTAACGTATAAACACACAGGACATAACATACGGCAACACAGGCTTTTACAACGAGGCAGAATGCAGATGCATTCCTGCCTCGTTTTTCGCCGCAGACATGCGGCAGCAACAAAAGGCAATACCGCACAAAGAGCGTCTGGCAACTT
>NZ_KI260459.1:8870-9078 GCF_000468015.1 Ruminococcus callidus ATCC 27760 | reverse complement strand
TAAAGAAAAAAAGAAGCGTAACTCCTTGTGAAATTGGCTGGCTGCTGTAGCGAATTATACGTAAGAACCCCTCAGTCAAGCCTACGGCTTGCCAGCTCCCCTAAAGGGGAGCCTAGAAATACAAGCTTGCAAACGCCGTATTTAAAAAGTTACCTGCTTTCACTGGAAAACACCTGAATATCAACACTACATGTACAGGCAAGGGCAA
>NZ_KI260459.1:0-8770 GCF_000468015.1 Ruminococcus callidus ATCC 27760 | reverse complement strand
CGAGCGAATTCCGCCGGACGGTTTTGACATGGCAACACTAGAAGTTACATTTCACGTAGGAACCCCTCCACCAGCTTCGCTGGTCCCCCTCCCCTTTCAGGGGAGGCTTATAAGCAAATCTGCTGTTGTGATTCCGCGGAGTGATACGGGCATCGCCCTTTACACATTCCCAAGCAAAAATTTCACGCATAACTGCACCAAAACTGCACATACTCCGGAAAAAGGAGGGCTTCTCATGAAAATCAGTCGTGAACTCTATCAAACCATGCAAAATCAGACCGCCCCGAAATCCAAGTCGTGGAAAAACATTCCTCTTGCATTTCTGACAGGCGGTCTGATCTGTACAATCGGCGAAGCCGGTATCCATATTCTGACGGAATTCTGCGGTGTGGAGCAGAAAACAGCTGCCGCGTGGATCTCTATCGGGCTGGTGGCAGTCAGTGCAGTCTGCACTGGTCTGGGCTGGTACGCCAAGCTGGGCAAACACGCCGGAGCCGGCACGCTGGTGCCCATTACCGGCTTTGCAAACGGTGTGGTTTCCTCTGCCATTGAGGCACGCACAGAGGGCTGGGTCCTCGGCATCGGCACCCGCATTTTTGCCATTGCGGGGCCAGTCATTCTCTACGGCACTTCCGCTTCCATGGTATACGGGCTGATCTATTATTTCTGGACGCTGTTCAGATAGATCATGTTGATCTCCGGCGGGTTGAACAGCCGCGGCTTGCCGATGCCGCCGGATACATACAGCTTTGTGCCGCCTTTCTCGTACAGCCCCTTGTCATATTTCGGAAAAAATCTTCGCTCCGGCGACAGCACGCCGCCCACAAAGGGCAGCCGCACCATGCCGCCGTGGACGTGTCCGGACAACACCACATCTGCACCCCAGCCGGCGTAGCTGTCCAGCAGCAGGGGATTATGTGCCAGCAGCACCGTGCAGCCCTGCCGTGTGCCCAGAGCCTGTGTCAGGTCGTCCGCCGTATAGGGCTGCAAGTGCCGGAATCCGCGGTTGTCGTCCCGATAGATCCCATACGCCAGTTCGGCTCCCGCCAGATACAGCGGGGGACAGCCGGACTTTTCCAGCGGAACCGTTTCATTTCGCAGCGGGTGACAGCCTGCCTGCTCCGCCATTGCCCAGAACTCCTGCTGCACCTCCGGCGGCAAGTCCAGTTCGTGATTTCCCGTGCAGAGATAGGTGGGGCTTATTTTCGAAAGTGCCTGCAAAAATGACGAGATTTCGTGAAAGTCCCGCATATCCCGCGAGATCATGTCACCGGTGAGGACGATCACGTCCGGCTGCAATTGCTGTGCCTGCCGAATGATGCGGCAGTTGCCCCTGCCCATTTGCCGGTGGTGCAGGTCGGTGATTTGCAGCAGGGAAACGCCGTCCCAGCCGGCAGGGAGATGTTCCAGCGAGAGCGTTTGTTTCCGCACCCGCAGAACATGCTGCTCGATGCAGAACCAGATGCCCAGCAGAATCAGCAGCAGGAAAAGAATCCAGAATATCATGGTACACCTCTTTTAAGTGGTTTGTTTCACGTGAAACATGCGGCGGACTGACCTGCTGCCGCATACAACAACAGCGGCAGAAATTCCGCCGCTGCTGGTTTCTTTATTGTTGGTTGTCTGTCGGTTGTCGTACATCACCGATCATTCCGCAGATTCGTCTGTAGAACTGTCTGTGATGCCCTCTGACGGGGTTTCTGCCTCTCGTACAGGAATTGCCTCGTCTGTTACAACAGGCTGTTCAGAGCCGTCCTGAAGGCTCTCTGCATCGTCCTCGTCCTGTGCCGCTTCGGTACGGGTAAAGGCAACTACCTTTTGTCCCTCGTTGACACGCATGACACGCACACCCTTGGCAACACGTCCCATGGCACGAATCTCGCTGCATGCCACACGAATGATAACGCCGTCACTGGAGATGAACATCAGGTCGTCGCTTTCGTCTACGACCTTAATGCCGCAGACTGCACCGTGTTCCTCGTCCACCTTGTAGTTGGTAAGTCCCAGACCGCCGCGGGACTGCATGCGGTATTCTGACAGGGCGGTCTTTTTGCCGAAGCCGTTTTCCGTCACAGTCAGCAGGGAAGCACCCTCACGCTCTCTTGCCATAGATACCACGGCATCGCCCTTTCGCAGGGTGATCGCCTTGACACCGTGTGCCGAACGGGACATGGGGCGGACATCGCTTTCGTCAATGCGAATTGCCATACCGTTGCGGGTGGCAACAAACAGCCGGTTGGAGCCGTTGGTCAGACGCACTGCGGCGATCTCGTCGCCCTCGTCCAGACCAATGGCGATCAAGCCGTTCTTCCGCACGTTCTTATAGTCAGACAGTGCTGTCCGCTTGATCTTACCATTGCGGGTAATCATGACCACATACTTGCCCTCGTCGAAGTCCGGCGTGGTGAGTACTGCGGCAATCTTTTCTCCGGCGTTCAGGGGCAGCAGGTTCACGATATTGGTGCCGCGGGCATTCTTGGAACCCTCCGGCAGTTCATAGCACTTCAGCTTATACATGGTTCCCAGATTGCTGATAAACAGGATATGGGAGTGGGAAGAACTAATCATCAGTTCGCTGACGAAGTCCTCCTCCCGCTGTTTCATGCCGGTGACACCGCGGCCGCCACGCCGCTGGCTCTTGTACACATCGGCAGGGATTCGCTTGATATAGCCGTTCTCGGTATAGGTGACTACGCAGTCCTCCACCGGAATCAGATCCTCGATGTCCACTTCGCCCTCGACTGTTTCGATCTGTGTGCGGCGGGCATCGCCGAACTTCCGGCGAATCTCGTTGAGGTCGTCCATGATGATCTGGTATACCCGTTCCCGATTTGCCAGAATGTCCAGCAGGTCGGTGATCTTCTGGATCAGGGCATACAGTTCGTCGGTGACTTTCTGCCGTTCCATGCCGGTCAGCTGTCCCAGACGCATCTGTACAATTGCCTCTGCCTGCTCCTCGGTCAGCCCCTGCTTGTGTTCCAGCTGGTAGCCCTCCATGTCGTATTGTGCACGGTCGAGGAGAGCCGACATATCCACGTCCTTGAAACGCTCGATCAGGCGAGCCTTACCTTCCGGAACGGTCTTGCTGTCCCGCAGAATGGCAATGACTTCGTCGATATAGTCGATCGCCAGCAGGAAGCCCTGGAGAATATGGGCACGCTTCTTTGCCTTTTCCAGATCGAACTTGGAACGATTGGTGATGACTTCCACCTGAAATTTCAGGTATTCCTCCAGCACCTGCTTCAGGCTCAAAGTCTTGGGCTCACCGCCCACCAACGCCAGCATATTGACGCTGACGGTATCCTGCAACTGGGTATAGGTAAACAGCTTGTTCAGCACGATCTGCTCATTGGCATCTTTTTTCAGTTCGATAACGATCCGCATGCCCTCACGGCTGGATTCGTCCTGAATGTGGGAAATGCCCTCGATCCGCTTATCCTTTGCCAGATCGGCAATGGACTTCACCAGACGGGCCTTGTTCACCATGTACGGAATTTCCGTCACGATGATCGCCTGCCGTCCGCGAACCTTTTCAAAATGAGTCTGTCCGCGGAGCGTCAGCTTGCCCTTACCGGTGGCATATGCCGCACGGATACCGCTTTTGCCCATGAGAATACCGCCGGTGGGGAAGTCCGGTCCCTGCACACAGGTCATCAGTTCGTCCATGGTGCAGTCCGGTTTTTCCATCAGCATATGAATGCCGTCAATGACCTCGCCCAGATTATGGGGCGGGATATTGGTCGCCATACCGACTGCGATACCCACAGAGCCGTTTACCAGAATGTTCGGGAAACGGGAGGGGAGCACTTCCGGTTCTTTCAGGCGGTCGTCATAGTTGGGGACAAAGGGCACCGTTTCCTTGTGAATGTCTGTCAGCATTTCCAAGGCAATCTTGGACATTCTGGCTTCGGTATAACGGTAAGCAGCAGGCGGATCGCCATCTACGGAACCGAAGTTACCCTGACCGTCTACCAGCATATACCGCATTGAGAAACTCTGTGCCAGACGTACCAGTGCATCATAAACCGACGCGTCACCGTGGGGGTGATAGCTACCGAGCACGGCACCGACGGTATCCGCACACTTGTGGTACGCCTTATCCGGTGTCAGTCCCTTTTCGAACATGGTGTAGAGGATCCGCCGGTGTACCGGTTTCAGACCGTCCCGCACGTCCGGCAGGGCACGGGCAACGATGACCGACATGGCGTATTGCAGAAACGAGTCCTGCATCTCCCGACCAATTTCGATGGGGGTAATTTTTTGTTTTCCGTTGGTAAAGAAATTTTCTTTTTCCATTGAAGTGTTATTATCCATCATTCTATATTCCTATCACGGCGGCAAAACCGCCTTTTCCCTTTCGGGGTGTTTTGTCGTATGGGTTTGTGTTTCACGTGAAACACAGGCTGCTTTCGGTGACATAGCAACGGACAAAGGGCAGTTTGTCCCTGTGCCATTACTGCAAAGCAATCCCTCAGTCAGTGCTTCGCACTGCCAGCTCCCTTTTCAAGGGAGCCGAATCATACAGCATTGCCTTATGTTTCACGTGAAACAGTCATGCTTCCTCTGCTGACTGCTCCGGCAGTGCTTCGGCGGACTGTTCCAGTGCTGATTTCGGCAGCACGTAGAACATCTTCTTGCCGTCACAGACCAGATAAAATTCCTCGAACTCCTGCACATAGGCAGTCGCCAGGGGGATTCGGGATTCGGGGATCTGCTCAGTTTCGTCCTCGCTCTGCTGGATCCGGATCCGCAGCACCTTGCCGTCATTGCAGGCGGTGAACTGTTCGAATTCCAGTTCCTGCACCGCGTCCAGCACCATGCGACGCTGTTTCCGCGGGTTGTACCACAGCATAAAGATCGCCGCAAGGCAGATCATCATGAGAAAGTATGCCGTCTTATTGCTGGGGTCTGCCACTGCCGACACCACGAACGACACCAGCAGAATGAAAAACAGTGCCATCATCACATAGCTGCGTTTCATGACAAACTTTTTCTGAAATGCCGCGAAGCCGTCCCGATAATACTCCCGCTTGATGTGATACGGGGCAGTGGTGTCGAATACCGGCAGCGTTGTTGTGTTTTCCATGGTATTTCCTCTTTATACGTCCAGATTCTGCACATAGCGTGCATTCTTCTCGATAAACTCCTTACGGGGAGCAACCTTATCGCCCATGAGGATCGTGAAAATTTCGTCCGCCTTTTCTGCGTCCTCCATGTCCACGCGGATCATGGAACGGGTTTCCGGATTCATGGTGGTTTCCCACAGCTGTTCGGAACTCATTTCACCCAGACCTTTGTACCGCTGTACGCCGACCTTGGCAGTGCTGCCGTCGGCATCGGCGAATTCCGCAATGTACTTGTCCCGTTCGGCTTCGTCGAATGCGTACTTGTACTTCTTGCCCTTGAACACCTTGAACAGCGGCGGCTGTGCCAGATAGATGTTGCCGTTGGTAATCAGCGGCCGCATGAACCGGAAGAAGAACGTCAGCAGCAGGGTGCGGATATGCGAACCGTCTACATCGGCATCTGCCATGATGATGACTTTGCCGTACCGCAGCTTCTGAATGTCGAAGTCCTCGCCGATGGAGGTGCCCAGTGCAGTAACGACCGGCATCAGCTTTTCGTTGCCGTAAACGCGGTCGATACGAGCCTTTTCCACGTTCAGCATCTTGCCCCAGAGCGGCAGGATCGCCTGATAGCGGCGGTCACGTCCCTCCTTGGCGGAACCGCCCGCAGAGTCACCCTCGACGATATACAGTTCCGTGCCCTCGGTGGACTTTTCCTGACAGTCTGCCAGCTTGCCGGGGAGAGAGGCACTCTCCATGGCGGACTTGCGGCGTGCCGTTTCCTTTGCCTTCCGAGCCGCTTCCCGTGCCACCTGTGCGGACACGCTCTTGTCGAAAATTGCCCGTGCCACGGTGGGATTTTCCTCGAAGTAGCTCATCAGCTTATCAAAGACCATTTTCTCCACGAAGGGCTTGACTGCCGGATTACCCAGACGGCCCTTGGTCTGTCCCTCGAATTCGCACTCGGTCAGCTTGACGGAAACGATCGCCGTCAGACCTTCCCGCACATCATCGCCCAGAAGCTTCTGTCCGTCCTTGAGCAGACCGAACTTTTTGCCGTATTCGTTGATGACTTTGGTCAGGGCATTCTTGAAGCCCACCTCGTGAGTACCGCCGTCGGCGGTGTGAATGTTATTGGCAAACGAGAGGATCATCTCGTTGTAGCTATCGTTGTACTGGAGAGCCACTTCTGCGAAAGCGTCGCCGTCCATGCCGGAAACGTAGATCACGTCTTCCGACAGGGCTTCCAGACCACGCTTCTGATGGAGATATTCCACGAACTGGCGGATACCGCCCTCATAGTGGAGCACTTCCGTGCGGGGTTCTGCTTCGTTCCGCTTGTCGGAAAAGACAATGCGGATACCGGCATTCAGGAACGCCTGTTCCCGCAGCCGCTTCAGCAGAATTTCATAGTCGTACTCAGTAGTTTCCTCGAAAATTTCTGCATCTGCCTTAAACTCGACGGTGGTACCGGTTTCGGTGGTGTCCCCGATCACACGGAGCAGTTCGTCATAGCTGCCGCGGTGGAACTCCTGAAAATACACGTGTTTGCCGTCCTTGACGGTCAGCTTCAGCCATTCCGACAGGGCGTTTACGACAGACGCACCGACACCGTGCAGACCGCCGGAAACTTTATATCCACCGCCGCCGAACTTACCGCCGGCATGGAGAATGGTATACACGACAGTTGCCGCAGAGATGCCCTCTTTCGGGTGAATGCCTACCGGAATACCGCGTCCGTTATCGGATACGCGAATGACATTTTCCGGCAGAATATCTACAGTAATTTCGGTACAGAATCCTGCCAACGCCTCGTCAATGGAGTTGTCTACGATCTCGTAGACCAAGTGGTGCAGTCCTTTGGGACCAGTCGATCCAATGTACATGCCCGGACGCTTTCGAACCGCCTCCAGACCTTCCAGCACCTGAATCTGATCCTCCGTATAATTCTGTGCACTTTGTTTCATTTCTTCTGTCATATTTGATTCCCTCGATTTCCCGCCGAAGCGGGAGTAGTTTGGATTTCGAATGATTTCTTTTTACGGCAGACTTCTGTGGAATCCACAAAAATTCGCCGTGTATTTCCCTTTTTCACAGCTTCAAACAAGTTTTCCACAACGTTTTCAACAGTCTGTGGAAAACGGAATTTCAAGCAGTTTCGGGACGATTTTCCACATCGCCGGTCAGCATGCCGTCTTTCAACAAAAACCGCTTGCCGTTCTTTGGGGAAAGCAGGGATTCGGGGTGACAGGTGGTCACAAAGACCTGCATCTCCTGCACGATGGTGGAAACCACCGCCTGACGAGCCTCGTCCAGTTCGCCCATGACATCGTCCAGCAGCACCACCGGTGATTCTTTCCGGCGTTTGCTGTAGATCTCCGCCTGTGCCAGCTTCAGAGCCAGAGCCAGACTTTTTTTCTGCCCCTGCGAGCCGAATTCCTTTGCGGGCTTGCCGTCAATGGCGAGGAGCAGGTCATCCCGATGAGCCCCGCTTGCCGTATGTCCCAGCAGCAGGTCAGAGCTGCGGCTCTGCCGCATTTTTTCGCCGTACTGCTGCACCAGTTCCGGTGTCCGCGTTTCCGGCAGGGTGTCCTGTGCGTCTTTTCCGAACACGCTGGACTGATAGTGAAGGGAAACGGTTTCCCGTCCCCGTGCGATCTGGGCGTACAGCGGCACGCAGACTTCCGCCAGCCGCCGGACGTAGATGCCCCGCTGGACGGCGATCTCGGTGCCCAGCTGTTCCAGCTGTCTGTCCCAGATCTCCAGAAGTCCTGCCGCCTGTGTCTCCGGCAGCCGTTGTTTCAGCACAGCATTTCGCTGCTGCAACGCCAGCTGATACCGCCGCACCAGCCCCAGCATAGGGGCGTGCAGCTGGGCACTGCACAAGTCCAGAAACGTCCGCCGCCGTTCCGGACCGCCCTCTACGAGAGAGAGGTCTTCCGGCGTAAATGTGACGCAGTGGAACACGGAAAACAGGGCACTGCTTTTCTGGGGAACATCGTTGCACCAGATCTTTTTTTCCGGTACGGTACCGGAAACCATGCACAGCCGGACAGACTGTTCCCGTCGGGCATCCTGGAATTTCGCTTCGACCTGCAAATTGCCGCCGGAAAAGGGGAGATAGTCCCGTTCCCGCGTACCGCGAAAGCTGCGGCAGCCGGTGAGTGTCCAGATCGCCTCCAGCAGGTTGGTCTTACCCTGTGCATTTTCGCCCAGAATCAGATTATAGGACGGATCGGGAATCAGGGAAACCCCCTTGAGATTCTTGAAGCCGTCCACGGACAGGGCAGTCAGTTTCATGCTTCTGCCGTCACCTGTACCGTAAATTTATCGACGGATACCGTATCCCCCGGGCGAATTTTCTTGCCACGCATGGTGCAGACTTCGCCGTTGACTTTCACGGCTCCCTGCTGCACCAGTTCCTTGGCAAATCCGCCGGTATCGCAAAGTCCTGCGAACTTCAGCAGGGAATCCAATTTAATGAATTCCGTGTGAATGGATACAGAAATATGTTCTTGATTTTCAGCCATATATACCTCCTGCATGCGGCGAGTCGCCGCTGACCCTACGCCCCAATTTCAACTGTAAAAGGGTAGTGTTACGGCGGCGGCAGCCGCCTGTATGCCCCTCCGGGGGATTTTTGTTGATAAGAATCTATGAAGGAAAGTTGCTTGTGTAATCTTCGGGTGATGCATTGCCGCATA
>NZ_KI260458.1:464-4937 GCF_000468015.1 Ruminococcus callidus ATCC 27760 | reverse complement strand
TGCGGCTGCCAGCTCCCTTTTCAAGGGAGCCTGATGAAAGAGGATACCTGAAAGACCACCGCCCACCCACATCTTATGAGGAGAAAAACAACTATGGCAAAATTTGCGATTCACAACATGGACTTGTACTACAACACGTTCCATGCCCTGAAAAATATCAATCTGGAATTGCCGGAACATGAGGTCAGTGCCTTTATCGGCCCCTCCGGCTGCGGCAAGTCTACGCTGCTGAAATCCCTGAACCGGATGAACGATCTGGTGGAGGGCTGCAAGATCACTGGTGACATTCGTCTGGACGGCGAGGACATCTACGGCGATATGGACGTGAACCTGCTGCGGAAGCGGGTGGGTATGGTGTTCCAGAAAGCGAACCCGTTCCCCATGAGCATCTACGACAACATCGCCTATGGCCCCCGTACCCACGGCATTCATTCCAAGGCGAAGCTGGACGAGATTGTGGAAAATTCCCTGCGGAGTGCGGCGATCTGGGACGAGGTCAAAGACCGTCTGAACAAGAGTGCACTGGGCATGTCCGGCGGACAGCAGCAGCGGCTCTGTATCGCACGGGCACTGGCAGTACAGCCGGAAGTGCTCCTCATGGACGAACCCACCAGTGCACTGGATCCGATCTCCACTTCCAAGGTGGAAGATCTGGTGCTGTCACTGAAAAAGGACTATACCATTATTATTGTAACCCACAACATGCAGCAGGCAACCCGTGTGTCTGACCGCACCGCGTTCTTTCTGCTGGGAGAAGTGGTGGAATATGCCGAAACAGAACAGCTGTTTTCCAAGCCGCAGGATCAGCGGACAGAGGACTATATTTCAGGGAGGTTCGGATAATGAGAGAACACTACGAAGCACAGCTGACAACGCTGAATACCGAAATGATTCAAATGGGAGCACTCTGCGAAGATGCCATTTCCGGTGCCATTCAGGCACTGCTGGAGGACGACAAGCACCTTGCCGAAAAAGTCGGCAGCATTGAAATGGAGATCGACCAGCACGAACGGGATATTGAACGGCTCTGTATGCGGCTTTTGCTGATGCAGCAGCCGGTGGCGACCGACCTGCGTGTGGTTTCTTCTGCCCTGAAAATGATTTCTGATCTGGAACGTATCGGCGATCAGGCGTTTGATATTTCGGACATTACCAAGCACGTTTCTTTTCAAAAGTATGAGAGCAAGGTACACATCAAGGAAATGGCAAATGCTGTCATTCACATGGTAACCGACAGCGTGGATTCCTATGTGAAAAAAGATGCGGCACTGGCGAAAAAGGTGGCTGCCGCAGACGATCAGGTGGACGATCTGTTCCTGAAAGTCCGTTCGGAACTGGTGGAACTGGTGCGTTCGAACCAGGACATGGCAGAGGGTGCACTGGATTTGATGATGATCGCCAAGTATCTGGAACGCATCGGCGACCATGCTGTCAACGTGGCGGAATGGGTGATTTATGCCATTACCGGCGACCATATGAAGCTGGCGTGAGGGGAGTTGCCCTTGAAAGGTGGAGGGGTTCTCGTGGAATCTTTTGCTTGGTGTGTGAGGTGTCACGGAAGTACCCCTCAGTCAAGCCTGCGGCTTGCCAGCTCCCCTAAAGGGGAGCCTGAATGTAAACAGCCTCCCCTGAAAGGGGAGGGGGACCAGCGAAGCTGGTGGAGGGGTTCTGTGAAATCTTTTGCTTAATGTGTAAGGTATTACGGAAGAAATCCCTCCGGCACTTCGTGCCACCTCCCTTTTCAAGGGAGGCTGATAAAAACGGAATCCTATTTTAACTGGGGAAACCCCGAAAATTTCCTTGACGAATGACGGGGAATATGGTACGATATAGACGGTAAAACGTCAGGAGGGAGCATCTTTTTGGACGTTCCCTCTTTTTGTTGAAATGACAGATGCAGAGCCGGCGGAACGGCTGCACAGGCAGCACTGCTGGTACACTCTGCGGGAAGAAAGGGCAGTCATATGATTTATTTAGTAGAAGACGACGACAGCATTCGGGAATTGGTGATCTATACCCTGCGGAGCACCGGCATGGACGCAAAGGGGTTCGGGCTGCCCTCGGAGTTCTGGCATGCCATGGAAGAACAACTGCCGGAACTGGTGCTGCTGGATATTATGCTGCCGGAAGAAGACGGTCTGGAGATCCTCCGGAAAATCCGCGGCAGGCGGGAAATCAAAAATCTGCCGGTCATTATGCTGACTGCCAAGGGGACGGAGTACGATCAGGTAGTGGGACTGGACAACGGGGCAGACGACTATGTGGCAAAGCCTTTCGGCATGATGGCACTGGTGGCACGGATTAAGGCAGTGCTCCGCCGGACAGCGGAAAAGTCCGCAGAGGGCAAGGTGCTCCAGCTGGGCGAACTGCGGGTGGATCCGGTTCGCCACGTGGTACAGGCGGCAGGGGAGCCGGTGAACCTGACCCTGAAAGAATTCGAACTGCTTTGCCTGCTGCTGGACAATCCGGGTGTCGTCTTTACCCGCGACCAGCTGCTGAACCAGATCTGGGGCTATTCGTTCGACGGCGAAAGCCGTACCGTTGATGTGCACGTGCGGCACCTGCGGCAGAAACTGGGGGACTGCGGGAAGTATATTGAAACTGTCCGCGGCATCGGCTACCGTTCGGGAGATGGAAACGCATGACCAGGAAAATTTTTCAATCCATTATCGCCGTCGTGATCTCTGTGCTGCTGCTAAGTCTGGCACTGATTACCGGCGTGCTGTATAACCACTTCGAAACCACTATGCTGGATCAGCTGCGGACGACGGCACAGTTTGCGGAACAGGGCGTGGAACAGGAGGGCATGGCGTATTTCGACAGCCTTCACGCCCAGAACTGCCGCGTGACATGGATCGCCGCAGACGGCACGGTGAAATACGACAACCGCAGCAACCCGAAAACCATGGAAAACCATGCCGACCGGCAGGAGGTGCGGGAGGCAATGGAGAACGATTCCGGCACCAGTGTCCGGCGTTCATCCACCCTGTCGGAACACACCATGTACTACGCCAAGCGGCTGAGTGACGGCACGGTTCTGCGGCTCTCTATGTCCCAGCGTTCCGTGCTGTTCCTCATGGGCGGCATGCTTTCGCCGCTGGTGTTTATCTTTCTGGCAGCCTGTCTGCTGGCGGGCGTGCTGTCCTATCGGGTGTCCAAAAAAATCGTGAAGCCCCTGAGCGAGATCGATCTGAAGCATCCGGAACAGGTGGAAACCTATGACGAACTCTCCCCGTTTTTGCAGCGAATTGCCGCCCAGAATCGGGAGATCGATGCCCGCATGGCGGAGATCCGCAAGCAACAGCAGGAGTTCTCCATGATTACCGAGAACATGAGCGAGGGCTTGTTCGTGGTAGACCGGAACTATCAGATTTTATCCTATAATAAAAGTGCCATGCAGATCTTCGGCATGGATCCCAGACAGGAACATGAAAATCTGCTGGCAGTGAACCGGAGCGAGGGCTTCCGCAACGCGGTGG
This sequence comes from Ruminococcus callidus ATCC 27760, assembly GCF_000468015.1. Taxonomy (GTDB): domain Bacteria; phylum Bacillota; class Clostridia; order Oscillospirales; family Ruminococcaceae; genus Ruminococcus_C; species Ruminococcus_C callidus. The sequence continues at coordinate 1,458 of NZ_KI260458.1, read as the reverse complement.
ACAGTGCCCTGAAAGGTCGCCACACACAGGAAAATCTGGAGCTGAACGGCAGAGTGTACCAGATCATCGCCAACGCCGTCTGCCAGCCTGATTTTGCGGAAGATATGGTGGGAGCTGTGATTCTGGTGCTGGACGTGACGGAGAAAGAGGCACAGGAACAGTACCGGCGGGAGTTCACGGCGAATGTTTCCCACGAACTGAAAACGCCGCTGACTTCCATTTCCGGCATTGCGGAGATCATTCGTAACGGCATTGTCAAGCCGGAGGATATTCCCCATTTTGCAGGGAAAATTTACGACGAATCCCAGCGTCTGATCACCCTGATCGGGGACATTATCAAGCTGTCCCGTCTGGACGAAAATCAGGTGCCTATGGAACGGGAAACAGTGGACATGCTGGAAATGGCACGGGACGTGGTGCAGCAGCTTTCCTCCGTTGCCCGCAAAAACGGTGTCACGCTGGTGGCAAACGGCACCCACGGGCAGGTGCAGGGCGTGCGGCAGGTGCTGGGGGAAATGGTGTATAACCTCTGCGAAAATGCCGTGAAGTACAACCGTGCCGGCGGGCGTGTCTGGGTGGACGTGCAGCAGGTGGCAGACCATGTGGTGCTGCGGGTCAAGGATACCGGTATCGGGATTCCGGCGGCGGAGCAGGGACGCATTTTTGAACGGTTTTATCGGGTGGACAAGAGCCACTCCAAAGCGGTGGGCGGCACCGGACTGGGACTGTCTATCGTCAAGCACGGGGCAGCTCTTCACCATGCCACGATTTCCGTCAGCAGCGAACCGGAGCAGGGCACGGAGATCACACTGACATTTCCGGCGGCGTGATGCGGCGGGGAATGCATGGGAAATCCACATGATTTTGGAAAAGAAAAAGAGAGCAGACCGTGAGGCGTGCTCTCTTTTTTGATATGTGTTGTTGGGGTGATGCTTTCTTGGCGATTTGCAGACGAATGAGCGTTTGACATTTTTCGCGTAGTGTGATATAATAA
>NZ_KI260458.1:0-364 GCF_000468015.1 Ruminococcus callidus ATCC 27760 | reverse complement strand
GGTTTGTCAAGTCTGTTTTTGCTCGGCAACTGCGGATAACCTATACTTATTCTTGCGAAAAACAGCATAAACTATGGTTTGACATTTTTCGCGTAGTGTGATATAATAAAAAACCGAGGGCATACCTGAAACGGTAGGCGGTCAAATCCACGCTCCCACAATCTTCTATTTGAATTGATGGGAGGTGATGCATGATGATGGACGTAATTTCCTTTATCGTAAGCATTTTTTGTAATGTCTTTCGTGCAGTTCTTGCATACTTAGCATACAAAAAGAAATAACCGCCCTGAAGCTACCAACTTTGGCGATTATTTCTTAGTCGTTTGAATGGGGAGCAGACCGTCTACTGGTGTGCTCTCTTTAC
>NZ_KI260457.1:11209-21955 GCF_000468015.1 Ruminococcus callidus ATCC 27760 | reverse complement strand
AGAAAAAAAGAAGCAAAAAAAGAAAAGAGTTCGCCTACACCTATTTTAAAAGACAATGTGTTACACGAAGGGCAGTCAAATATGCGTTCAGTCCTTTTTCTTCTGCTCCAGATTCTGATAAGGCAAAGGCTTGGAGAAATAGTACCCCTGTGTATACTGGATATTGGTAGATTCTACCGTCTGCTGTTCGCCGCTGTTTTCCACGTGCTCTGCGATCAGTTCCGCATCAATGCCCTTGGCAATGTCAGAGATTGCCTGCAAACAAAGCTGCTTCATCGGATCCTTATCGCAGTTGATGATGAGGTCGCCGTCGATCTTGATAAAGTCCGGATTGACGCGGAGAATCGCCGTGAAATTGGAGAAGCCTGCTCCGAAATCGTCAATGGCAATTTTCACGCCAAACTTGCGGATCTCGTTCAGGAAGTTCACCATTTCGTTGAAATCGCGGATTTTCTCCGATTCCAGAATTTCAAAGGTGATGCGTCCGCATGCCTCCTGCGGCAGATTACTCAACAGTTCATACAGCATGGAACGGCTGGCTTCGGAACTGATGTCATAGGCGGACAGGTTCAGGAACACACTTTCTGTGCGGTCGCGGAACAGTTCCAGTACCTTTTTGATCATCAGCTGGGAAAGCTGTAGGTACAGGTGATAGTCCTTGGCGATTTCCAGAAACTGCCCCGGAGCATAGATGTTATGATCCTTGTCGGACAGCCGCATCAGGGCTTCATACTTGGTGATCTCCTGTGTGCGGTTGTCACGAATGGGCTGGAAGTAGGGGACAATGCGGTCATACAAAATGGCATCGCTGATGATGTTGGTCATACGCAGCTTTTCGTCCATTTGCTTCATGGTTTCGGCATTATCCTTGTTGTACAGATAAAAGCGGGCATTGTGGTCTGCCGTGGCAGACATGCAAAGCTGTATCTTTTCCAGCAGATCGGTTTCGCCGATGACAACATAAAAGGCGTTGACTGCTGTGATGTTCAATTCCTTGCAGAAGTAATAGCCGCATTCATGGAACGCCATTTCTGCCTGTTCCAGAAATTTATCGTCCGGATATTCCGGCTCGGCGGTGAAGAAAAACGACCATTTATCGTTGCAGTAAAAGAAAAGCTCCGTGTCGTGCAGCGTACGGATCACCTGCTGAATATTTTCCCGCATCAGCTGGTTCCATACCTTGGAACCACGGCGACCGGAGATCAGGATCCCCTTTTCAATGGAGATCATGCAGATCTTGTTGTATCGATGTTTTTTGTCGTCGAACTTGAATTTCACGAGATTTTCCAGCTCCGTTTCCTTATCTAAAAATGTATTGCTGCGAAGCAGGATCTCCTGCTGCATGATCTGTCGGGAAGCAGAGGAAATCGTTGCTTGCTGCTGTGCATGTTCCAGATATTGATCGATGTTGTGCCAGTCGGCATCCAGTCCCTGTAAATCGTCCAGCAGGGTCTGGTCAATGGGCAGATAGTCGTGTTCCGATTCTGTCAGACCGAACAGCGTATCAGCTCCCACATAGACTTGATTGTGTTCTTCTGCCGCGGCGATCTCTCCGTGCAGAAATGCTCCGCAAATGCGGCTGCTGCGAAGTGCCCGCAGTTCCCATGCAGTGCAGTTTGTCATGGCAGAGTAGTGCAGCGTTCCCGGATAGGCAAGGATCGTCTGACAGGGCGTGGTGTTCAGTTCTGCACAGCACTCCCGCAGCTCTGCCACAGCAGTCAGAGGGCTGAGATATGCCATACGGAAGCGTGTGCCTGCCGGCAGCCAGTTGGAATAGGTCTGTATGCGGTTTTGCGGTTCACTATAGCTCAAAAACTGGCTTTGTGTACCCACCTGCTGTAATGCCAGCGGAAACCGCATCAGCAGTTCCGAACAGATCGGACAGGGCTTAGTGTGGCAGATCTCCTCCAGCTTCTGCTGAAACCATTGAGATGCCGGCTGGTGGTCTACTTCCAGAATACTGTCCTGCTCGGTTTTGGTAATGGTATATGTTTCGCCGAATGCTTCCTGCCCCTGAACTACACCGCTCCATGTGCGTAGCGTGGTGCCGCACAGAACGGCAAACACGGCGTTGTGAGGATAAACCCCGCTTTCATCAAAGGAAAACGCACCGAATGTGTTGGCACTGATCATGCCGCCGGCAGCGGGAATGTGCTGCCGCAGCTGTTCCAGATGTTGCAGGAACGGCTGCATGTGCATGTACTGATCTGTGAAAAATGCAAACAGGGCACGGCTGTCTGCGGGGAAGTTCTCTGCGGCTTCTTCTGCCAGCTCCTCCGGTGTTTTGCCGTCCAGGGAAAGCCGGAAAATTTCCGGACGTGTCCGGCGGAATCGGGTGATGTGCAGCAGGCACTGGTCCGTATAGATGCTGCCGTGATGAATGACGGCGGCTGCACTGGTGCCGAGGACTGCGGCATCGGGAAGAACTTCTTTCACGTGCTGTGCGATCGCGACGGCACTGGCGGGACTGTGACAACAGGTATGTATCAGAACCAGCCATGAACAATCCGGCGGAGCTGTGCGGCGTTGTTCCTTCAGAAAATTTTTGAGGTCTGTCTGATCGCGGTAGAGCAGGGCAGAAGAAACGATTTCTTTTTCATGCATAAAATGTCACCACCTTTTTGTCAGATCAGCGGCGGGCTTTTCGTCGCTGCACTTTGTCCTCATACATGCGGTCGTCGGCAATTTTGATCATCTGATCCAGATCAATCTCGTCTTCCAGTTTCTGAAAGCAGAAGCCGATACTGGATTCCACCAGATAGTGTTTGCGGGAAATCTGATTATACTGCCGCAGATACTCACGGAATCTCTCACGGAAGCTTTCGAAATAGTTGTCGTCCATGTCTGCAATGACACCGGCAACGGTGAATTCGTCTCCGCCAAAACGAGAGCAGACTTCTCCCTGAATGGCACTGGTCATCAATGCTTTGCCCACTGTGCTGATGGCGTTGTCGCCCTCGGTGTGTCCGTAGGTATCGTTGATGTGCTTCAGTCCGTCCAGATCGGCAGAAATGATGATCACGCTCATGTCCTTTCCCTTGCTCTCCGTCAGCTGCTGCCGGAACTGGCGGTAGAAACCGCGGCGGTTCAGAAGTCCGGTCATATGGTCGTGCACATATAGCTTTTCCAGTTCGCTGTTGACGCTTTTCAGCTGCATATTGATGGATTTGGTGTGCATCTGGGAATGGAAGATCCCCAGTGCAGAACCCATGGCATTCATGAAGCTGTTGATCTTTTCGTAGGAATCATAGGAGATGTCCGTCTGGAATGCACAGTAGCCCATAGTGAGATCCAGAAAATGCAGGGCACTGAAGATCACAGGATCTTCCCGTTCCAGCAGCCTGTTCAGATCTGGGATCAGTGTGCTTCGGGAGGTCACACAGGGCTCCTCGGGATTCCAGAAGTACCGCTGGCAGAGGACGTTGACATTTTCACTGAATGCCTGTTTTTTCTGTTTTCCCTCGCCGAATTCCGGAGCACGGAACAGGTCGTCATTCAGGGCAAAGACTATGGTGTGGAAGATGAATTTATCCAGAATGATCTCCGGCAGTTCCGACAGTGAGGACATGCTGGTGACAGCGGACTGTACCTGACATGTCAGCTCCTGCCGTTCGTTGGAAAGCTTCAGCTGATTCAGCACGTTCTGCAAAATGGTATTGACATTGACCGAGCCGACTGCCTCACAGCCGCAGGACTGGGAGAACCGCACGTAAAAATCCACAACGGTGGAAGGTTCTACAGGCTGTCCCAGCCACAGCTTTTCTACTGCTTCGATGACCAGCCGTCCCATGGTGTCATAGTCCTGCGTGCAGGTGGTGAGGTGCGGCACGTGATAGCTTGCATGTGAGATACCGTCAAATCCGGTGATGATGCAGTCCTCTGGTATCCGATAGCCGAGGTTTTGCAGAAACTGACTGGCTGTAATCGCCATGGTGTCGTTGGCACAGATAATTGCATCAGGGATCGGCAGTTTATCTTCTACAAACCACTTTTCCATGGCTTCTATTGCAGGCTTTTCCCAGAAATCCCCGTATGCAATACGGCAGTTCTCCTGCGACAGCCCGTATTCTTGCAGGACTTTCTGAAATGCGGCGATCCGTTCATTGGAAAAATTATTTTCTGCAAATCCGGCAAGCATGAACAGCGTTCTGGCGTGGTGGACTTCCACCACATGGCGGCAGAGTTTTTCAAACGAGTTGGCATAGTCGAACCGGAAATTGATGCAGCCCTCCAGAGCCTTATCGATCGTCAGTACTGGGATCTGCCGGCTGCGGCAGTTCTCCAGAATGTCATTCAGAATGGAATCTCTGTAAATGGTATCCGGAAAGAGGATCATTGCGTCCAGCAGATCATAGGGGATCAGCTGGTATACAGTCATCTCGCCGAAGTCTGTCGGGGTCGGCGGCAGAAAAAAGTCGGATTTTGCGTTGAATATAAAAAGGCGGTATCCTTTTGCAGAAGCATGTTGCTTGAATGCTTTGATACATTGCAGCCTGTATTCTTCCTGTACGCGGGAAAGACATATACCAATGATGCGTGCCGCTTTTTGCATGGGCAGAGCCTTCTTTCTGTGAATAGTAAAATTGTTAAAATGAAGCATGAAATCGCTTTGGGAATCTGTTGGAAATGCACAAGGAATGCATAATATCATTATAACATACTTTTTGCATTTTGTGAAGTACCTTTTTTGCACAAATTTCCGAAGCGAAAAATGTGGATTCTGTTTCTTTGCAGGACTGCCTGAAATTCCTCCAGTTTTCTTCTCAGTTTTCTTCTATATTTTACAGGAACAAAACATAGCATTTTCCTATGTAAATATCCTGTGAAAATCTTGACAAACTCCATTTGTTGTGCTATACTAGAATAAGTTTATCTATTTTTGCAAATGCAAGTATAAATCACATATTTTTTATTGAAGATGAGAAATTGTGGCATGAAGTACACTGTCCCGAAAGGAATTGAGATTATGAAAATACGTGAGATTCAAGAGGAGATCCTGCGGCTGAAAAAAGAACGCGACTTTTGTATTCTGGCACACAGCTATCAGACCAGCGATATTCTGGAAATTGCTGACTTTACCGGAGATTCCTATGCTCTGAGCGTGAAGGCAAAAGATACACCGCAGAAGAACGTGCTCATGTGCGGCGTGCGGTTCATGGCGGAAACTGTGAAGATCCTTTCTCCTGAAAAAAACGTATACCTGTCCAACCCCACGGCAGGCTGTCCTATGGCAGAACAGATGGATAAAGAGATGATCCGTGCTGTAAAGATGCAGTATCCGGACTATACCGTTGTGGCATACATCAACACCACCGCAGAACTGAAAACCATTTGCGATGTCTGCGTGACTTCTTCTTCTGCGGTCAAGATCGTTTCGCAGCTGAGCAATGACAAGATCCTCTTTATTCCGGACTGCAATCTGGGTTCCTTTGTCCAGCAGCAGCTGCCGGAAAAGAAGATCAAGCTGTTGCAGGGCGGCTGCCCGATCCATGCGGCACTGACGGCAAAGGACGTGCGTCGGGCAAAAGAAGCACACCCCTATGCGTTGATGCTGGTGCATCCGGAGTGCCGTCCGGCAGTCTGTGAGCAGGCGGACTATATCGGTTCGACTTCCGGCATTGTAAATTACGCCATGCAGTCGGACGCAAAGGAATTCATTATCGGCACAGAGATCAGCATTGCGGAAACGCTGCAAAATGCTTGTCCGGAAAAGCGGTTCTATCCGCTGGCAAAGAAGCTGATTTGCGAGAACATGAAGTCCACCACGCTGATGGACATTTATCACATTCTGAAAGACGGCGAGGGCACGGAGATCCAGCTGGACAGCAAGACCATTGCCAAAGCACGCCGCTGCATTGACCGCATGATCGCACTGGGAGGCTGAGCATGAAAGCGTTACCGAAAGACCTCCGGTATCTGCTGTTCGATCTGGACGGCACACTGACCGACTCCGCAGAGGGGATTCTCCGCTGTGTGCAGTACGCACTGGAGCAATGCGGTACACCGGAGCCGGATGCGGAAAAGCTGCGGCCGTTTATCGGACCGCCGCTGCTGGATTCCTTTCAGGAGTTCTGCGGCATGCCGCCGGCACGTGCTGCCTTTGCGGTGGAACAGTACCGGAAACGGTTTTCCACTGTAGGGCTGCTGGAAAATGCGGTGTATGACGGGATTCCGGAGCTGCTGGAAAAGCTGCGGGAACACGGCTATGTGCTGGCGGTGGCGACTTCCAAGCCAGAGGTCTATACGCTCCGGATCCTGGAGCATTTTGACCTGTCCAGGTACTTTACGGCTGTGGCTGGCTGTGACATTCATCGGGCGGGCGAAACCAAGGCGGACATGATTCGTCTGGCACTGCGTCGGTTGGGACTGCCGGAGCAGGAGCCGCCGCAGACGGTGATGATCGGCGACCGGAAGCACGATGTCCTCGGGGCAAGGGAATGCCGCGTGCCCTGCATCGGGGTGCGGTACGGCTACGCGGAAGCCGGCGAACTGGAACAATATGGTGCAGACTGGGTGACCGACAGCGTGGAAACACTGGGGGAATTGCTGCTGTAAGAACACCAGCTCCCGCATAAAACAGAAACTTTGAAGCACTGCGAAATGCAGTGCTTTTTTTGCGTGTTTGTAAAAAAATAAACAGACACACCGGACATTCCGGAAATACAGATTGACAGCAGAATTGGAATATGCTACAATAAAGAAAACGTTGCAATGGGGAAGAAATGACAACAGAAACAGCCCACAGGGCTGTCCGGAGAATTTTCGGCGGAGGAAAAGGATATGATCAATGGATACAAGGTGGCTGCACTTTGTGTGTCAGAAATACAAAACGAAAATACACAGAGCATGATAGCCCCGCTGTATCAGTCGCTTTTGGAAAAGAACTGGCGGTGCCTGTTGTTCAATACCACAACAGATCTGTTTCGGGATACGGCGTTCGACCGCGGGGAAGCCAGCATTTTTCAGCTGATGGATTTTTCGGTGATCGATGTGGTTTTGATCTATACCCAATGTCTGAAATGCCGTGCGATCGTGGAGGACATTCTGACGGCGGCACAGAAACACCGGAAACCGGTATTTTTGATAGAACCGACAGAACGCTATTCCGGCGGGATCCGGATCTCGTTTGATGAAGCTGATGCGTTCCGGTATCTGGTGAAGCACCTGATCGAACAGCACCACGTCACCAAGTTCGCCTGCATTGCCGGCTTTAAGGGCAATCCCGCTTCGGAAATACGGGAAATGATTTTTCGGGACGTGCTGAAAGAGCACGGCGTTCCGTTTGACGAAAAGTGGTTTGGCTATGGGAATTTCTACAGTATTCCCACACAGGAAGTCATGGAACGCTTTCTTGCCGATCCGGAGGGTCTGCCGCAGGCGATTGTCTGCATCAACGACTCTATGGCGATCACCGTGTGTGAAATTCTGGAGGAACGGGGCATTCGTGTGCCGGAAGATGTGATCGTGACCGGATTCGACGGCATTGTGCAGGAACAGTATAATTTCCCGCGGCTGACGACCTGCCGCAGAAACCTGGATCGGTTCGGCAGTTTTCTCTCCAAGCTGATAGAACGTGCCAATGCAGGAGAAGAAATGAAGCGGGAATATGTTTTTCCGTACACGCTGGATGTTTCCGAATCCTGCGGCTGCCGGAAATTTTCCATGAAGGCAGTCGGTCTTGCCGTGAATTCGATCTATTCCCGCATGAACAACAGTGCCCAGTACGATCGTTCCATGACCAATATGCTGACAAAGCTGACATTTGAACAGGATGTGGAAAAAGTCAATGAGATTCTCCGGTACTATATTCGTTCGGATACCTATCTCTGCATGAATGCAGGTTTTTTTCACGGGGATCAGAACGGGCATACTTATGAAACTGAACCGTTTACAGAAGAAGTGACATCACTCCGTTTTTTTTACGGGGAGGAAAACACCGAAGTCAAGGAGATTCCGCAGCGGCAGCTGGTGCCGGACTGGAACTACATTACCGAAAGAACAGACCCTGTGGTCATTTATGCCGTGCACAATCAGCAGATGGTGTATGGTTATCTGGTAGTGTTTGCCAATTCATTTGATTACGTGGTGCAGAGAATGCATCAGTTCGTGCTGACACTGGACAGCTGTGCGGGGATGTTTGTGCAGCAGGAATCTCTGCGGGACTCTAACCAGCGGCTCCAGGAAATCCAGAACAAGATCATCGTCAGCTTTGCCGATATGGTGGAATCCCGAGATGATTTCACTGGTCAGCATGTCAAGCGAACCAGCGAATATCTGCGTATTTTGGTGAAATATCTGGCGGAAATGCCGGAGTATGCAAAAATACTGACACCGGAGATGCAGGACCGCATGTGCAAGGCGGCACCGCTGCACGACATCGGAAAGATCAAGATTTCGGACGTGGTACTGAATAAACCGGGCAGACTGACAGAAGATGAATTTGAAGTCATTAAGACCCATACTCTTTCCGGCGGGGAGATCATTGAGAAAACGCTGACCGATATTGAAAGTGACTCGTACCTGAAAGTGGCACGGGAAATGGCATTGTACCACCACGAGAAATGGGACGGCAGCGGCTATCCGTATCATCTTTCCGGCGAGGAGATCCCTCTCTGTGCCAGAATCATGGCGGTGGTCGATGTGTTTGATGCCCTGACCAGCAAGCGTGTTTATAAGGAAGCGTTCCCGGCGGAAAAGGCGTTCCGGATTCTGGAGGAATCCAGCGGGACACACTTTGATCCGAAAATTGTGGGAACGTTTTTGGCACATAAAGAAGAAGTTCGTCAAGTTTTGACCAAGTATCAGGATAGACATATATGAATGCATTTTCCAGAACAGAATTACTTTTCGGCACAGCCGCTATGGAACGGCTGGCACAGGCACGGGTAGCCGTATTCGGCATTGGCGGCGTTGGCGGCTATACCGTGGAGGCTCTGGCACGAAGCGGTGTCGGGGCGTTGGACTTGATCGACAACGATACTGTTTGCACATCGAATCTGAACCGGCAGATCATTGCCACCCGTGCCACCATTGGCATGGCAAAGGTGGACGCTGCCGAAGAACGGATCCGGCTGCTGTATCCGGAATGCCGCGTGACCAAGCATCAGAAATTCTACCTGCCGGAAACCGCAGGGGATTTTGACTTCACCCAGTATGACTATGTGGTGGACGCGATCGATACGGTTTCCGGAAAGCTGGGACTGGTGGAGCAGGCATATGCCGCCGGAACGCCCATCATCAGTGCCATGGGTGCCGGCAATAAGCTGGATCCCACGGCGTTTGAAGTGGCAGATATTATGCAGACTTCTGTCTGTCCGCTGGCGAGAGTGATGCGGCGGGAACTGAAAAAGCGGGGGATCCCCAAGCTGAAAGTGGTCTATTCCAAGGAACTGCCGGCAGCGTTGCAGCGGACGGAATGGACAGAGAAAGGCAAACCGGTTCCGGGAAGCTGTGCCTTTGTGCCGTCGGTGGCGGGGCTGATCCTTGCCGGAGAAGTCATCAAAGACCTGACGGGCTTGCAGGCACACTTTTAAAGAAACACCGAGCAAAGCTTGTGGTAAGATGCGTCGTCAGATTTTTCGGGATTGCATAGAAATTCCGCAGGCATACTTGTGTCTGGCAAGGGATTTCTGGGCAATATGACGAAAAATCTGCACGCAGATTGCGTGCAAAGCCGTCAGGCGGGCTTTATGCAGTGTTTCCTTAAGGCAACAGAGAAAGGAGCATCATGCTGACATCACAGGAACAGGAACGTTATGTCCGCCAGATCATGATGCCGGAACTGGGCGAAGCTGGTCAGGAAACTCTGAAACGCAGCCGTGTGCTGGTGATCGGAGCAGGCGGACTGGGCAGTCCGGCGGCGTATTATCTTGCTGCAGCCGGTGTGGGAACCATTGGCATTGCGGACGGCGATACCGTGGAGCTGTCCAATCTCCAGCGGCAAATCCTACACAAGGAATCCCGTCTGGGGCAGAACAAAGCCGTTTCCGCCGCGAAATCTCTCCACGGACTGAACGCACAGGTGCATGTGCAGACGTACTCTCAGTTTATGGACGGGGCACACCTGCGGCAGGTGCTGCCGGATTATGACATTGTCATTGATGCGACCGACCAGCTGGAGAACAAGTTTCTGATCAACGATGTCTGTGTTTCCGCAGAAAAGCCCTTTGTGCACGGCGGCATCACAGGCTTTTCCGGACAGGTGATGACATATGTGCCGGAAAAGGGGCCGTGTTACCGCTGCATCTTCGGAGAGGTTCCGGAGGACAATGCACCGGCACCCATTCCGGTAATTGGTGTCACTGCCGGCATCATCGGCACCATACAGGCTGCGGAGGCAATTCGGTACCTGCTGGGAATTCCGTCGCTTCTGACGGGAAAGCTGTTGGTGCTGGACGGACTGCGAATGCAGTTCCGCACGGTGCCGTTTCCCCACATATCGGAGCACTGTCCGCTGCATACCAGAAAAGGAGTAACTGACTTATGATGAATCCCAAAATGATTTTGCAACTGAAAACCATGCTGACGAAATTTCGGCAGAACCACCCGAAAGTGCCTCTGTTTTTCTCCGCTGCTTCTAAGGCAATCAACGAGGGCAGCGTGATCGAGATCAGCCTGACTACCGCCGAGGGCAGAGAACTCTGCACCAACATGCGTGTGACACAGGACGATCTGGAAATGATTCGGACGTTGGGCGAAATGGCGTCGAAGTAAAGACAATACCGCACAAAGATTGTGCGACAGATG
>NZ_KI260457.1:0-11109 GCF_000468015.1 Ruminococcus callidus ATCC 27760 | reverse complement strand
CAGACGCTCTTTGTGCGGTATTGCCTAAAGGCAATACTGAATACAAAAAGCTGGTATTCTCTTGCATAGAATACCAGCTTTTCTCTTTTTCGGTAGAAGTTCAGGCAGTTTCACATGGTTTGCAATTCCCCAGCACCCAAGCGACTGCAAACTTTTTCTCGACACCGCCGGCAAACTGAATGGTGGCAATGGTATCAGAAAGGGCAGTCACTTTGCCGTTCCCGAAGGTCTTGTGCTGAATGGTCATGCCGACAGAGAGTGCTGTGAGTTTTTCTGTCGGTGCTTCTGTTTTTCTCGGTCTTTTGGGCTTTTGGGGATATTTTGCCCAGTATTCTATGATTTTTCGGTTGGTGCTGTCCCACGTGTCCACGATTTTGTATTCCCCGTCAAACACCAGAATGGCAACTACATGGCTTCTTCCCGAATACGCGTATATTCTTGTTCCCGCCGGAAACATGTCGTGAATCAGGCTGCAAAACTCCTTGCCGGTCAGGATCTTTCCGTTTCGCTTCATGGCATCGAATTTCTCGAACCCCTCTTTTTTCAAAAGGGCATCGATGTTTTTTTTCCCATTGAGAATGGTCGCCGCGTAGTTTTGAGCTTCGGCAAGCCTTTTTATGGCTTCTGCCCACGGGATCTCCAGAACTGCTGCAAAGGCTCTGACGGCACAATCTCCAATGTAGTTGTCGTTGGGATTTTCGTTCAGGACTACCAACGATTCATTTTCTTCGATGTGGAGTTTCAGCTCTTTTCTCTGTGTACGGCTCTGCTGCTGCGGCAGGGGGCTGTGATCCTGTCCGTCTTTCCAGGCAACCCACACTTCACGGGCGATCCGATCTCTGTTGTCCTGCGGGAAGTGCAGGGCATACTTTGTCTGTCCGTCCAGATCATGGGGCACGAGGGGACAATATTCCCCGTCGTCCGTGTTCGTGTGTCCGACGGACAAATTCAGTATGACCACTTCGCCGTCATGAAAGCTGTGGTTGCAATCGGCAATGATCTCCCGTATACACTTGTTGACATTGGTTTTTGCCTGCAAAAAGAACCCTTCTTCATGCAGCAGTTCCCGAATGGTTTTGGGATATTGGGGCATCTGCCCGATTTTTCCCGCGACGGCGATCAGCTTGCAGTACGCCTCTTTCCAAGTGTATCCTTTGGTGACACACAGGGCATTCAGAACCGACCCGACAGCGTCCAGTACCGGTGGCTGTGACGGGTGATGATTTTCTTTTTGATAAGATAAAAACTGTTCTTTTGGCATCTGGATTCCTCCGAGTGGATTCGAATGGTATACAAATCTATCATCATTATACAGCAAAACGCCTGAAATGTCCAGCTATTTCTGCACATTTCAGGCGTTCTTTGTATTTTGTTGCCAATTTTTTTGTTCTTCCAGCAGCAAAAAACGCTTACCGCCGGAACAATCCCCGCTTTTTCGGCTTCGGTTCTTCGGCACGGGCAGCAATAATGTCTGCCATTTCGCCTACATTTTTCATGCCGGAAACTTCCTGCATCCTGAATTTCATGCCGAATGCCTTTTCCACAGCACTGACGAGGTTGATGTGTTCCAGACTGTCCCAGTCCTCAATGTCGTTGGCAGTGGTGTTCTCTGTGATGACCAGCGTGTCATCGTCAAAAATGTCCTGAAAGATTTCGTTCAGTTTCTCCATAATCGCTTCGTGTGTCATGCTTGCTGATGCTCCTTTTCGTTGACTTGAATCACATGATTCTGGTTTTCATAGCCGGCGATTTCCATACGCCATGTGCTGTCGCCGTTCTCGAACTGTTCGGTTTTCGTAAAGCCGAATGTCCCGAACAGGTCTTTGACCATGGCGTTTTTGGCGGTCTTGTAGTAATAGCCGCAGATGGCGGTGATGCCCTGCTTCCGGCACTCTGCCACAAGGGTGTCCAGCATCGCCAGTTCCATATCCCGTTTCAGTACACGGCAGCTCATCAGCCACAGTTCGATGTGCAGGGTGTCGCCGGAGATCTCTCCGATAACGACGGAAACAATGCCGTTGTCGCCGAACTTGTCCCGCAGCCGTCCGTACAGGCGAATGTGCTTGTGATCGGCAGCCACCTGTTCCATTTCGCTCTGGGTATACCGCCGTGTGGTCAGGTTGAACTGGTTGCTCTTGTTGGTCAGCTGGACAATGCGGGGGAGTGCTACCGCATCAAAATCCCGAATGTCTGCGTGCATATCCAGCCCCAGCAGATAGTCTGTGTAGTTGGCATAGGTCTGCTGCATCTGGGCACGCTGGGCATTGGCACGGTACATTTCGCTGCGGCTGGCATCTGCTGCGGAAAACGTGGTGGTTTCAAAGTAGCCCGCGTGATCCAGCACCCGAATGCAGTCCGCAGGATCCTGAAATTCCGGCACGGCAATGCCGGCGATCTGGGCGGAAACGATTTCCCGTTCTGCGGGGTTGTCGTCCACAAAGACGAAGCTTTCCGGCAGCAGGGAGAGTTCCGCCGCAGTCTGTACCAGATTCCGGTCTTTCGGTTCCCAGTTGGCTTTGATTGCCACGAAGTCGTCCTCGTGCAGGACAGAATCGGGGTGCGAAAGTCCCAGTCTGGCGTTTTCCGGTTCGTTTTTGGAGCAGATCGTAAGGAGTACGCCCAGCTGTTTTTGTGCCTTGCAGTATTCCTGTACCTCGGTGTATGCCTCCGCTTCGGCGGTTTCCTGCCCGATAGAGATGCCCTCTTGTCCGTCATCGCCAATGACACCGCCCCAGAGGGTGTTGTCCAAGTCCAGAGCCAGCACCTTTTTGTTCTTGCCGTAAATGGAGCGAATGATTCGTGTCAGGCTGTAGGCAAATTCCGGAATCGCGTCCAGCGTCATGGCGTATTTGTAGAGGTACCAGTAGGAATTGTCGTGCCATGCGTCCAGCCCGTAGCTTGCCGCCAGATAGTGTATATCGTGAATGTAGAAGTCGTTGTGTGCGGCGGCATACTGCCCGAATTTCCGGTTCAGTTCCGAGATGAACCACACCATGCCGTGGCAGTCCCACCCGTCGCGGTTGCCCATGAGCCGCGTTGCCGGCAGTTCAAAGTTGTTCTGCAAAATGGGGCAGTGGTATGTTGCCGCGAGGTGTTCCCACATCTGGGTGAAGTGGGTGTACTGCCGTTCCAGTGCGTCCTGTACTTCCTGTTCTGAAGCGGACAGGGGCAGCGGGGCTTCGGTGATGTTGCGGCTTGTGGTGTGGATAAAGATCAGATCCGGCTGAAATGCTGCCAGTTCCGGAGCATCGAACATGGCATCCTGCCAGTACTGTGCGTATTCCGACTGGTAGAACACCGGCTGAATGCCGCAGTTCAGCAGGAACAGTTCCAGCATGGAAACAATGTCGTTGGTGGTGGAACCGCCCAGCACGGCAATGCGTTTTTCCATGCGGGCAGAGCCGTCTGCCAGAAGGGCTTTTTTCAGTTTGCGTCGTTTTTGCAGCAGAAAGCTGCTGTCAAAGGGATATTCCAGTTCTTTCATTTGTGAACCCTCTTATTGTGTCCGAATTGTTTCCAGACATTCGCTGTTGCCGCCGGTGGCACTGAACGTGTTCATGGCGAACAGCACATCTGTTGCACCGACCTGCTGCATAAAGGAAACGGCGTTCAGGTCGAAGTAACGCATATCGATCACGTAGATGTCCGAGAAGGACTGCGTGAGATAAGGGACAAGGGCGTTGCCGTAGCTGTCCTTGACGATCACCAGTGTCCGCTTGTTGGTGACATCGGTTTTCACGTGGGTGATCTTTTCGTCGCCGCCCATGAACACCAGATACCAGCTGACCGGCTCCACGTTGTCCAGCGAGATCAGCAGCTTGCCGTCCCGTTCGTTGGTGAAGTTGGTGTCATAATACTGGGTGGTGTACTGGTTGTGGGGCGTATAATAGGTGAAGTCCTCCGGATTCTCCTGTAGGACGGCACTCTTGGTGAACGTGTACATGCTGCCCAGATAGCCGGACAGGGTGGTCTTGGTGTAGCCGGACAGGGGAGCGAAGCTGACGTTTGCCGTCTTGGCAAAGGCTTCTGCGGCGTAGTATGCCCCCAGCGGCAGCCAGTGGTGGTCGGTGCGGGCATAGATGTCCTCGTCCGTGTGTGCCGCCAGTGCTGCATAGGCATCGACTGCCTTGACATCTTTCAGGTTTTCGTCAATGTGGTCGATGTTGTCGGGTTCGCTGCCGGTATAGCCCGCGTAGGAATCCGGCAGGTAGAACGATACTGCCGTAGGAGCCACCAGCGAATAGACATTGACCTTGCTGCCCAGCTGTTTCTTGTATTCGTTCAGCGTTGCCGCATACTTTTCCCCGCGGGAGAAGCTGCCGCCGTAAATGCTGATCGCCCGCTTGTCCACCAGCACAATGCCATCGCCGATCTCCACAGGATCCGGCTCCGGCTCGGTGACAATGGTAGTTGCCGTGGTGGTTTCTGTGGAACGGTTTCCGCTGGCAACCGGTGCAGTCGTCGTTGTCCTGCTGTCCGCATCGGCGGTTTCCTCTTTTTTGACGGGGGCAATGTTGCCGTAGAACTGTACCTTGTCCTCGCCCTGTAAGCCCTGATAGCTTTCCAGTTTGCTGATCATGTGCTTGAAGCTGCTGCGTCCGGGGACGGTGTCCTCATAATAGTGCATCAGGTCTTTCACATAGTCGCCGCTGCCCAGTGCTTCGAGGGAGAAGCCGGGCGGCGTGGCAAGCTTTCGGTTTTCCTCGGCGGATTCCGTGGGGCGTGTGCCCACCAGCAGGAAGATCGAGCCGCCGAAGATGATCGTTCCTATGGCGAAGATCCGCACAACGGCACCGATGCGGTTGGTGATCAGGAGCTGCCGTTTCAGCTTGTAGCGGGCTTTTCGCTCTTTGGCTGCGGCTTTGTCCTCCTTGGTGGTAGCAGCCGGTTCTTCCGGTGATTCCGGCTCCGGAGCAGGGGATCCGGTTTCCGGTTCCGGCTGTTCCTGCGGCACCTCAGTCGGTTCCGGAACAGGCGAAGAAGCCGGTGTATCGGTATTGTCATTCATGGCACGCAGACGGTTTGCGTCCTGCTGTACCTGCTGAAATTTTTCTGCCAGTGCCGCGTCCAGATCGAAGTCACTTTGCGGCTTGTTGTTTTCGTCCATGGTGTTCTCCCTCCTTGGATCAGAACTTGGTGTACAGGAACGGGGTGTTGGTGGCATCTACCATGAGAATGCTGCTGATGACCAGCAGGCCGGCGGCAAGCACTGTGCCGGTGACGGACAGGGCAACATTGGCAGCCGGATTTTTTGCCATGATCTTTTTCGGCAGTTCCAGCAGCGGGAAGCAGCACAGCAGGGCAGCCATCAGCAGGAACAGGTTGTTCTGCACAGAAGTGACCAGCATGGTGTCCAGCCAGCCGGTGCCGTTCTGTCCTGCCATTGCCAGCAGCATATCCCCCAGCTGGTCGATACCGCCGGTGCAGTAGAAGATGCCGAACCCGACAATGATGACGATCTTGTTGCACAGATGCCGGAGCACTGCCGGAATCTTTTTCATGCCCTTTTTGCCGATGCCCATTTCCAGCATGAGGAACAGTCCGTAGTAAATGCCCCAGATGATATAGTTCCAGCTGGCACCGTGCCACAGACCGGTACAGAACCAGACCAGCAGCAGCCCGCCGATTTTCCGGCGTTTGCCGAACAGCGGTACGTACAGCAGGTAGTCGCGGAAGAACGTTCCCAGCGAAATGTGCCAACGCTGCCAGAACTCGGTGATGTCCTTGCAGAGGAACGGGTGGCGGAAGTTTTCGTCCAGATGAAAGCCGAAGATGCGGGCAATGCCAATTGCCATATCGGAATAGCCGGAGAAATCGAAGTACATTTGCAGGGCGTAGAGAATTACACCGTACCAGACACCCAGTGTGGTCTGGGTGGTGAAGTCGTTCCCCAGGAACTGGTCTACGATGCCGGAGAGCCGGTCTGCCAGTATGACCTTTTTGCTCAGACCAACGGCAATGCGTCCGAAGCCAATGCTAAGGTCGTCGGCAGACACCCGCCGCTGGTGCAGATCTGCCTGCATGGTTTCGTACCGTGCGATCGGTCCGGAAATGGTGATCGGGAAAAAGGAAACGTACAGCAGGAACGTGAAGAAATTTCGTTCCGCCTTGACTTTGCCCCACGCACAGTCGATGAGATAGGAAACCGTGCGGAACGTGAAAAAGCTGATGCCCAGCGGCAGCGGCAGGTCGGGGACGGGAATGGAAAGGGAGAACCAGTTGTTCAGGTTCTCAATGAAAAAGCCGGTGTACTTAAATCCCACCAGTGTACCCAGATTCAGCACCAGTCCCAGAGCCAAGAATGCCTTTGCGGGAGCCTTGTCGCGGAATTTGTCGATGCCACGCCCCAGCACGAAGTTGACCAGTGCACTGGCGACGACCAGCCACAAAAAGGAAATATCCCCGCAGGCGTAGAACAACAGGGAAAAGACGATC
Source organism: Ruminococcus callidus ATCC 27760 (assembly GCF_000468015.1). GTDB lineage: Bacteria > Bacillota > Clostridia > Oscillospirales > Ruminococcaceae > Ruminococcus_C > Ruminococcus_C callidus. The sequence goes on along the minus strand of NZ_KI260457.1, from coordinate 4,674 downwards.
AGCACTGCGTTGCGGTAAGAGGTTTTCTTTGTCGCAAAATAGCAGAGAAAACAAATGGGGAAGAATAGGTAAATGAAAAACAATCGGGAAAAAACCATATGTGTATAACCTCTGTTTCTGTCAGAATATCAAATATGATCCGGCATCGAATCACGGTGGTGCCTTTACTTTGGAGAAACGCCGCATGGCGGGCATGCTTTTGTTCCGCGTTTCTCTCGTAACTCCTATTATACAACAATTTGCGACAGGATTGCAAGGGGAACAGCCCCAAGAATTCGCATTCGCGGAAAATCGTTTTTTTCCACAAAAAAAGACGGCACGAAGCCGTCCTTTTTAGTCACAATATTTTCATGGAAAATCAAGGCAATCTGCACAGACTTTGTGCGGTATTGCCTTTGTACCGTACTGCCTCAGAAAGCTTACTGGTTTTCCGCCGGAGCCTCTGCTGCCGGAGCCGTTTTTCCAGCCGGAGCCGGTGCAGGAGCTGTTGCGGTTACAGGGCTGTCAGAGAGGACACCTTTCAGACCGGCAGCCAGACCAGCCAGCCCCTGAATCTCGCTGGGGATAATGATCTTGGTTGCCTTGCCGTCTGCTGCCTTTTCGAATGCTTCCAGCGATTTCAGCTTCAGAACAGCTTCGCTGGGATTTGCTGCGTTCAGCTTGACCAAGCTGTCTGCCAGTGCCTTCTGCACCAGTTCAATTGCCTGTGCTTCACCGACAGCGATACGCATTTTCTGTTCCTTGATCGCTTCGCCTCGCAGGATCACGGCTTCCTTGTCCGCTTCTGCCTTCAGGATCGCAGTCTGCTTTTCTGCTTCTGCACGGAGGATCTTTGCGTCCTTTTCACCCTGTGCGACAGTGACCTGATATTCCCGTTCACCCTGTGCACGGAGAATCTTTTCACGCTTTTCACGCTCTGCCTTCATCTGCTTTTCCATGGCGTCACGGATTTCAGCAGGGGGCAGGATATTTTTCAGTTCCACGCGAATGACCTTGATGCCCCAGCGGTCTGTGGCAAGGTCCAGTGTTTCGGTGATGCGGGTGTTGATGAGGTCGCGGGAAGTCAGCGTTGCGTCCAGTTCCAGTTCGCCGATGATGTTACGCAGGGTCGTTGCAGTCAGATTTTCGATTGCTGCGATAGGGTGTTCCACACCGTAGGCAAACTGTACCGAGTTGGTGATCTGGAAGAATACGACCGTGTCGATCTGCATGGTAACGTTGTCCTTGGTGATCACTGCCTGCGGCTTGAAGTCTACGACCTGTTCCTTAATGGAAACCCGCTTTGCCACGCGGTCGATGAACGGTACCAGAAAGTGGATACCGGTGCCCCACGCCTTATAGAATGCACCCAGACGTTCTACGACGTAGACATTTGCCTGCGGTACAATGCGAATTCGTGTGACAAAAATCACAATGATGAAAATAACCAGAAGTAAAATAATCAGTCCCATGTGTGTTCTCCTTTAATTGTTTACAGTTTGTTCTTCTGTCTGCGGCAGCCGGCTGACCAGCAGCTTGGTGCCGCTGATCGCTTCGATGCGGACGCTGGTGTTTTCCGGAATGACTGTGCCGTCCTGAGAAACTGCGATCCAGTCTACTCCGTCCAGCCGGACGCGTCCGGTGTTGTGTATGGGGTCTACCGTCTGAATGACGACGGCGATCCTGCCGATCTCCTGATTGTTGGTGTCCTTGATGCCGAACGAGAAAATTCGGCGGACGATAGGACGGGTGAAGATCAGAAGTACCACAGAGATCACCACGAACAAGACGATCTGCACCACCGGCGAAGCCCCGAAACAGGCTGCGAGAAAGCCCGCCAGTGCACCGGCAGCAAACCAGATGCTCACCAGCTGCTGGGTGGCGAATTCCGCCAGAACCGTCAGCACAAACAAGCCGCCCCACAGCAGAAATGGCATAGATGCTTCCATTCCAAAACTCCTTTCTGTCAGTGACGACAAATGCAAAAAGTGCTTTCAGGAAACGTAAAACCGCATGCCGGATTGCGGTCTGACATGTAGTGTTTCCTTCACGTTCCATATCATCAGAACGTTAAGGACAGTATAGCATATTTTTGTGGTTTTGTAAAGCTTTTTTTGCAAAGTGCCGGTAAAAAACAGGTGAAATGAAACGGCAATACCGCACAAAGATTGTGCGACAGATGCGTGCGGGAAGATACGAAACAGGCTCTGACGGAAAATTTGCAAGCAGATGGCGTGCAAAGTCGCCAGACGCTCTTTGTGCGGTATTGCCAAAAATTTTGCAGCGAAAGAAACGCAGAGGGACGATGCCGGCACCGTCCCTCTGTTATAAGGGAAACACTGCAAGCAGATTGCGTGCGGTATTGCCCTAAGAATTTCATTTTTGGTTTATGGGCAGCCGCACTCTCACAGCGATTCCATATGGATCCCCAGTGTTTCGCAGAGCACCCGCACCACACCGTTTTTGGTGTTTGCCGGAGCAATGTGCTTTGCCTGCTGGCGGACACGCTCCGAGGCGTTTTCCATAGCGTAGCTGAATTCCGCATGCTGTAGCATGGAAATGTCGTTGTCATAGTCACCGAATGCCATGGTTTCCGCCGGTGTGATGCCCATACGCTCCTGCAATCCCTGCAAGGCGGCACCCTTGGTCACACCCTTGCACATAATATCCATCCAGCAGTCGCCGGAGATCAGCAGTTCATAGGCATCGCCCAGTGCTTCGTGCATCACAGGGTAGGCTTCCTTTGTCGGTCCGTTGGTGTCGCACAGGGCAACTTTCAGGATCGGTTCGTCAACAGCGTACAGGTCGTCATAGGGAACCACCTGCGGATTGCGGTAATACCGCTGAATTTCATGCTGCATGGCAGCGTTGTCGTTTTCCGGATAGTAAATGTGGTGGAATCCGCACAGCACCGGCACACCGGCAGACAGGCTGCAGCACGCGTCCAGAATCCGATGAATGACATCTTTTGGCAGACTGTGCAGCAGCGGTGCTTCATGGGGATACATGACGCATGCCCCGTTGTCACAGATGAAAATGATTTCTTCGGCAAGTTCTCCGAACAGGTTGGTCAGCATCATGTGCGACCTGCCGCTTGCCACGGCAAATGTAATATCGCGGCGATATAATTCCTCCAGCAGTGCAGGCAGCTGTGCCGGAAGCTGCTTCTCCTCGTCCAGCAGCGTTCCGTCCATATCTGTTGCAATGAGTTGTATCATACCCACTTCTCCCTTCTTCTATGGACAGGCGAAAATCACACTGTCCGTATGCTAGTATACCATAAATATGGGAAAAGTCAAGGAGTGGTATGTGAACTTTTCAGGGAAACAGAAAAAATGCTGCTCCGGAAACAGAGCAGCATCTGAAAGTTATGGCAATACCGCACAATCTTTGTGCGGCATTGCCTTATGGGAAGTGTGTTACCGCATTTTTCTCCGGCAGGCGGTTTTGCCGCAGCTGCTGTCGAAAGACGGGTTGCAGCAGTAGAAATTCTTGGAATTCAGGTCGTCCTGCACTTGCCGCAGGGCTTCGCCGAAACGCTGGAAGTGCACGATTTCCCGCTGCCGCAGGAACTTGATCGGGTCGCGGACATCGGGGTCATCGCACAGCCGGAGAATGTTGTCGTAGGTGCTCCGTGCCTTTTGCTCTGCCGCCATATCCTCGGTCAGGTCGGTGATCGGATCCCCCTTGGACTGGAAATAGGCAGCCGTGAATGGTACGCCGGCGGCACTCTGGGGGTACAGTCCGAGGGTGTGGTCTACGAAGTACGCGTCGAATCCGGCTTCCTTGATCTGTTCCGGTGTCAGCCCGTCAGTCAGCTGGTACAGGATCGCGGAAATCATCTCGACATGGGCTAGTTCTTCTGTGGCAATATCTGTCAAAACTCCTTTTACTTTGTCAGGTTTTGCCGTGTATCGCTGGTGCATATACCGTAGCGAAGCAGCCAACTCTCCGTCTGGGCCGCCAAGCTGTGAAATAATATACTTCGCCGTTCTGGCGTTGGGTGTTTTGATCCGAACGGGGTATTGCAGCTTTTTTTCATAGGTCCACATCTCAGTTCGCCTCCTTTTCCCACGGCCACGGGCCTTGATTCCATGCCCAGGGGCTGTCACCGCTGGTCTGCAAAGGCTGCAGCGGACCGTACTGCCGGACATATGCCGTTGCCGCTTTCTGCCGCATTGCCTGATAGTTTTTCCACATTCGCAGAGCCTCTGGACAGCGGGGGTGGGTGTCCAGATACAGCTGTAATTCGTACAGGACGAAATCATATTTCCGAATCATGGAGAGCAGCTTCTGTTTCTCATGCACAGGAACCACCTCCCCGATAGGGATAGTCCAGTGCCGGAAAAATGGTTCCGACAGGGAAGGCAGTGTCTGCATCATAGGGCTCCTCCCACTGCTGATAGGGGACATATGCCATGCCCGGTGGTGTCTGCTCCGGAAACGGCGTGGTGGGTTGGAATGGCTCTGCTTCCTGCATGCCGTACATCGGGGCATCAGCCGACTGGAATTCCCTCAGGAAGTTCCGCTGCATGCCTGCCATCTGCGGCATGTGATCCATAGAACTTTGCATTACAAAACTCCTTTCTGCACCGCTTTCGAGAATCCGGTGCATTCCAGTGTATGCAGATCCGCCGCATTCGGTGCAGTTATGGTATAAATGTTATGGCAATACCGCACAAAGATTGTGCGACA
>NZ_KI260456.1 GCF_000468015.1 Ruminococcus callidus ATCC 27760 | reverse complement strand
GCTCGCTTGGCTAGATGTTAAGTTAATGACATTGCTCCATGAGCAGCCCCTACGACAAAAGAACGTATGACGTGGGAACCAAGTGCAAGGTGGACATCACCGGCGACAGCATTTCCTACACCAATACCGACACCGCAAGCCTGCCGCTTGAGTTCAGCATGGCTTATGACGAGGGCAACTACAACTTCTCTCCGCTGAACGCCGCCAAGGTTACCTTTGACGTAGCACCGAATCAGACGATCACTATTACCAAGAAGGACACAGGCTTCGCACTCACCACCAACATGGAAACGGTTGTTACCATTAATCCGGAGTACAACGATGATGCGATCAACGCATTCGAGGGCAGCGAACACGACTTTGTACAGTATGTCACAGCTTACTACCTGCGGTTTGTCATGGAGAGCAACGCCATGGTCAACTACAACATGGAAAAGAAGTGCAGTGAACTGTCATTCGACTTCAACAATGACGGTGTGTACGACGAGTCCCCCATTACCGGCGATGCAGACTGCAACGGTGTTCCCTATGAGATCAACGACATCTACTGGACCATGCAGCAGATTGCCGAATCTGGTGCATACGGTGCCGGCAGCACCTACTTCCCCACCACAGCCGGCGACATTGACGGCAACGGCAAGGTAGACACCAACGACCTGTTCGATATCACCTATGAGTGTGCTCTGCGTGGGGCAGGACTGAAGAAGTAACTGGTACTTACACTAAGGAAACACTGCATAAAGCCCGCCTGACGGC
>NZ_KI260455.1:2975-3839 GCF_000468015.1 Ruminococcus callidus ATCC 27760 | reverse complement strand
ATACATCATGCCGAAAGGCAAAAACAACGAAAACCGGAGGAAAAAACAATGTGGACAGAAGGAACGATTCAAGTAGGAACAAGTACTTTTCACTACTGGGTGAAACATTACGAGGAGCCTTCCACTTTTGGATATGAGGAAGGCAGAGCCTCGAAAATCTCCCTGCGGCGGAATGGCAAAACGGTGTTCAATTTCGACCGGGGCATGGATATTCCGCCGGAGGATGAAGAAACTGAAACTGCACTGGCGATCCTGCTGAAACAGTACAACTGATTCTTCCAAAACCGAATCCCACGAGCCGGAGCCGAAAGGCTCTGGCGGTCGTACCGGAAAAATTTCTATTGGTGTATCTTACACAAGAAAACGGCGAAATTTCTACGTTTTTTCTGTCTGTTTAGCCGCTTGCTATCCTTGCTTTTGTATGGTAACATGGTTACAATGGGAATGGAATCTCGATTACAAAACTGCCCCATGAGGGCATTAAAATAAATGATGCAGACTTGCTTTTGGCAGGTCTTTTTTGTTTGGAGGTGAGAACAATAGCAAGATTTAAACCGACCCGTTTTATGGCGGAGGATTCCAAGTATAACAAAAAGGCGGCAGATTATGCTGTTTCCTTTATCGAATGCCTCAGCCATACCAAAGGCACCTGGGCAGGAAAGAAATTTGAACTGCTGGACTGGCAGGAACAGATTATCCGAGACCTGTTCGGAATCTTGAAACCGAACGGCTATCGGCAATTCAACACGGCTTACATTGAGATTCCGAAGAAAAATGGCAAATCAGAGCTTGCTGCTGCCGTTGCTCTGCTATTAACTTGCGGTGACGGTGAAGAACGTGCCGAAGTTTACGGCTGTGCTGCCG
>NZ_KI260455.1:1723-2875 GCF_000468015.1 Ruminococcus callidus ATCC 27760 | reverse complement strand
ACGGCTGTGCTGCCGACCGCCAACAGGCTGCCATAGTGTTTGATGTGGCTGCCGACATGGTGCGAATGTGCCCTGCCCTTTCCAAGCGAGTGAAGATCCTGACCTCACAAAAGCGTATCGTGTACATCCCGACCAACAGCTTTTATCAGGTGCTTTCGGCAGAAGCCTACTCCAAGCACGGTTTCAACATTCACGGGGTTGTGTTTGATGAACTGCATACGCAGCCGAACCGAAAGCTCTTTGATGTTATGACCAAAGGCTCCGGCGATGCCAGAATGCAGCCTTTGTATTTTCTCATCACCACAGCCGGAACGGACACAAATTCAATCTGCTATGAAGTTCACCAAAAGGCAAAGGACATTCTGGAGGGCAGAAAGCATGATCCGACTTTCTATCCGGTTATCTATGGTGCAGATGAATCCGAGGACTGGACTGACCCGAAGGTGTGGAAAAAAGCAAATCCGTCACTCGACAAGACAATCGGCATGGATAAGGTGTTGGCGGCGTGTAATTCTGCAAAGGAAACTCCCGGCGAAGAGAACGCTTTTCGACAACTGAGACTCAATCAATGGGTAAAACAGGCGGTACGTTGGATGCCGATGGAGAAATGGGACAAATGCAAGGTCGCTTTTGATGAATCCGAACTCGAAGGAAGAATCTGCTACGGTGGACTTGACCTTTCCTCTACAACGGATATTACAGCTTTTGTTTTGGTATTTCCTCCAACAGATGATGACGAGCATTACTACGTTCTGCCCTACTTCTGGCTGCCGGAAGAAATGTTGCCTTTAAGAGTTCGCCGTGACCACGTTCCCTATGATGTGTGGGAGCAGCAGGGTTATCTGAAAACAACGGAGGGCAATGTTGTCCACTATGGCTTTATCGAAAACTTCATCGATGAACTGGGGCAGAAATTCCATATCAAAGAAATTGCTTTTGACCGTTGGGGTGCGGTGCAGATGTCACAGAATCTGGAGGGACTTGGTTTTACGATGGTGCAATTCGGGCAAGGATACAAAGATATGTCACCGCCGACCAAGGAACTGATGAAGCTGACCTTGGAACAGACACTTGCCCACAACGGACACCCTGTTTTAAGGTGGATGATGGATAACATTTTCATTCGCCGTGACCCTGCCGGAAACATCAAGC
>NZ_KI260455.1:0-1623 GCF_000468015.1 Ruminococcus callidus ATCC 27760 | reverse complement strand
ATTATGGCTCTTGACCGTGCAATTCGCTGTGGATTGGGTGATTCTGGGGCGAGTGTTTATGATGAGAGGGAGTTGTTAGTTTTATAATTATTGTAAATTTGGAAAATGATTGTTTAAGATTAACGATTAGATAGCAAGAACTTATTTAACAAGTGTTTATTCCACTCATCTTCACAAATAAAGCTTAGCACAGCCGAATCAAAAGAAAGAAGGTATGAATTTTGATCAAATATAATACTCTTCTTTCTATTTACAACTTGCTTGTCAACAGAGCCAACATAAAGCATATCAAAGATATCGTTCTTTTTGAGTTTCTGACCCCGTTCTAACCAAGCACTAAGAAGTGTTTTTATGTATTTAGCTTGATGCTTTGTATATCCCTTTTCCCTGAAAATATCAGGGATTCTTGTTTTAGCTTCCTGTAGAAAAGTAGAGTCAGTAGCAAGAGCGTCAACAACAATTCTCATTATGTGGTCTTCATCAAAACCACTATTGCGTGCTTTTTGAGCTGAATTACACATTACCGTGTATAAATCTTGTTCATTTTCCAAGAACTTCGTCACCGTGTCAATAATCATTTGAAAAATAACACAGTTTTGAACAAGCAATTCCATATATTTTTTCTTTAAATATTGCTGTGATTTATTATTATCCGCATACCCGTCTTTAAGAGATTTAGTTAATTGTGAGGTGTGGTCTTCTTTCATTTCATTTAAAAAATCATTGCCTAAATAGTGCAAGACGTTTCCCCTGATATCATCAGTTAATGAAGAAATAGATTTAAGGTAATAATCCGCATACAATAAGCTGATTGTTTGAAGGAACACATATGCGTGTCGAATCTCTATTTCTATCTTTACATCAAGCAATTTATACGCATATTTTTTTAGTGTATCTCTTGATGCACATAATTGTAGAATGGTTAGTTCGTCCGATGTAAAGCAGTGATTAGGTAAATTATTCAGAACCTTTATATTTTTATCTTTTATGAATGAAAGAATGTTCTTTATATCATCCGGATAATCTCTAAAATGGACAACTATCTCCATAAGCACAGAAGCAGGTAAACTCAAATCAGTACGGATATCTAAATAATTACATAGTTTATTTACATCAAGGTTAGGATCACTTAGAGGTAAATGCAACATATCCCTACCATAATACCAATAAATGGCGTTAGCGTCTAAATATATCATATTGCACATCCTTTTTATAAAAATTACAACTTAGCTAAATCTAATACCCAGATTTACTATATTATATCACATCTCACCGAAAAATTCAATCCTGAAAGGAGCGTGATCCCCATGAGCATTTTCAAAGGACTTTTCAAAAGCCGCGATAAGCCCCAGAACAGCTACGACAGCCCGTCCTACACCTACTTTTTTGGACGAGCGCACAGCGGCAAACGAGTGGATGACCGAAGTGCCATGCAGCATACTGTTGTGTACGCCTGTGTAAGAGTATTGTCGGAAGCAATCGCACAGTTGCCTTTGCATCTATATCAATACACTGAAAACGGAAAAGAGCGAGTGCCGCAGCACCCGCTCTATTTTTTGCTCCACGATCAGCCAAATCCAGAAATGACATCATTTGTTTTCAGGGAGACCTTAATGTCCCACT
>NZ_KI260454.1 GCF_000468015.1 Ruminococcus callidus ATCC 27760 | reverse complement strand
GTGCAGATGAGAGTAAATGCGGTTACTGCAAGTGTATTCTTGGCAAGTGCAGAGTGACGGAGATGCTTGTCGAAATGGCAAAGACGAATGCCACGCTGGACGAACTGCAAAAGCGTCTGGATGCAATGAACAGTCAGATTTCCGAACTGCAAACCAAGGTGGATGACTTGACCGCAGGCGAAATCCTAGCGACCGGACAGTGCGGTGAAAACATCTACTATGTTCTCTATGACAATGGCAAACTGCTGCTGCGTGGCACGGGTGCAACATACGACTATACTTCTCGCGATTCGGTATTCTATCAAAACGACAAGATCAAAGAAATTGTACTCAGCAATGGCATTACTCGTCTTGGTGACAGTTTGTTTTATCATTGTTCCAATGCAGAAACGGTATCTCTTCCAGCTACACTGACCAGCATCGGTGATTCCGCTTTTGCACAGGAAGATGCTGTAATCAATGATACCGCCGGTCTGACTTCTGTTACCATTCCGCAGGCAGTTACTGCAATCCAGTCGCATGCATTTTATCACACCGCCATTACAGAAGTCGTTGTGCCTGCCAGCGTGAAAACGTGGGGAAAGTAT
>NZ_KI260453.1 GCF_000468015.1 Ruminococcus callidus ATCC 27760 | reverse complement strand
CTGTCCTCGGGCAAGTCCGCGGGGCGATGTGGGCATCACCACCTACACATTCCAAGAGGTTCTTCCATAAAGTCTAACATAATTGGCAGCCGACGTTGGCAAGCCCCAGGCGGACAGCGAGGTACGAGCGAATTCCGCCGGACGGTTTCGATGCGGCTGCACTAGAAAATTACTGTCCTCGGGCAAGTCCGCGGGGCGATGTGGGCATCGCCTTCTACACATTCCAAACAGATACAACAAAACGGACTGCATTGCTACAATCCGTTCTGTGATCTGCGTTCAGTTTCCGATCAGAATTCGATCTTGCCGTACAAGCCGGTGTTAAGTTCGTCCTCCGGCTTCGGCTTTTTATAATCCCGTTCGAAGCTGGTCTTCATGGAATCCAGATTCTTCCGGCGGAAATCTTCCGGCTTCTTTTCCCGATAGGGACGCTTGCCCCCGCGGTTCTGACCGCCCTTGCCGCCGCGGTTTCCGCCGCTGCGTCTGCCGGTGGTAGAAGAAACTACGACCTTCCGGTACGGATCTTCGCCGACGCTCTTGGAAGTCACACCCTCGATCTCCGAGATCTTGCTGTGAATGATGCGGCGTTCATAGGGATTCATGGGTTCCAGCGTGGTGGAACGACCGCTGCGGAGCACGCTCCGTGCGATCTTTTCTGCCAGCTGTTCCAGTGTCTTGCGACGCTTTTCCCGATAGCCGTTGCTGTCCAGCAGCAGGCGGCAGTAATCCTCGCTGTCCTTATTCACCAGAATCGATGCCAGATACTGAATGGAATCCAGTGTTTCGCCTCGTCTGCCGATGATCGTGCCGCTTTTATTATCGCTGCGAAGTTCCATGCGAATGCCGTTTGCGGTACGCATGGTGCTGATGGTCACGGTGATGCCCATAGCAGCGTAAATGTCTGCGATATACTGTCTTGCACGGAGCAGGTTCGGGGACATTTCGCCCTCGGTCAGAATGGTTTCGATCGCTTCGGACTCCATGCCCCGTGTGGGCGAATTGTCGTCCTTGTCAATAATGATCTCCTCCACGGAAGAAACCGCTTCCTGTACCGGTCGGGAAACCGGCATTGCCGGTGCGGCTTCTGCCTGCGGCTGCGGGGCTTCCGGCTGTTCCGGAGCCTTGGCTTCTGTGGTTTCTGCTGGTGCAGCTTCTTCTGCTGCTTCGTACACTGCTTCTACCTGTGCTTCCCGCTTTACCTTTCCGAAAATTCCTTTTTTCGGTTCTTCCAGAATGCGGAACACGATCTGGTCTTCAGAAACGCCGAACTTTTCGACCGCCAGATGCTTTGCTTCTTCGATGCTTTTTGCAGTGAAAATCTCTTTCATTCTCATTCATCCCTTTCCTTGGTAATGGGATTTCACAGGGCGGTTCCCTGTGAACTGTAGTAATTGATTTTTCGCGGACGATTATTTCTGATCCCCGCTGCCCTCGGTGCTGTCGGATTCGTCATACGTTTCGCCGTACTTTTCTGCCATGCGTTTCCGTGCGTCTTTCAGCACCTGCTGGTTATACTTGTTCAGTTCCGAACGGGACATATCCTTGGTTTCTTCTACATATTTTTCCCGCTGGTTCATGACGTCATTGCCCTGCTGTACGTCCATCATACGCTGCATGAAGCTCTTTTTGCCGTTGGCGTATTTCTTGGCATTCTTCTGGTTTTCCTTTTCGCAGATCGCCTCGATACGCTCCTTGGTGAAGTAGCAGTTCAGACCGACGCTCTGGATCAGGGAGAAGAAGGACGAGCATACCCAGTAGAAGCCGACACCTGCCGGCACCTGAAATGCGAACCAGACGGAGAAGATCGGCATTGCATAGAGCATGATGTTCATGCAGCCCATATTCGGCATGCCGGGATTCTTTTTCTTCTGGTAGATCTGCATATAAATGGTCAGTGCCAGCTGGAGCACGCCGGACAGCACCGGAATCAGGAACAAGCCGATCGCGGTAGCGTTCCACACGTCAGGGTGCCACGACGGCACTTCGCCCAGATTGATGCCGAACAGGTTGAACTTGTCATAGAATTCGGTCATCTTTGCGGAGAGGTTGTCCCCCAGCACGCTCTGGAATGCACTGGCATCGCTGTGCTGTGCACTCAGGATCGCCAGTTCCCGCCGGAGGCTGGTGCCCTGCTTGGCGAGTTCCGGATTGACATTCCGGACGATCTCAAAAGCACTGGAGATCACGCTGTCTTTCATCTTGAGGATAAAGGACAGGGGCTTATATACAACGTCCAGAATGCCGAACAGGATAAAGAACTGGAGGAACATGGGCAGGCAGGAAGCACCGGGGTTGATGTTTTCCTCCTGATACAGTTTCATCTGTTCTTCCTGCATCTTCTTGGGGTCGTCCTTATACTTTTTCCGCAGCTTTTCCAGCTTCGGATTGAACCGCTGCATTTTTGCGGAATTTTTCTGCTGCTTATACGAAATGGGAAACAGGATCAGCTTGGTGAAGATCGTGAACAACAGGATCGCCAAAGCATAGTTGTCTACCAAGTCGTAAATCAGACGCATGATCCAGCCGAACGGCTTTCCGCACAGATCATATAAAAAATCACTCATAAAATTGTTTAACCCTTTCTGTTGTGTCGTATTGCCCGCACATACCGCCCGAAGACCTCCCGCGGCGGATCCAGATGTTCCGGAACGTAATCGATACCGCCGGGATTCCACGGGTGACAGTGCAGCAGACGCCGCAGGGCGAGAAAGCCGCCCCGCAGCACACCAAACCGCAAAATTGCAGTCTGTGCATAACAGGAACAGGTCGGATAAAACCGGCACACAGCCGGAGTTAGGCGGGAGAATTTCTGGTACAGGCGGATCAGTGCCGCCGCCAGATACCTCATTTCGGTTTTCCCCCTTCCGACGGCGGTTCCACCAGTTTACGGATACGGCGAACGCCGCTTCCTGCCAGATAGTCACGCAGTTGTGTGGAGCGAATGCCCACAATAGAGGGCAACGCCACAATGACCATGTCCATTCCCACCGGCATCAGGTGTTCGGTTTCCCGATATGCCTGCCGGATCACACGGCGGGCACGGCTGCGTTTTACGGCACACCCGACTTTTTTCCCTACGGTAATGCCCAGCCGGTTATACTTTCGTCTGGTCTTTCGCAGATAAATAATCGCATACGGCGATGCAATCTTTTTTCCCCGCTGATACAGCAGCTGAAAGTCCCGATTCTGGTTGAGGATCACTGTTTTCTCCATTGCTTGCACTCCATCTTTTTGTGTTCAGAGCCTGTTGACGGTTTTTACCGGAAAAAGCAAAAGCGTACCCCGAATCTTCCGTGTGCCGGCTGCGGACTGTCTGACCTTGTACCATGGCGGTATGGGTCAGTTTTCCGCAGCCGGCACATCGGCGAATTCAGAATACGCTCCTCGAAAAAACAAAAGACCACAAACCAATGGCGTTGTGGTCCGACTTCGATCAGTGGCTCAGTCTTGCTCTGCCCCGTGCTCTTCTGCGAGCTAAAACCTTTCTACCGTTCGCAGTGGCCATTCTCTTGCGGAAGCCATGCACCTTTTTCCGATGAATCTTCTTCGGCTGATATGTTCTCTTCAAAACAGTACCTCCTTTCTCGCTCAGACGGCAGAACTGCCGTCCCACAGATTCCTTGGAAGTCCACCCAGACCGGACGAGCCTGTCTGCGTGAATCCATTTACCATATATTATAACGGATTCCGTTTTATTTGTCAAGCCCTCCGGCAAACTTTTTTGCGAAATTTTCGGCTTTTTTTCTTTTTCCACAGGTTCTCCACAGCTGTTTTGGGCAGGCTGCACGGATTTTTTGTCGGTTTTTGACGTTTTTTACAAAGACAATTCCGCCGGCTGACCCAGCGTTCCGGAGCAGGACAGCATTCCGGCAACGCGGCAGCCGGCTCCGGTGCCCGCGTTTTGCCGTTGCTGCCTGAACCATTTTCCACGCTGCACCGCCTGTGGAAAACGCCCGTTTTTTGTCCGTTTTTGCTCTCCACAGTTTCCGCAGGTTTCCACGTGGAAATTTTGTGGAATTCATAAAGTTTTCCACAATAGGGGTTGATTTTCCACAGATGATGTGGTATACTATTATATTAAGAATACCTGTTGAAAGACAGGTGGAAAGTCTGCGGAAAACGGTTTTCCACAACCACCGTTCCGCAGAATTCGCCTGTCCGGCAGACCACGGAGATCCCCGCAGATCCTGCCGGACAGGCTTTGAAGTTACATAAGGAGGATCCCCCATTTATGAATTCAATTGATGAAGCCTTCTCCAGTGTCAAACAGTACTGCCGGAAAGAGGGCCGGATCTCAGAAGCTGCCATGAAGCTCTGGATCGATATTATGAAGCCGGTACAGCTGGACGGCTCGGTGGCAGTGTTCACCGTACAGTCAGAGTTCCAGAAAACCGTTGTTATGAACACCTACAATGCCCTGCTGAAAGAGGCATTTCTCAACGTGCTGGGACTGGATGTCAAGATCCAGATCAATGTCGTCACACCGGAAGAAAATGACAACCCGCTTTCCGAAAACAGCAACGCCAAGGATTACGATGAACTGGCACGCCGCCACGAGGAACTGGAACACAGCTTTGAGGGTGCCAACTATGAGTACACCTTCGCCACATTCATTGTCGGCGGCTCCAATGAGTTCGCCTACGCTGCCTGCACCGCCGTGGCAAAAGAACCGGGCAAGAACTACAACCCCCTGTTCATCTACGGTCCCTCCGGTCTGGGAAAGACCCACCTGATGCACGCCATTGCCAACCAGGTGCACGAAAATCACCCTGAATACAAGATCATTTACGTCACCAGTGAAGAATTCGGCAACGACTTCCTCTCCTGCATCAACGACAACAACATGGCTCGGTTCCACGACAAGTACCGGAACGCCGACGTGCTGCTGATCGACGACATTCAGTTTTTCAGCAACAAGGAACGCATGCAGGAGGAATTCTTCCACACGTTCAACAAGCTCCACGCTGAGGGCAAGCAGATCGTGATCACTTCGGATAAGCCGCCCAAGGAACTGAAAACGCTGGAAGAACGTATCCGCAGCCGGTTCGAGTGGGGCCTGATCACCGACATCAGCACACCGGACTTTGAAACCCGTATCGCCATTATCCGCCGCAAGGCAGAACTGCTGGATCTGTACATTCCCGACGATGTGGCAGAGTTTATTGCCAACCGTCTGAAAACCAACATCCGGCAGCTGGAGGGTGCCGTCAAGAAGCTGAAAGCCCTGAAGCATCTGGCAGGTTCGCCCCCGTCCATTTCCATGGCACAGAGCGTCATCAAGGACATTCTCAGCGACGACCAGCCGGCTCCGATCACCGTGGAGAAGATCATTCTGGAAGTGGCTGACGTGTACGGCGTTTCTCCGGAGGATATTCGCAGCAGCAAACGCTCCAGCCAGATCTCCACTGCCCGCAAGGTGGCGATCTATGTGGTCCGTGAGATCACCCAGATGCCCCTGCAGGCGATCGGCACGGAATTCGGCGGCCGTGACCACTCCACCATTGTCTACTCCATCAGCAACATTGAAACGGCAATGAAGCACGATGACCATCTGAAGCAGCTGGTCGAGGACACCATCAAAAATATCCGCAACAAAAGCCACGCATAGAGAACTGGGAAAGGACACTGCAGAACATGTGGAAAACAGGATTTTGCAGTGCTTTTTTGCCGATTCCACAGGAATTCCACCGGCGTCGGCAAGTTTTCCACATGCGTTTCAACAGTCTGTTGAAAATCCATGTGCAGAAAAAGTGCCCGCTGTGTCCGCGGCATTTAACAGCTGTAGAAGCGGGCTTGTGGAATCTGTGGTAGAAAGCTGTGGAATGTGTTTTCCACAGCTTGTGGAAGCGGTATTTCGAGTACGTCAGGTTTTCCACGGTTTTTTCCACAAACTTTTGTTTTCCACTCCACAAACTTTCCACTTTTCCCGTGTGGAAAAAGCTTTCCACTTTTCCGGAAACTTTCCACAGGCGGTCTGTGGGAAAGATCTGCCCGAAATTCCGAGGAGAATCTGCGGTTTCCACTTTTCCAGAGCCTCTATTATTACTACTATATATTCTTTTCTTTGTATTCTGTCTTTTCGCAGCTTCGCTGCAAAAAACAGCGGATAACATGTGCTGTGCACAGTGGATGGACAGCAAAAAACTGTCCGTGATACAGCTGCAAAAGCAAGAAAAACGGCTGAACTGCGTGATGTTTTCTGTCCGCGAAGTGGCTGCAAAAGGACAATCGGAAAGACATCGGACAACACAGATACAAAACGGATATAGCGTTGTCCGGGACACACGTTTCGAACCCCATTCAAAATTGACCGATCCATTGGATCTGAATAAAGGAAGACGACCCATGATAAAATTTACTTGTGACCGACAAACATTCTATACTGCCATTACCCATGTGGCAAAGGGTGTTTCTCAAAAATCCACCATTCCGGCACTGGAACGCCTGAAGCTGCGGCTGGATCACGACAATCTGGAACTGACCGGCTATGATCTGGAATTCGGGATCCAGCGGAGCATTGAAGTCGAATCAGACTGCTCCGGCGAATTTGTGATCCTTCCCCGTCTGCTGAGTGAGGCTGTCCGCCGGTTCTCCGGCAATATGGTAACCATGGAAGTGGATGACAACTATGTGGTAAAACTGTTCTGTGATGCCACCGAGTTTCAGATCTCCGCCATGTCCTCTGAGGAATATCCGGCTCTGCCCAGTCTGGATCTGAACGTCGGCATGCAGATCGAACAGCCGGTATTGAATTCCATGATTCGCCAGACAAGTTATGCAACTTCTGTCAGCGAGGCGAAACCAGTGCTCACCGGCGAATTGTTTGAGGTGGAGGGCGATACCCTTCATGTGGCAGCCATTGACGGCTACCGGCTGGCAGTCCGGCAGGAACCCATTTCCAGTGCGGAGAATTACCGTTTTGTGGTTCCCAAACGGATGCTGCTGGAAGTGGCAAACATGCTCCACGATGACGCAGAGGAACTCTGCACCATTTCTGCGGATCGGCGGCACGTGGTATTCGAATTCAACGGCTATACGGTATTCTCCCGCCTGCTGGAGGGCGAGTTCCACAACTACCGCAGCAGCATTCCTGCCAGCTATGAAACTGAGATCACTGTGGACACCAGTGCCCTGACCCGTTGTCTGGAACGCTGTTCCCTGCTGATCAGCGGTAAGTACAACGCACCGGTTCGCTGCACGTTTGCCAACGGCAGTCTTGGCGTGTGGTGCAAGACCGGTATTGGTGAGATCAACGACAAAATTCCGGTGGAGATCAGCGGCAAAGATGTCACCATCGGTTTTGATAACCGTTTTCTGTTGGACGCTGTCCGTGCGGCAGACTGCGACAAGGTAAAAATCCAGCTGAGCGGCGGCAATCGCGTGGCAAAACTGGTTCCGCCGCAGGGCGAAAGCTTCATTTTCCTGCTGATGCCGATCCAGCTGCGGGGATAAGCGTGTCACACAGAATGTTTCACGTGAAACAAGGACAGTGCTGCTGAGGGGAAACCTTTTCTTAATGTGTTGGATTTTACGGAGAAATCTCTTGGAACGTGTAGGGGGCGATGCCCACATCGCCCCGCGGACTTATGTATAAGCCTCCCCTGAAAGGGGAGGGGGACCAGCG
>NZ_KI260452.1:49333-52604 GCF_000468015.1 Ruminococcus callidus ATCC 27760 | reverse complement strand
CGCCAGACGCTCTTTGTGCGGTATTGCCTTTTGTATCTGAGAGCCGCACAGTGCCTACAGACAAAAAAACGCCCGACTCCAACCGGAATCGGGCTAAACAAAATCAAGAACAAAAGAAAGGAGACAACAAAACGAGTGATAAAATCAATGGAGAACTGATAAAAACAAAATAGGAGGGTTTTCACCAATCATAAGACCTCCATCTTTGCGGTTTTATCACCGTATCTATTATACACAATTCGCGGTCACCCGTCAAGGGAAAATACACAAAAAGTGCCTGTTCTCTGTGGATTTTGTAGAATTGCACAAAAAGTATGGTACGCCATTTGTGGTTGTTATCAAAATACATGCCGTCAGAAAACAGGTGTTTTCCACAGAATATTCCACACGGTTTGCGGGCATACTATAAGAGCAAAACTGTGAGAAGCGGATATGTATTCTCACAGAAATTGCAGAAAAGAGGTGTAGCTGCATGTGGGATAAACTTGCACTGATCCTGCTGATTATCGGCGGTGTCAACTGGGGACTGGTCGGCGTGTTTGAATTTGATCTGGTGGCATGGATCTTCGGCGGTTCGGCATCGTTCATCAGCCGTGCCGTTTATATTCTGGTGGCGATCGCAGCCCTTTGGTGTATGACATTCCTGTTCCGACGGGAAGCACTGACCGAGCCCGCGACGGTTTCCCAGCAGAGATAGGGAAACACTGCATCAAGCTTGTGGTAAGATGCGTCGTCAGATTTTTCGGCAGATTGCCCAGAAATTCCGCAGGCAGACTTGGTGTCTGGCAAGGGATTTCTGGACAATATGACGAAAAATCTGCACGCAGATTGCGTGCAAAGCCGTCAGGCGGGCTTTATGCAGGGTTTCCATGTGCTTTCCACATTCCACTGTGGAAAACAGAAAAGTCTGTCCGGACAAGGGCAGACTTTTTTGTGCGGTATTGTCCATGCACATATTTCCCCAGACAATCGCATAGATTGTGGAAACGCGGAACGTGTTCAAGAAACACCGAGCAAAGCTTGTGGTAAGATGCGTCGTCAGATTTTTTGGCAGATTGCCCAGAAATTCCGCAGGCAGACTGTATGTCTGGCAAGGAATTTCTGGGCAATATGACGAAAAATCTGCACGCAGATTGCGTGCAAAGCCGTCAGGCGGGCTTTATTCAGTGTTTCCTTCACATCAACGCTTTGACAGGAGGATAACTGCTATGGAAAAAACACCGGAAGAATATCAGGCAGAGCTGCTGCGGCTCTATCACACGGCACAGGCATCTGCACCTGCACCGGCACCCGTTCCGGAACCGGAAGAAGCTCCGCCGCAGGAGCCACAGCCGGAACCCACGCCCCCAGAACCGGAGCCTGCTCCCCCGATGCCGGAACCGCTTCCTACCGAAACCGTTCCTCCGCCGCAGCTGGAAGTGGAGAAAACTCCACAGGAACAGCCGGCGATCGGCTGGATTCAGGTCATCACCCGCAGTGCCGGCAATGCCCGTGCCCTTGCCGGTGTGTCCGTGCTGGTGACCAACGGCACGGAGGAACAGGTACATCTGAAACACACTGCCGTCACCAACGAAAGCGGCGAAACCGGAAAAATTCCGCTGCCGGTGCCGGCGGCTTCTCTCTCACTGAACTGCGACGAAACCCGAAAGCCATATAGCACCTATGATGTCAGCGTCTATGCGGACGGTTTTTACCGGCAGGTCAGCGAAGCTGTACCAGTATTCGCCGGCACGACCTCCCGACAGATCTTCCACATGATTCCCCTGCCCAGCTACTTGCAGGAGCCGCCGAAAACCATTGTCTACCAAAACACCGAACCCAATCTGTAAGGAGGGCTGCCAGATATGCCAGTCGGAGAACCCTTTATCCCCAGAGATATTACCGTGCATCTGGGGCGGCCGGAGGAAACGGCGAACAACGTCACCGTTTCCTTTCCCGATTACATCAAAAACGTGGTATCCAGCGAAATTTACCCCACGTGGCCGGAAAATGCCATTCGTGCCAACATCTACGTCATTGTCAGCTTTGCCCTCAACCGTGTCTATACTGAGTGGTATCGTTCCCGCGGGTATCCTTTTGACATCACCAACTCCACTCAGTTTGACCAGAAGTACATCTACGGCAGAGAAATTTTCGAAAACGTGGGGCAGCTGGTTGACGAACTGTTCAACTCTTACGTCCGGCGGCAGGGCAATGTGGAGCCGCTGTTCACAGCGTTCTGCAACGGCACAACGGTAACCTGTGACGGGCTTTCCCAGTGGGGCACCGTGCCGCTGGCACAACAGGGCATGACTCCTTATGAGATCCTTACCACATTTTACGGCAGCGACATCGACATTGTCACCAACGTTCCCGTAATGACCAACACGCCCTCCTATCCGGGATTTGATTTGCGGCTGGGACTTTCCGATGATCCGGTCCGCACCATTCAGGTACAGCTGAACCGCATTTCCAGAAACTACCCTGCCATTCCCAAAATCGGCGAAGCTGCCGGCGATTTTGACTATATCACACAAGATGCCGTCATTGCCTTTCAGGAAATCTTCGGGCTGCCGGCAACCGGCATTGTCAACGAAGCCACATGGTACCGGATCTCCTATATTTTTACCAGCGTGAAAAACCTGGCAGAACTGAACTCCGAGGGGCTGACCCAGCAGGACATCGAGCTTACGCACACCGAGGATCTGCACTTCGGCATGCAGGGAAAAAACATCCGTGCCCTCCAGTATCATCTTGCAGTGGTGGGAGCCTACTATGCCGCCATACAGCCGGTGGAAATTACCGGCTACTTCGGAGAACAGACAGAAACTTCCGTCAAATCCCTCCAGCAGGCGTTCGGGCTTCCGGTGACGGGCGTGGTGGATTTTTCCACATGGAACGCCCTCTATGATGCCTACACCGGCATTGTGGAATCGATACCGCTGGACACCTCGGTCAATGACGTGGTGCTCTACCCCGGCGTGGTTCTGCGGGAGGGCACTACCAGCGAGTACGTCCGTCTGATGCAGCAGTATCTCACCTATATCCACGGCACCTATCCGGAAATTCCCACCGTCAACGCCACCGGCTATTTCGGCCCCATGACCAAGGCTTCTGTCATGGCGTTTCAGGAACTGTTCGGCTACCCGAAAACCGGCGTAGTGGGTACCGCGGTATGGAACGCGATCACCAGCCTGTACTCCGATTTGAAATACGGCTACGACAAACAACCCTATCAGGCTCCGGGATATACGATCACCTGAGGAAACACTGCATAAAGCCCGCCTGACGG